>DUVQ01000025.1 GCA_012840965.1 Oligoflexales bacterium | reverse complement strand
GTCCGGGCCAAAAGGATGAACGTACACGTTAGCAATCGTATATCTCGCCCGGACGATGTCACTAAGAGACAGTCGGGGTGGCTACGGGAGATTTTGGGCCCGGAAGGATGCCCCCGGACATGTTTTACAACTGTAACGAAGAGATCAAACGCCAAAAAGAACAAACAATAAGGAGTCAGAACAGACAAATTAGCTGGATCAGGGGACAGGAACAGGGCCTCTACTTCAGATGCGTCCGCAGCCAGTCCTCGATGGTGTGGTACCAGAAACGCCGGTTCACTGGCCTGTTGATGAAATGATCCTCATCTGGGAACACCACTAGCTTTGACTTCACCCCAACACGTCGCAACGTCTGGAACATTATCTGAGCCTGCTCCAACGACACTCTGAAGTCATTCGCCCCATGAATTATCAACATCGGAGTCTTAAAATCCTTCGCGTAAGTCACTGGAGACCACTTCTTAAACTCCTGCGGAACATCCCAAGGCGTCCCCCCAATCTCCCACTCTGGAAACCACAATTCATCAGTCGTCCCATACTTCGCCGCCAAATCCGAAGGACCAGCATGACTCACCAGACACTTGAAACGCTCGCCAGCCTTTGCCTCCATCCAGTTCGCCATATACCCACCATATGAACCACCCATCGCACACACCTTCGTCCCATCAATCTCAGGACGCTCGCTAAGCACCTCCACCATGTTCATGATGTCTTCATATGGACGATCCCCCCAATGACGACTGATATTATTCACGTAATCTTGACCATAACCCGTAGAACCAGTCGGATTCGGAAGCGCCACTACAAACCCTTGGGCCGCAAACGGCAACGGATTCCAGCGCGGATGATATGAATTCAGGAAAGACCCCTGCGGACCACCATGAATAAAAACCACCAGAGGCAAAGGAGTCGCCTTGGAAGCTTGAGGAGGAACCACCAAAAATCCATGAACAGGCTGGGCCTTACCATCGATTACAGTCCCCTCCCATCGAATCTCTTCGACCTTTGGCAGCTCAAGACCAGCCAGCTTTTCGCGGTTCAAGTTCGTCAGCCTAGTCTCTTTACCAGTCTTAAGGTCAATTTTGTAAAGATCTGGCGGATCTAGCATCGTCTGGCGGGTTGCCAACACCGATTTTCCATCGGCTGTAACAACAGGGCTTTTATAAACATAACGCCCACCCAAACGAGTCGCACTGCCACCTTTTTTGGCCTCAACTTTGTAAAGCGGCAGGTGTCCTTCCTCTTCAGTCAACACGACCAAGGATTTACCATCAGGCAGCCATTGGAAACCCAAGATCCAGTTATTAATAGAGTCAGCGATAGTAATGATATCCCCAGTCTTCCTATCCAAAATCTTTAAACGGATCCGGTCCGATTCAAAACCTGGAATGGCCTGAGAGGCAAAGGCTATCTTTGAACCATCTGGAGACAACCTAGGGGCCCTGTCAGATGCAAGATTGGCAGCTGTTAGATTTTGCTCAACCCCATCTACAACCTCAAAGATATCGTCATTCGTGGAAATCCATGGATCGTCGACCTTCTTGGCCGCATACACAACCACCTTGCCATCCTTGGAAACGTCGTAATCTTCAGGCCCCCCAAAAGGAATTGGCGGGACATCAAACTTTCCTACCGCGATTGCTTTCACGCTGTTATCCCCAACATTCAGCAAAAACAACCCGTTATGAGTCCCATCCGCCCAAGTATTCCAGGGACGGTAGTACAATTCCTCGTAAACCAGCGCACTTGTACCCTTGGCGACTTGCTCGTGGCGGTCTGTTGTACACTTGAAATCAGCAGCGCAATCTGGAAAAACAGGGGCTGTAAAAAAGATGCCGTTTGCAGCCCAGCGCAGGTTGTCAGCATAAACAGGCAGGGCCATCAAAGTCCGAGCCTCCCCACCAGACAAGGGCAAAACGTGAATACCATCCACTCCGTTTCGTTTACCATAAAAGGCAAGCGACTTGCCATCAGGCGACAAAGCGTGAGAACCACCGCCAGTCCCCCCAAAAGTCAGCTGGGACATCTCACCACTTGGGGCCAGGTACCACAGGTCACGCAAAAAGCGCTCACCACCATCCCATGTAGTGATCTGCAATATAACCCCACCCTTAGCATCAGGCGTCACTGCACCAAGCATGTCCAGCCCCATAATGTCCTCAATCGAAACAGGCTTTAACTGCTGGGCATTCACACTGACAGCCGCAAAACACAAAGTAATCAGCAACGCCAAACGAATCTTCATAAAAACCCCCTCAATCAGTAAACCACCGGAACTATGACGAAATTAAACAAAACCTCAGCCCAGAATGCGCCTTGCAACTACGACCAAGGCACTAATATCTTTGAGACCCTTGGAAGCCCTCTTGGAGCCAGCCAAAGCAGCATCCAAGTCAAGGGGCTTGCCGCTCTTCTTGGCGGCAACTAGCTGGCTTTCCAAATTGGCCAAGGAACCCGCGGCCTCATCAAGCCAAGCTTCCAAGGTGTCAAAAAGCTTAATGCTTTCTTCGGATGAACTGCCGTAGTTTTCACTGTCATCAGCTACTGATAGCTGCTCCATCGATAAATCCTCCTCCAACAGTGACGATAGCGACGGTTTTTCCTCAAACGCTGATGGCAGAGTCAAGGCCTCAAGGTACGAATCAGTTTGAGTCACCGAGGACCCGTTTTCATTTGCATTGGCTTGCTCACCAATGTCCATTGGGTCCAGCCTGAAAACCACCTCAAACGAACCAAAAACAATTTGGTCTTCATGGCTAAGCACGTGCTCGCGAATACGTTTTTTGTTGACCCAGGTGCCGTTAGCACTATCCAGGTCTTTTACCCTGAACACCCCGTTTTCATACGTGATTTTGGCATGCAGCCGTGAAACCGTTTTATTGCCAGTACCGATATCTCCACTACGACCGACAAGTATTTCATTTTTGTCGATTCCACAATAAACAGACCGCTGCACCCCACCTTCATCTGTAAAATGTAATGTAGCCATCGTGTCTACCCACCTATTTGGGATTTCTAAACGCCCTGAATCGTCCTACCGGTAGCCCTTTTTTATCGCTTACTTTGCCAACTATGACGTCTCGCCCCCGCTCGCCCTCAAACGTGTATGGATCAACCATGTTTTGACAAGCAGTAGCCTTATGCACAGCGTCCATTTTGAAGGAGACACGACCATCAGTCTCAGTAAGGCCACATACCGCTAAAAGAATTTCCCCACCATCCTTCCACTTCCATTGGGCAAACGGTGCTTTTTCAACAAGATTCAGGTTTAGTTCATAGAATTGGGCAACCTCGATCTCCCCAGAACCAGTCCACACCCCCTTAATACTTGGCCCACATGAGACTGTCATTAACACCAGCGGTACCAGGAAAGCACCCCAAAATGGAAATCTAAAGCGCAGCATCTACAGCTCCCAACAAAGTTGCTTTCAATGTTAATAACTTTTCACACATAGGCAAGCGGATTTTTGGCAAGCCAGCCGGCCGGCTGATGGCGGTGAATTTTGCTCGATCACTTGCGCTGTGTTTTTGGGTCGTATATTCTGCAGGCCGTGTATTTCTTGAAACAAGGAGCAAGTTCATGCCAAATACAATCGGATCTCAAGAACCTAAGCTACTTTTTAAACGCTTTGAAGAACTGGTTGCCATTCCCAGAGGCTCCAAGCATGAGGAAGCCGCCAGGGAGTACATCATCGACTGGGCAAGGGAACATGGTTTTGACTGCCGCACTGATGCTGTTGGTAACGTCGCCGTGGCTGTTCCAGCCTCAAAGGGGCATGAGTCAGCCCCAACAGTAGTCCTTCAGGGGCACCTGGACATCGTTTGGGAAAAACATTCCCACGTTGAGCTGGATTTTTACAAGGATCCAATCCCGGCCTATGTCGATGGTGATTTGATACGCACGAAGGGGACAACCCTAGGCGCTGATAATGGAATCGGAGTTGCCGCAGCCATGGCTGTTGCCGAGGATCAAACCGCCGTTCATGGCCCTCTTGAGTTGCTTTTTACTATCGATGAAGAAACCGGCATGACCGGGGCCTTCGAGTTGGACCCTGGGATTTTGAAGGGCAGAATCATGCTAAACCTGGATAGCGAAGATGAAGGGACCATTTTCGTGGGCTGCGCAGGTGGCGGAGACAGCACTTTGACGCTGCCAATCACCAGGACTCCTGCTGCCGAGGGTCTTGTCCCCAAAAAGGTTGTGGTGTCAGGCTTGTTGGGTGGCCACTCTGGCTTGGATATCGCCAAGGCGAAGGGAAATGCCATCAAGGTCCTTGCAAGGGCTTTGGCTGCGGCTGGCGCCTTTGAAGGCAAGCTGAAAATCGCCTGTTTTGAAGGCGGCAGCAAGCGCAACGCCATCCCCAGGGAAGCTGTTGCGTGTGTGTGGATTAAAAAGGACTGCGGCGACAAGCTGGAAGCAGCGATAGGCGACTTCAACAAGGAAATAGCCAAGGAGCTGGGCCTTTCAGATCCTGGCGTCAAAATCGTTGTCGAAAACTGTGATTGTACTGAAGCCCCAATCGACCAAGGCGAAACGTTGTTGAGACTGTTGCTGGCACTGCCCCACGGGCCGCTGGTAATGAGCCAAGATATCCCCGGCTTGGTAGATACCTCTACGAACTTGGCCATCGTAACTATTTCTGACAACGAGGCCAAGATCCTGTGCAACAGCCGTTCACTGGTGGCATCGGCTATGGAATCGGTGCGCCAGTCTATGAAGGCCGCGGTTGAACTGGCTGGAGGAACTGCTGAACTGACCGGGGCATACCCTGGATGGCGTCCAAACATGAATTCGAAAATTCTGGCCACCGCCAAGGAAGTGTGGAAGAAGCGAACAGGCAAGGATCCCCTGGTGACTGCAATTCACGCTGGGCTTGAGTGTGGAGTCCTGGGTGAGCGTCTTCCAGGAATGGACACGATCTCCGTTGGACCAGACATCAGGGGTGCACATAGCCCAGATGAGCAAGTGTCCATCTCCTCAACTGCCCGTTTTTATGATTATCTTAAGGCAATTTTGGCACACGTAGCCGGGTAAACTCCAAAGCCAGCATCTAGCTAAACAAGTTTAGTTGTTCTTTATCAACCAAGGCGTGGGCTGAAATCCCCTGCTTACTTAATAAGGCGGCCACTGAACTTGCCCCTGGCCCAACTGTGTAGACTGTTTTTGGTTTAGTTATCCCAACAAATTCCAGCACTTCAGAAGAGCTGAGCAAACTACTATATCTTATCGAATGACCAGACACCGCATTTGGATCAGCAGCATTTTCAAAAAGCAAAATCAATTCCAAGTCTTTGGCAGCCCTTGCAATCGTGGGTGATCGACGAAGGTTTAAAGGCCAGACAATAGCGTTTGCCCCAGCCTTGATCTCACCAACTTGACTAACTGGGCCTGGATCAAAGCCTAACTGCCGGAATTCTTTAGACACCTTGTAAATGCTTCGATGGGCGGCTACTGGAATCCCATTGTCAAAAAGGGCTTTAATAACCTGCTGGGCCTTTCCAACTGGTGGCGCCATAAACACAGGGCTTTTGCCTGCGTTAAGTACCGCTTTCGCCCTATCCACGACCTCGGACAAGGCCTGCTCGCGGTTGGGATGTGAAGCGTCGCCAACCCTAATCACCAAAGTCGGAGCCTCAACAAAGACAGGGCCAGGAGCCAATTCGCCACCCCTTAAGTTTAGATGAGACACATACAAAAAAGGCTGCCCTGCCCCTTGCACTAACAGCTGAGCCGCCCCCGGAATATAGCCTGCAGGGAACATGGTCAACTCAAGCTCACCAAGCGCAAACGGCCGCATGTATGGCGCTACAAGGGCCTGAAATTTAGGACTATTCACCCTCATCAAGCCCCTGGTCAATTCCGAACAAATGGCTCGCCCTGCCCTCGCGACACCTGGAACAGCAGCACTGGAAACAAACGTCAAATCGTGACGATGAACAGCGTCCAGCCTGAGAATGGAACCGACTAGGCCCAGTCCCTGCTTAACATCGAACCGTAATTGGGACATTAGTTAGCCTCTATCAAGGGCATTTTTATGGTGAAGCTGGTTCCGACCCCTGGCTTACTTTTAACCGAGATATGGCCTTGCACCTCTTTAGCAACTTGGGCTACGGTGGCAAGCCCAAGCCCAGTACCTCTTGGTTTTGTGGTGTAAAAAACGTCTAAAATGCGATCAATCTCTTCTGGGGGGATACCGCACCCATCATCTTCAAAGGTGATATCAACCCAAGGCTGTGAATCTTCAATGTAAGTGTTTGAAATAATTTTCAGAACCCCACCCTTTGACATCGCTTCAAGGGAGTTTTTGGTCAGATTCATGAATGCCCTGTGCATACGGTCAGGGTCACCTTTGACAAACAAACCAGGCTCCACAAGTGAAACAATCTCATAGCCTTCCAAGTTTACAAGGCTCGACAACAACGAGATCATGTTTGAAATTACAGACCGTAAATCAATGTCACGGATTTGGCCCACTTTAGGACGGGCGAAATACAAAAGGTCTGTAATCCATTCATTAAGGCGATCTATTTCGCGCACAACTATTTCCAAGGCCTGCTCATCATCAGGCTGAAGATTTCCAGCCATCTTTATCATCTGGGCCGAGGCAGACATAGCCGCCAACGGATTGCGAATCTCGTGGGCTACAACAGAGGAAAGTTTTCCCAAGGTAGCCAATCGCTCCTCAGCCTTCATCTTGGCTTGAAGCTGCTTTATCGCCGTCACGTTTTGTACGCTTATGATTCTTCCTATCATTTCCCCAGACTTTGATATCAGTGGCGAAGTAGATACCCGCAACCACTTTTCAACACCGTCAGACATAGATTTCAGCTCAAAATCTTCGGCAGGTTCCCTTTCCATAGGCGCTCTAAACTCGGGGACAACGTCAAAAAGATGCATGCCTTGGACTCGTACGGTCTCGAGATTTAGCAAAGACTGCGCGGCCCTGTTGATGTGCAAAATACGATAATCCAGCCGACATGAAACAATGCCAGTTTCGACCGAAGCTAAAATACTTTCATGCAGCTGCTTCAGGTCTTCAAGAGTTGTACGATAGCCTTCCCGCTCAATATCCGATTTTCGCAATTGTTCCGCTAGATAAGAAGATAAAACACCAATGCCTGCGAATGCCGCGGAGTTCAGCACCACCGAATACAAGACATCATTAAACGAGGACCTTTTTAGGACCCCATCCAAAAAGCTGGGCATAACAAAATTGCCAAGCTCAAACTGGGCCACTCCCAGTAGCATCAAAAACGATATAGCTATGGAAATAAGTGTACCAGCCCTTCCAAGCACTATCCCGGCAACAACGATGTTCAAACTATAGAAAAAGGTAAAAGCTGAGCCACTGCCTCCAGTTACAGTGATCATTGTGGTTGCAAAAATCGCGTCCTGGATCATCTGCATTATGGCAATGATATTCAGTGGTCGATTCGATCTGGCGGTAAGCAAAAACGGGAAATAAAGCGCTGATGGCACTGCAGCAATAAGTCCGACCCACATCAGAGTCGTTTGGACAGTATCGAGGATGGAACCAGTGGTATCTCCAACAAGAATGGCCGACGCAGTGACTAGCACCAGCATGGTTATCAAGCGCAGTGAAGACAACCACAAAAGCTTTGTTCGGGTCAAAGACCAGCCCCGATCATCTGCGTCGTCGTTACCTAAATGATGTCTGGTATTAGCAGCCGGAGTAAAATCGCCAGATGAAAGATCCACCCAATCGCTTGTTTGCCCCTTCCCCATTTGTTGATCTTCTACCGTCCTACTAGCCGCCCGACAGGTTGTCTGCCATGCCAAAGATAGGCAGGTACATTGCTATAAGAACAAACCCAACCATGCCACCAATCACGATCATCATCATTGGCTCAATTAAAGAGGTGATAGCATCAACTGAAGCATCAACTTCGTCGTCATAGAAGTCTGCAATCTTGCTTAACATAACGTCCATTGCACCGGTCTGCTCACCAACACCAATCATCTGGACAACCATTTTTGGGAATATCTTGGTCTCTTCAAGAGGACCTGCAATGTTTTTACCTTCCGCGACCTTAGAGCGGACGAACATGACGCCTTCCTCGATAATCTTGTTTCCAGCGGAGTTCGCCACGACTTCAAGACCATCGAGAATGGGAACACCGGCAGATACCAACGTCCCAAGCGTCCTGGTAAACCTAGCGATGGCCGCTTTTCTGACCAGGGTCCCAAATACAGGCAATTTCAGCAACATTAGATCAAGAAGTCTGCCTCCAAACTTGGAGCGCTTAAACATAATGAATGCGACGACAAGGGCGACCGAGATCAAGGTAATCCAAGGCAGTCGGTCAATAAAAGTGTTGGACATGTTGACAACCAACTGCGTCATAGCAGGCAACTCACGATTACCAACACTTTGGAACATCCCCGCGAAGGAAGGAATGACCTTCCACAACATGACGACCATGATGCCGCCAGCTGCTATCAAGACGAAGGCTGGGTATTTGAGGGCACTGGCAACCTTCTGCTTTGTTTTCATCGACTTTTCGACGTACTGGGCCAACCTGTTCAAGATGGTGTCCAAGATACCACCGACCTCACCGGCTGCAACGAGGCTGACAAACAGCGTGTCGAAAACTTTGGGGTACTTTTTTAACGACTCGGCCAGGGTCGAACCTTGCTCTACTTGAGCCTTTACCCCATAAATGACCTCCTGGAAGTCACGGTCAGGTTCCTGACTGGCCAAGATGTCCAGACACTGAACCAGAGGCAGGCCAGCGTCAATCATGGTCGAAAGCTGTCTGGTAAAAACAACCAGCGTCTTGGTCTTGACCCCACCTAGCCTCGGCAGTCGAATCTCGATGGAGCCCAAGGATCTTTTAACCGAGCTAGCCGTAATGCCAGATTGACGCAGCTTGGCCTCTGCTTCAGCCTTGTTGGCGGCGTCAACCACACCCTTTCTTAACTGGCCCTCCCTGGTGGTACCTTCCCAGGCAAATTTCATGGGAACCTCCCTATTCTATAGGCCACTTTGAGCCAACATCTGCATAAACTCTTCAAGATCCCCAGCCCTAGCAATGGCTTCATCCCTGGAGATCAGGCGATCACGCAAAAGCTTCAACAGGTGCTGATTCATGGTTTGCATTCCAAACTTGCTTTGCCCCATCTGCATCTGCGAGTATAGCTGATGTGACTTGCCTTCGCGGATTAAGTTTCGAATGGCCGGATTTGGAACCATCAACTCTATCGCCAGGATCCGGCCTCTACCGTCTGCACGAGGCAACAGCTGCTGACAGATGATACCTTCCAAAACAAATGACAGCTGAGTTCTGACCCTGTCTTGCTGGTCAGCTGGAAACAGGTCTATCGCACGGTGCAAAGTCTGGACTGTGCTGTTTGTGTGTAGAGTCGACATCACCAAGTGCCCAGTCTCTGACAGCCGCAACGCCGTTTCCATGGTCTCAGTGTCTCGAATCTCACCCACCAAGACGACATCCGGGTCTTGGCGCATAACATAGCGAAGCGCTTGTGCAAATCCTTCAGTATCAGATCCAACTTCTCTCTGATTTACGATGCAGCTTTTGTGTTGGTGCAGGTACTCAATCGGGTCTTCAATGGTGATTATATGGCCTCGACGCTTGGTATTAATGACATCAACCATGGATGCCAGAGTCGTCGACTTACCAGACCCAGTAGGCCCAGTCACCAAAATCAGCCCCCTGGGGCGCTCGACCATCTGAGAAACGACCGGGGGAAGTCCAATTTCCTGAAAAGACAAAATCCTTGAAGGAATCTGGCGTAAAGCACCAGCAACACTGCCCCTTTGCCTGAAAAAATTCGCCCTAAATCGGCTGATACCCCGCCACTGAAAAGACAGGTCTATCTCGTTAAATTCTTCAAACTTCTTTCTTTGGGCATCAGTCAGAACACCGTAACAAAGTCGCTGAGTATCGGCTGGAGACAAGGGGGGAACCTTCACTGGATACAGCAGCCCGTCCACCCTCAATTGAGGAGGAGAACCCACGGTCAAATGCAGGTCAGAGGCATTTTTTTCAACCATCACCTGAAGCAGCTGATGGATATCCAAGTTAGATTGGCCTCGTTTGCCTGCCGAATCCTGGCTCATCATTGCAAACCTAATCGGCGCGTGTCACACGCACCACCTCATCAATCGTAGTTGCCCCAGCCTTAACCTTTGCAAGGCCGGCCATTCGCAGGGTCATCATTCCAAGCCTTACGGCCTCGCGCTTCAACTCAAGAGCTGAATATCCTTGCAGAATATACTCCTTCAACTCATCAAAAATTGGCATAATCTCGTAAAGCCCCGTTCGCCCCTTGTAGCCAGTATCGTTGCAAACCCGACAACCTTTTCCCTTCATGGGGACCACGGTGGCAGCCTCTTCTTCCGTAAATCCAAGCTCCAAGAGCGTCTTTGTGGGAACCTCGATAGGCTCACGGCATTCCTTACAGATTCGCCTGACCAGACGCTGGGCGGCAATCAAGTTCAAAGTAGCAGTCAAAAGGAAGGGTTCCACACCCATGTTCAACAGACGGTTAACGGTGGAGGGGGCATCGTTGGTGTGCAGAGTCGAAAGGACCAAGTGTCCAGTCAACGCGGCTTTGACCGCAGTTTCAGCTGTTTCAAAGTCCCGAATCTCCCCGACCATGATGATGTCTGGGTCCTGACGCAAAAATGAACGCAGCGCTGCAGCAAATGACAGCCCGATTTCTTCCCTAACGTGCACCTGGTTTACCCCAGGGATGTTCATTTCAACCGGGTCCTCAGCCGTAGAGATGTTGTCCTTAGGGGTGTTTAGCTCAGACAACGCAGAGTACAGCGTCGTAGTTTTTCCAGAACCCGTAGGGCCAGTTACCAAGACCATTCCCCAGGGCTGATGAATGGCCTCGCGAAAATACTTAAGCGGACGCTCTTCAAAGCCAATGACCCCCAAGTCAAGGTTAAGCGCTGACTTATCCAAGATTCGCAAAACGACCTTTTCGCCAAACAGACAGGGCAAAACAGACACTCGGAAGTCGACCTCTTTTTGGCGTCCCATAACGATTCGAATACGGCCGTCCTGGGGAAGTCGCCGCTCGGCGATGTCCAACTGGGCCATAATTTTCAAGCGGCTGGTGATGGCGTTACGCAGCTTCAAAGGCGGCTTCATGATTTCATACAGGACGCCGTCCATGCGATAGCGGACTCGGAAATCCTTTTCGTAGGCCTCAATGTGAATATCTGATGCTTGGCGATTGACCGCGTCCACCAGGATCATGTTGACCAAGCGAACAACTGGCGCTTCTTCGGTCGCTTCTCTTAGATGGTCAAGGTCTTCTTCGTCTTCTTCGTCTATGTACTCGGCGGTTCCACCGTCCATTTCAGCGATTTCACTGAAAACGGTACGCAGGGCATCGTCGTAGTCAGTCTTGCCATAATAACGTTCCAAGGCGGCAATGATTGAGGTTTCAGAAGCAACGACGACCTCGACATTAAGACCTGTCAGGAATTTGATGTCGTCCATCGCGTAGATGTTGCCTGGATCACTCATCGCGACGATCAAGATGGCTCCTTGACGAGCAATTGGGACCAATTTGTGGCGCTGGGCAACGTCCTTGGTCACCAACTTGATGACATCGTCAGAGATCTCCATCTCGTCGAGATTGATGGATGGAACTCCGTATTGTCTGGATAAAAAGTTTATTAACTGGCTTTCTTCCAGGTAGCCAAGCTTCGCCAAGGTGTGGGTAACGTTTTCACCGCTGGCGCGAACCCTTTCGGCCTCCTCCAACTGTTTGACGTTGACTAACTTTTCCCTAAGCAGGATGTCTCCCACTGATGAGCTACGTTCAGGCCTTGCCGGTAAAAAATCGGTACTTCCAGTTGAACGAGCGTTATCTTGAGGTTTGTTCGGGTCATTTGGCATACAGCAGCCTCATTGAAAGTTCTAAAACCAGCTGGCGACATTGTAGTTTGGGCAGGGATCGGTGTCAATTTAAGGATTGGGGGCGGGACAAAGGCGGCGGGGGCAGGGGCAGGCGCAGGATCAGGGACAGGGGCAGGGACGGGGGCGGAGGCGGGAACAGGGGTGGAATTGCCACCATCAAATGCCGTTTTCAGGCCCAAAACAGCTTGACAAAAGTAAGCGCTACAAATAGACTCCCGGCCGTGGAGCGAACCAGCAAAAGTACCTGATTCGCTTGATATTTCCCCATGTAACGGGCCCGCGCCCATTGGCAAACCGCCCAAAGGAGACAAACAACGATGACCAAGCGACGTATGATCACCGTCGACGGTAACGAAGCGACGGCATCTGTGGCACACCGCACTAGTGAGGTTGTCGCCATCTACCCCATTACCCCGTCGTCCAATATGGGCGAATGGGCAGACGAATGGTCAGCCCAAGGCCGCAAAAACATTTGGGGCCAGGTACCTTCAGTTTCAGAAATGCAATCTGAAGGCGGCGCTGCCGGTGCAGTCCATGGCGCCCTCCAAGCAGGTGCCCTGACGACCACCTTCACTGCCTCCCAGGGGCTTTTGCTGATGATCCCCAACATGCTGAAGATTGCTGGCGAGCTCACTGCTTTCGCCATGCACGTCTCGGCAAGAACCTTGGCAACCCACGCGCTGTCGATTTTTGGAGACCACAGTGACGTTATGGGATGCCGCAATACTGGCTTTGCGATGCTTTCATCTGGCACCGTCCAGGAGGCACACGACTTTGCGGCAATCGTGCAAGGCGCCACACTGCGCTCACGAGTACCCTTCCTGCACTTCTTCGATGGTTTCAGAACCTCCCACGAAGTCCAGAAAATCGAAGAGTTGACTGACGATGACCTGCGTTCACTGGTAACCGACGACTTGGTCGCAGCTCATCGCGCCAGGGCAATGACCCCCGACAAGCCAATTCTTCGTGGCACAGCCCAAAACCCGGATACCTTCTTCCAGTCCAGGGAAGCTGGCAACAAGTTCTATAACGCCTGCCCAGCTATCGTGCAGGCTGAAATGGACCGTTTTGCCAAGCTGACTGGGCGCCAGTACAAACTGTTTGACTACTACGGACACGCTGAGGCTGACCGCGTTGTCATGTTGATGGGCTCAGCCGCTGGGGCCACCAAAGAATATGTGGACTGGGCAAACGCCCGCGGTGAAAAGCTTGGGGTCGTCATTGTCCGCCTTTATCGGCCATTTGACGTTGCGGCTTTGATCGCGGCCCTGCCAACAACGGTTAAATCCATAGCAGTACTTGACAGGACCAAGGAACCTGGAGCGTTGGGCGAGCCTCTGTTCCTGGATGTCGTTGCAGCCCTGCACAGCGCACGAGCCGCTGGCACCACCCCATTTGCCAAGGATCCAGTGGTAATTGGCGGACGTTATGGTTTGTCCTCCAAGGAATTTACCCCCGCCATGGTCAAGGCCGTCTTTGACGAACTTGGCAAAAAAGATCCAAAATCAACGTTCACCGTTGGAATCAACGATGACGTTACCAACCTGTCTTTGGACTTTGATGAAGACTTTGACATTGAGCCCGATGACGTTGTGCGAGCCGTTTTCTTTGGCCTAGGTTCTGATGGTACTGTCGGCGCCAACAAAAACAGCATCAAGATCATTGCTGAAGAAACAGATAACTGGGGTCAGGGCTACTTTGTTTACGACTCGAAAAAGGCTGGCGCTATCACCATCAGCCACCTTCGATTTGGCCCACGCCCAATCAATGGAGCCTACCAGATTCGCAAGGCTAACTTCGTGGCCTGTCACCAGTACACCTTCTTAGACAAATACGACATGCTGGGCATGGCTGCCAAAGGTGCGACATTCCTGCTTAATAGCCCCTACTCTGCTGATGAGGTCTGGGACCATCTGCCATTGGAAGTGCAACAAGACATCATCAAAAAGGAACTGAAGCTGTTTGTAATCGACGCATACGCCGTTGCCAGGGACACTGGAATGGGCGTCCGTATCAACACAATCATGCAGACCTGTTTCTTTGCCATTTCTGGCGTGTTGCCACGAGATGAGGCTATCAAGCAGATTAAAAACGCCATCGAGAAGACCTACGGCAAAAAAGGTGAGGTCATCGTCAAGAAGAACTTCCTGGCCGTTGATCACACCTTGTCACATCTGTACGCAGTAAAGATTCCGAGCAAGGTGACCACTGATCGCCGTCGTCCTCCGACTGTATCGGATAAGGCACCTGATTTCGTGAAAAACGTGTCTGCCGTCATGATGGCCAATAAGGGTGATGACCTGCCTGTCAGCGTGTTCCCGCAGGACGGTACTTGGCCAACAGCCACAACCCAATGGGAAAAGCGAAATATCGCCCTGGAAATCCCAGTGTGGACCCCTGAAATGTGCACCCAATGCAACAAGTGCGCAATCATTTGCCCCCACGCCGCGATTCGGCCAAAGGTTTTTGATGCCAAGTACTTGGACGGTGCTCCAGAAAGCTTCAAGTCAATCGACTACAAGGCACCTGACTTTAAGGGCCAGAAATACGCCCTGCAGATCGCGCCTGAGGACTGTACAGGCTGTGGTCTTTGCGTGGTGGTATGCCCTGTCAAGGACAAGGCGGATCCAAAGCGCAAAACCATCAACATGGAACCGCAGATGCCGCTGCGTGAGCAAGAAGCTCGTAACTACGAGTTTTTCTTGAGCATTCCAGACCCTGACCGCACCAAACTGAAGGCAAACGTCAAGGGGACTCAGTTCATGCGCCCACTGTTTGAGTACAGCGGTGCCTGTGCTGGATGTGGGGAAACACCCTACGTCAAGTTGCTGACCCAGATGTTTGGCGATCGTGCGCTGATCGCCAACGCAACTGGTTGTTCATCGATTTATGGCGGAAACCTGCCAACCACGCCATACGCCCAGAATGCTGATGGCCGTGGCCCGACTTGGAACAACAGCTTGTTCGAGGACAACGCCGAATTTGGGTTTGGCTACAGGCTGGCTATTGATAATCACAAGGAACAGGCAGAGATTCTGCTTAACAAAATGGCAGACAAGATCGGTCAAGAGTTGGTGACTGCCATTTTAGAGGCCGACCAGTCCTCAGAGGCTGGCCTGCAGGAACAGCGCGCTCGCATCGAAGAACTGCGCAAAGCCTTGAAGAACATCAACACACCAGAGGCTGCTAGGCTTGACCTTTTGGCAGATTATCTGGTTAAAAAATCAGTGTGGATTCTGGGTGGCGACGGCTGGGCTTATGACATCGGCTACGGTGGCCTGGACCACGTCCTGGCTCAAGGTCGCGATGTCAACATCCTGGTCTTGGACACCGAAGTTTACTCAAACACTGGTGGACAGGCCTCCAAGTCCACTCCAATGGGAGCATCAGCCAAGTTTGCAATGGCTGGAAAGGAAATCGGCAAGAAGGACTTGGCAATGATGGCCATGGCCTATGGTAATGTCTACGTGGCCAAGGTCGCCATGGGGGCCAAGGATGCCCAGACGGTCCGGGCTTTCCAGGAGGCTGAAAGCTATCCAGGCACCTCAATTATCATTGCCTATAGCCACTGCATCGCCCATGGAATTGACATGCTAAACGGTCCAAACCAGCAAAAACTGGCTGTGGAATCTGGTCACTGGCCACTGTTCCGCTGGGATCCGCGACGCATGGCAGAAGGGCAAAGCCCACTGCAGATGGATAGTGGTGAGCCAACCATGTCGATAGCCGACTATGCGCGAAACGAAACTCGTTACCGCATGGTTGAAAGGGCCAATCCTTCGCGATTCAATCGCTTGATGACCCAGGCTCAAAAGGAGACGACTAACAGATTCGCCGTTTACCAGCAGTTGGCGGCGATGTATCTTCCGACTGCGGACAAGGACTCTTCTGAGCCGGCGTCCTAGGTGGAATTTGTTTGAGATGATCGACTGATCACAACGGAGGGTAATATGGACCTTTCAACAAAGTATCTTGGCCTGGACCTGCCCCATCCAATCACCGTTGGGGCTTCTCCACTGGTTGATGATTTGGACCAAGTGCGACGCCTGGAAGACGCAGGGGCCGCAGCTATTGTCATGCACAGCCTCTTTGAAGAGCAACTAATCCGAGAGCAGATCGGGACGGTTGAAAGCATGGAGCTGCATGCAAACTCCTTCGCGGAGGCGCAGTCTTATTTCCCGGAGCCCCTTGAGTATCGTTTGGGACCAGAGGCTTACCTTGAGCAGATTATGAAGGTAAAACAACTGGTTTCTTGCCCAGTTATCGGCTCTTTGAACGGCTCAAGTGGAGAAGGCTGGGTCGAGTATGCCAAGGAAATCGAAAAGGCTGGGGCTGATGCTTTGGAGCTGAATATTTACTATGTTGCCAAAGCCTTTGAGGTGGACGCAGCTTTAGTTGAGCGTCGTATCCTAGAAATCGTATCCCAGGTAAAATCGGCCATCAACATTCCAGTGGCCGTAAAGCTGTCTCCTTACCTGACCGCGCTTAGAAACTTCGCAGTTTCGTTGGTCAAGGCGGGTGCGTCAGGTTTGGTGCTATTTAACCGCTTCTACCAGCCAGACATCGACATCGAGGAATTGGAGGCAGTGCCGACTTTGAAGCTGTCTGATTCTTCAGAGCTGCTGCTGCGTCTGCGATGGACTGCCATCCTGCATAAGCAGATTGACGCTTCGATTGCGATTACTGGTGGGGTGCATACTGGGGCTGACGCGATCAAGGCTGTCATGGCTGGCGCTGACTCGGTTCAGATAGTTTCGGCAGCGCTGCAAAACGGGCCAGAAGTGATCAAGACCATCCGAGAGGACATGAAGGCTTGGATGCAGAAAAAAGAGTACGAGTCACTGACCCAAATGAAAGGCAGCATGAGCCTGCTAAAAAGCCCCAATCCCGAGGCCTTTGAGCGGGCAAACTAC
Organism: Oligoflexales bacterium; assembly: GCA_012840965.1. Lineage (GTDB taxonomy): Bacteria > Myxococcota_A > UBA9042 > DTJE01 > DTJE01 > DUVQ01. The sequence continues at coordinate 1,560 of DUVQ01000025.1, read as the reverse complement.
ATGCGCATCCTGGCCGGCTGGCGCTAGGCGGGGGGCAGGGACAGGGACAGGAGGCAGGGACGGGGGCGGGATAGAAGTTCAGACCCAGGCGCTGGTCAGACACTGTTTTTTTATTGACTTCCACACCAAAAATTCACTAGCATTTTCCTAACGTCTTTTTTCAGGGGGAACGCATGTCGTTATCAAGAATTACTAAGTTGTTAGTGATTGCGTCCGTACTGGCGCTGGGGTGTCCAGGTTCAGAAGATCCGGCGACGGACGACGGGACTCCACCTGCCAACGACAACGGGATGCCGGAATCTGAGGAGTGTGGAGAGGCTTTAAACCCAATGTGTAAGACAAATGCTTGCACCACACCTTCAGGAGACTATGGTCTGTGCCGTCTCGACAGCAAGCTGAATTGCATATGCAGTGACAAAGATTCTGTTGTGCAGGATCCATGTGTCATAGGCAATAACCCGCAGTGTGAACCAAAGGATTGTGTGACCGAGGAAGGTTTACCTGGCAAGTGCACAAGATATAAGGAGGGGTTTTGTTACTGTGAACCTGAAGAAAATCCAGTGGATCCAGATAAAGACCCTTGTGGTGAAAAGCTGAATCCAGAATGTAAACCTGAAAGATGCCCGATGGCCAACGGGAAAGAGGGGATCTGCATAATGGTTGCCGCCGAGTGCATCTGCGATGAGCCGGAGGACCCTAAGGACCCATGTGGTGAAAAGCTGAATCCAGAATGTAAACCTGAAAGATGCCCGATGGCCAACGGGAAAGAGGGGATCTGCATAATGGTTGCCGCCGAGTGCATCTGCGATGAGCCAGAGGACCCTAAGGACCCATGTGGTAAGGAGCTGAATCCTGAATGTAGGCCTGACAAATGCACGATGACCAACGGAGTTGAAGGAATCTGCACACGGACAGATGCCGGCGACTGCATCTGCGACGAGCCAGAGGCCCCAACTGACCCATGTGGCGCAGTGCTAAATCCAAGGTGTTCGCCTGAAGCATGCAAAATGGCCGATGGAACTGATGGAATTTGCAAACTGAACGCTGCCAACGACTGCATCTGCGATGAGCCAGAGGACCCAACCGACCCATGTGGTTCAGTGCTAAATCCAAGGTGTTCGCCTGAAGCGTGCAAAATGGCCAATGGAACTGAGGGAATCTGCAAACTGAACGCTGCCAACGAATGCATCTGCGACGAGCCAGAGGCCCCAACTGACCCATGTGGCGCAGTGCTAAATCCAAGGTGTTCGCCTGAAGCGTGCAAAATGGCTGATGGAACTGAGGGAATTTGCAAACTGAACGCTGCCAACGAATGCATATGCGATGAGCCAGAGGACCCTAACGACCCATGTGGCGCAGTGCTAAATCCAAGGTGTTCGCCTGAAAAATGCAAAATGGCCGATGGAACTGAGGGAATCTGCAAACTGACAGATGCTGGTGACTGCATCTGCGATGAGCCGGAGGACCCTAAGGACCCATGTGGCTCAGTGCTAAATCCAAGGTGTTCGCCTGAAAAATGTGAATTGGCCAATGGCGATGTTGGGATTTGCCGTTTGAACG
>DUVQ01000190.1 GCA_012840965.1 Oligoflexales bacterium | reverse complement strand
CCCCCTGCCGCCTGTCCCTGCCCCTGCCCCCTGCCCCCTGCCGCCTGTCCCTGCCCCTGCCCCCTGCCCCCTGCCGCCTGTCCCTGCCCCCGCTCCAACCGACCTGTTCACTGCCCTTTTCCTTTGAATCCTCAGCTCTATGTGCTAAAAGATCCTGCTAGTTTTTTGAAGGGGTTTCAACATGCAAAAATCAGTTCTAAATTCATTGCTCAACTTGAAAAATATCAAGCAGGACCTTTCTAGGGAAGACTTGATCCAAGCTGTTATTTCCCGCCGCGAAGCCATCGCCTCAGCCAACGGCGCTTTGGCGACTTGGACCTTTGAAGAATCAACTGGTCGAAGCCCAGCAGACACGGTGATTGTGCGAAATCCTGAATCTGAAAAGGATATCGACTGGCAAGCAGCCAACAACATACCAATCACCCCAGACACCTTTGAGATGCTGTTGGAAGATGCCCTCAAACTGTTGCAAGAAGCCGACACCGTCTTTTTAACCAAACGAGCCTTGGGGGCAGCTCCAAAATGGGCGCTTCCAATCAATGTTTACACTGACAAGGCACTTGCTTCACTGTTCACCACAACGATGTTTCGGCCTATTCCAGACGGCGGATTTGGTGATGTCTTTAAGGATCAACCCTTTACTTTGTTGGCTTTGCCTGATCACAAGTTGGATCTCAATCGATATACAGGCCGCCTGAGGATCGACCCAAAAACGAAACAGACTTCAACCATGTGTGTAGCAATGGATTTTGATCGGCGGTTGGGCGTAGTGATTGGTTCCGCATACCTGGGAACTATCAAAAAACTTGGTTTTACCGTCATGAACTACTACCTGCCTGCCAAAGGAATTTTGCCAATCCACTGTGCTGCTAATGAAGGCGAGAATGGGGATGTGGCCTTAATGCTTGGCCTTTCTGGTACTGGTAAGACCACACTTTCAGCTGACCCAAGACGAAAGCTTTTGGGCGACGATGAACATGGCTGGTCCGATGAAGGGGTGGCCAACTTTGAGTACGGCTGTTATGCAAAACTGATTAATCTAAGCAAGGAAAAGGAGCCTGACATCTATGAAGCGGTTTTCCATGAAGAGGATTGGCGCACCCACGGAGCCATCGTTGAAAACGCATTCATGCTGCCTAACGGCAAGTTTAACTTGGATGACGAGCGCCTAACGCCAAATTCAAGAGGCGCTTACTTGTTGTCAGTGCTTTCAAACGTAAAACCCATTCCAGTTGCAGGACATCCAACCACAATCGTCTTTTTGACAGCCGACGCAAACGGAGTTCTACCACCTATAGCAAGACTGACTAAAGCCCAGGCAATGTTTTGGTTTTTAATGGGTTACACCAGCAAGCTCGCAGGCACCGAACGTGGTGTTGTTGACCCGAAATCCACCTTCAGCCGTTTTTTTGGCGCACCATTTATGCCCAGGAATCCAAGCGATTACGCTGACATGCTTGGTGAAAAGATGACCACATTTAACTCGGAAGTGTACCTAGTGAACACCGGCTGGAGTGGCGGGCCATTTGGTGAAGGCAAAAGGATGGACATCACCCTGACTCGCCATCTGCTGGACGCGGCCCTGTCTGGCAAACTAAAAGATGTTGAGTTTACTCCAGACCCAATTTTCAAGGTCTTGGTCCCAGATTCATGCCCTGGTCTTGAAGATAACTCCATTTTGAAACCCAAAAACACCTGGGCAGATCCTCAAAAATTCGACGAACGGGCGTCCAAGTTGGCAGCCGAATTTAGCGACTACTTCCACAAGACATTTTCCGGTTTGGGAGATGAAATAAGGCAGGCCTGCCCAACGCCCAGATAGGGCCAGCCAAACTCGCAGTTACATGCGTAATGGATTAAAGTCTTGGTAGCCTGGATTTGGCTATGGTCTTGCGTAAGTTACGTTCATTCAAGCAGGCGAGTTTGCGAAACACATCAACCATCCATAAAACCTTTTTGTTACTGCTTTTGGGCTTAACCATTAGTACAAATACTTTCGCAGATGAACCTCAAAATCTAATACTTACAGCATCATCTGCTGCAACCATCCATAAAATCATCGCAAGTGGAGACCTCGGGGGATGGACATTTGTAGGTTTGCAAACCTCAAATGATCAGGTGACAGCATCTTTTGAACGTGGCCGTCATAAAGCCAGTGTTTTGATTAGTCCTCCAACCCAAGAGGCATCCTTATTCACATTAGACATAGAATCCAAGGACATATCTCATACTGAATCTACAGCTTTGGTAAACCAGATCTTCGATTTGCTGACATCTAATCAACCCAAGAGCGGATTTTGGACTAAACCACAAACAGTAAAAGAGGATCTGTGGACTGTGGCCCAAAAAGATGGGTTACTAAAGACTTGGGAAGGTATCCCCAAAGCCTCGCAGATGACAGATCGATTTGAACCAGCCGTTTTACCAATAAGCGCTACATCATATTCCAGCTTGGTGATGCTTTTGGCGTTGATTTTGTCTGTAGCCGCTTCTTTGAAACTTTGGCGTAGAAATAAGCAGTTACTATCAATTAGCAAAACAGACCTGATCTGGATTTTAATCGCAACTGTTACTGCCTTTATCTTACGAACCGTTGGAGAATCAATAGTTCCAGGTTGGATTAACGGTCATGGCCATCGTTACATCAATAGCATCCTATTTGCGCCACCTAGCGGTGCAGACCTTCACGGAAATGGTCCATGGGCCTTTTACATTCCTCTACTTCAGATTTTTCCTAGGACGCTTACTACAGTTTTGACCATCCAAGCGGTTGTGTCGACTTTGACCGTCCCGGCAATCTTTTTCATGACCAAAGCCTTTGTGCCAAGCTCCTCAACCGCCAGATGGACGATGATTCTAGCTGCTTTGCTACCCGGCTTTGTGTACTTTGGTCACAGCGAAGAGCGAATGGTAATTGGGATTTTTTTCTTGATACTGGCACCATTGTTTGCTGCACTAGCTAGTAAATATAAAAGCCATCTAGCCATTTTTGCTAGTGCTGCCTTGGCTGCTACCTCGGCCCATTTCCAACCCTTCATGCTCTTTTCCCCTTTGACCATTTTCGCGGTCTTAATCAGCCGTTCAGATGGACGAAGCTACTTAAAAACGCCGTGGCCATGGGTGGGGCTTTGGTTTTATTTACTGCTGGTCCTTGAACCAACTTTACAGGCTGTCAACAACATTGTTTATGGGATTGGACCTGCAAACAACTGGTTTTCACAAATCTTCGCACTTAAACCCGATATGCTTTTTCATATGACCCCAAACCTGGACACAGTTTCCAATGCATATTTCGCCACTGAACTGACCCCTTACGTTTTTCGATTTCTGTTAATGCTTGGTTTTGTATCGCTACACTTTAAAAAACGCACCATTCCAGCGGCTTGGGCCCTTTTACTGTCGGCTTTGATTTATGTATTGTTATCTGGTGGTGCTGGCAGAATGGACGCAATTCGCTTGCAGTTGCCTGCTCAACCTTGGTTTTTAGCACTCTCAGGTGCCGGGCTAACAGCGATTTCATCCCTAGCCCGCAAATATATCCCAAAAGTACCAAAGCCTTTACGAAACGGGATAATCCTAGCTTTGCTGATTGGAATAATAGCCCTAGATCCAGGCCCTATGTTTAAAACCTTTGGCCCCCAAAAAGAAACCAAGGTACTTGTACAGGGAATTGAACAGGTCCCAGAAGGCTGCGTCTTGATTTGGCCTGCAATGTCCAAAAAATCAGGAGTAGGGGTTCCAACATGGGCCACTATGGAACGCCATAAGTTGGTCCATTGGTACGCCCTGAAGGATTTTGAGGAACTAAGACGTCCATTTCCGCCGTGTCTTTATTATCTACGCCCCTTGGCGTGCCATGATCGCAACAATCCTGTTGAGTCAGATAACGGCGATGGCATGAGGTCTGAATGCGTCTTCATTGAACGACAGCTAGGCCGAATGAGCCCAGTTCACGTTAAAACTATTGTTGCTGAACCAGACTGTATGCAGAACTATCGTCCAGGGCCGGTGGAAGTAGGAATTTGGAAGGTCAACACAGATCCCCAGCCTTAACCCATTGAAAACATTTAATCATAGGCTTAGCAGCCTACTAGCTATAAGAAAACCTCTGCAAACCAAATCGAAAGGCTTCAACCCGTTGTGCGGCTTTGATGGCTAGTGCCCTGGATTCTTCAGAAGTTTCAATTAATCGCTGTAAGTTTTCGATGACAGCGATGCCTTCCAAGGCCGCACCACAGTGTAAAAACAAGTCAATTCCAGCGTCCAACCCATAGGCCGTGATTTGCTGCATCGTGTATCCCTTGGAAATTCCCGCCATTCCAAGGTCATCAGTTATGATGCAGCCTTCAAATCCAAGCCTATTTCTGAGAATGTCTGTCAATAAAATCTTGGACAAAGTTGCGATGTATGTGGGGTCAATCGCTTTAAGCATGCAATGAGCCGTCATTATCATCTCGATTCCAGCATCGATGGCCGCCTTAAAGGGGACCAATTCTCGTTGAAATAACACGTCTTGCGTCAATTCAAGGACAGGAAGCTCAAGGTGGCTGTCTTTGTTGGCATCACCGTGGCCAGGAAAATGTTTGCCACAGCCTTTTACCCCAGTGGATTTTAGTCCTGCCAAAAACTCCAGTGCTAAAACTGCAACCTTTTGGGGGTCTTGAGAAAAGGCTCTATCACCAATTATGGGATTTGCAGGATTAGTGTGAACATCCAAAACTGGCGCAAAATCAAGGTTGAACCCTAATTCAGCAAGCCCTTGGCCAATGGTTTTGCCCCAGTAGTACTGGTCATCACCCATTTTTGCACTTGGAGGCACTTCTGTTAGAAGCCCTCTTAATCTTTGGACCCGCCCACCCTCCTGATCAACTGAAATGATTGGAACTATTGGGTAAGCTGCCTCATAGATTTGGTCACAGAGGCTGCGAACTTGATTGCGATCAACAATGTTGCGTTTAAAAAGGGCAACCCCAGCTAGGCCTTTTTTTAGCCAATATCCAACCTCTGTTGGAAGTTTTGGGCCGTCAAAACCCAGGATAACTAGGTGCGCCGCCAGTTCATCAGAAGCTAGGTTATCAATTTGTTGGGACTTCATTTTGTGGTTCCGGTTGGACGACTGGGACAGCATGTTGCTCTGGCTTGGTTGGCAAGTCCCATTCAGGATCCGCGACGAAGCCTTTATAAAAGAAAATCCCAAGACCAACCGCTACAACCAACAGCACAACCGCGACCACCAAACGAATTATGTTGTCCCGCACGATCTTCTTTTCATCTTCTTCGTAGAAGTCACTAACGCGGCCTTCCCTGATGGCAGTCTCCAAGTCAAACACTGGCTCATTTTTGACAGTCAGCTTCTTGGACTCGACAACCTGCTCGTCCACCTCCATGAAGGTCACAACATAGTCACCAACCTTCAAACTCTCACCAATTGCGAACTCTAGGTCGTGATTGACCAATTTCCCTTCGAACTCAACGCCATATCTAGCCTTGACGGGTGAAACAACAAAGTGCTTGTTTTCCTGGCGCACAGACAGGTGATGACGGGAAATGTTTCGATCTGGCAGCACCACATCGTTATCGGTGGCCCGCCCAACCGTGATTTCAGCCTTGTCGAAGGGAACAAGGTGGGAATTTCCCAAGTCATCCTCAAATAAGATCTTCGCCATATTAACTTCCCCCGCTGGGCTGTATGCCGTCCCTGAGTATTATCTGAACCACCTTTTATTCCCCTCAGAAACTCCGGTCGATTCCTGCCAGATGCGAATCATATCAGATTCTGTCTCAGTGTCAGGATTCATTCCAGTTAAAATTCGCAATCTATCGTCAATTGCCGCCACATCAACCCCTGGCATACTTAAAGCTCCAGCAAGGGTAATCGCGGCCTTTCTTTTGGTGACTTTACACAAACGATCCAAGGCCACATCTCTGACTGGAGAGGTAAACTTAAAGACCTCCATGTCAAACTCAAGCTGACGCCCGCTTGCCAGAAGCTTCAAAAGTGCCTTGGTTTGTGTACGCCTCTTGAATGCTGTCAATGCCTTAAACAGATGGCCTGCAACAGTGTCGCTTTCATGCCTTAGCAACACTTTTATAATCCGATCTGGATCCGTAGGAGCACTGTATTCTTTGATTGCAATGGCTGCCTGGTGAACTACTGCTTCGTCTTTATCCGACAACATCTGAAATATGCGATTTTGAGCCGCTTCATCTTCCATGCGGCCCAACACAATGGCAGCATCACGCCTGACTTTGGGATCATTCGAACGACTCAAGCGAATCAATTCCTTGATCCTGGCAGACACTTTTGGGTTTGGGCCTGCATACCACGAACGGTTTGAGCCAAAATCCACACAACCTTCAAGCTGGTCGTCTGCAGAACAATAAATACGCAGATGAAAGTGATCGTTATGAGGAGACGATCTGGCAGGTTGAGCAAGCACTTCCCCTGCTTTGGCAATCAGATCCGCAGGTTCACCGATAGCCTCGGCATGTTTTAGCAGTAATTTACGCAACCCCTTCGAAACAAAGAGCCATTGCACTGAAACCAAGCTATCTGACAAAAGCGTCTTAACAAGTGCCCAGTTCTTTTTAGTGTCAAACCGAACTGGAACTCCGTTATCAATAGCTGTTCCCCGGGAATCAAGCTTAACAAGACCTTTGGGAATATACTGTTTGCCGTCTGGACCCAACAGGTAGAATCCGATGTCGGCATCACGACCGCTATTGTGGGAAACGCTGTATGGAATTGGTCCTCCACCACATCTGCCAATATTCCCGACAGTTAGAACGGCGCCAGGGTAAGCCTTTGCCACTTTCTTTGCGCTTTTTTCAATGACAGCAACCAGTTCATCTGTCCCACAAACAAGTTGTCGCTGAGCTTGGGTCTCCAAAACCTGGTGATGCTCGCCTTTCAGATCCAGCATGGCTCCGTTGACCAAAATTCCGCGAGTTATCCTGCCAATGGATAGCGAGCCGTGCCCTTTAAGGCGGCCAATTGTTGGGTGTTCTCTGGCAACAGATGAAAAAGGCAAGGTATTTAAGCTGTCTTCAGGCAAAAGCCGGCCGGTACTTTGCACACCCTCGGCTTCCCTTAAATCCACCCTGCCACAGCCATCCGGCCCAGGACAATGGGAGCGCAGACTGTGGCCTGCACAAGAGGCCAAAAACAGCGTGAAAAGAGCTAATACAAAATGGCCAATCCACTTTTTGCTTCGCGAAAGCCTGGCTGCTGGAATTTCGGCGAACATCGGCGTCCCCTTTTCAACGCAACATTCTAACGTCTATGGTGAAAATCCCCAAATTCGTTGCTGGGGGCGGGGTCAGGAGGGCGGGGACAGGGGCAGGGGCAGGGACAGGGACAGGGAGATGACCGTGCTGTTCTGCAGGATCCGGAGCTAAAAAAGAGGTCGATAGGGCACCCGGCAACATGGTCCGGGGGCAATCCTGGAGGGCGCTATCGGGAGTTGCCGACAGTCGGGGTGGCTACGGGAGATTTTGGGTCCGGAAGGATGCCCCCGGACATGTTTTAAAACTGTAACGAAGAGATAAAACGCCAAAAAGAACAAACAATCAGGAGCCAGAACAGACAAATTAGCAGGATCTGTAACAGGAACAGGGACAGGATCAGGAGCAGGTGTATGGTGTGGGTTGCATTGGAGATGTCAATTTGGGCCTTGACACTTCTGGCCTTTGACTGGTACTTAAACATTCAGGTTTGATCACGTCATATTTGCAATGACTTTAAATATTCCATTAAGCGCCGAATCAAGTGCAGTTTTTGAAGCAGCCTGTGATATTGCACAACGTGCTGGCCAGGTCCTCGACAGCACCCACCTGCTTTTGGCCATGTACACAATCCCATGTCATGCACAAGCGGTTTTGCTGGAAAAAAGCGTACAGATGGAGCTTTTACTAGCCCGTCTTAAAGACGCACCTAACGAAAATGAATCAACTATAGACCTGATTATGAGCTATGCGGCACTACACGCCTCCAACATCAGCGCACCACAGGTATCATCGCTTCACCTGTTGATGGCGATTACCAAGACCACATCTTCCAAGGCTGTGAACTTACTTACAAGAGCTGGAATATCAACATTTGACCTGCGAAACAGGGCAATGGCCCATTCAACCGACCCCAGGTTGAAGCGGGCTGCAAGCGAACGATTGGCGGCCCACCAACAAACCATAAGCCAACAAATACCACGCAAACCTTATCGACGCCTTGCCCCTAGACCACAGCCCATTATTCAAACAAAACATCAACCAGATGATGAAACGCCCATAGTTTTTGAGGCCCTTGAGGAAGATTTGGGACCGCCTCCAAAAGAGTTAACAGAGCATCAGCAAAAACAAACTGACCAGCAACCAACAAAAAGCCTAGAACAATGTGAAACTGGCGAGTCTGACTTTGATCTGGACCCAAATCTGTTTCCAACGTTAACCGAGCTTGGAAGAAACCTTACAGCTGAGGCCCAGCAAGGGCTGATTGACCCGATGATTGGGCGAGATTTAGAACTCGACACAGTTGTCGACATACTGTGCAAACGACGTTCCAACAACCCGTTACTCCTTGGCGACCCTGGAGTTGGCAAGACCGCGCTGGTGGAAGGCTTGGCTGCTCGCATTGCAAATGGTGAGGCCCGAGGACTTGATAACAGAATCATCCTTTCTATTTCAGTTGGCGACTTGGTCGCAGGCACCGAAATGCGAGGCTCCTTTGCTGCTAGGATGCGAAGCCTTAAGGATGAGGTTTTACAAACAAATGGCCGTGTAATCCTGTTTTTGGACGAAATACACACGTTGATTGGGACAGGCCAAGGAGACGGCGGCATGGATGCTGCCAACGATCTAAAAGGAGCGCTGGCCCGAGGTGAGTTGCCTTGTATTGGGGCCACAACGTTTTCGGAATACAAACGCTACATTCTGACTGACCCAGCCTTAAAACGGCGGTTTGAACCTGTCACGCTGCCAGAACCATCGCTTGAAGAAGCCGAACTAATCCTGACTGGAGTAGCCCCCAGATATGCTGCTCACCATGGCATTTCTTATACAGACGATGCAATTAAAACTGTGGTCAGGCTTACTGACAGGGTAATCCCAGGTCGCAGTCTGCCTGCCAAGGCTATAGACACACTTGATTTGGCTGGCTCCAGAGTCAGACGGGAGGGGCGAGCTGAGGTAACCTCCGATGACATCGTTGCGGTGCTTGCCTCAACAACACGCTTACCGGCGTCGTTTTTATCTTTGTCACCAACCGATCACCTCAGGCAACTCAAGGATAATCTAGCAGCCACTATATTCGGGAAATCAGACAGTATTGACGCCATTTTAAGAGTGTTAGCTCGAAACTGGGCCAGATTTGGGACAAGGCAGCCACTAGGGTCCTTTTTGTTTAATGGCCCCACAGGTTCTGGGAAAACTACGTTTGCACAGGCGCTGGCAGAGTTCTTTTTTGGTACAGAAAAAGCCTTGCTTGAAATTGACTTGGCGGACTATACAGAATCACACTCCCTTTCAGATCTTATTGGCTCACCCCCCGGATATGAAGGGCATGAAGATGGCGGCCTGCTTGGCAGTACCATCATTCGCCAACCATTTTTGGTGATAGTGTGGCGCAACATTTCAATGGGCCACCCGTCAGTTCAGGCACTTGTGAGCCAGATTTTAGCTGATGGATCCATAACAGATAGACTTGGTCGAAACATTGATTTTAGGAATACACTTCAAATAGTTACCATAACTCAAACATCTGAGGACGCCAGCCGCCCACTTGGATTTGGAGCCGTTGCCCAAAACCAAGACTCAGAAGGACCAATCGAACCTACGGATCCTGCCTTTACCAAGATTAAAAAGATGGTAAACCCTGACCTGATATCCTCCCTGGATCTATTTTTGAATTTCAAGCGCCCATCAACGGAGGTTTTGAAGGCGATTATCCAAAAAATAACCGATAAGCTAGCCAACGATTTCGCAAGCGAGCACGGGGTGAGCTTGTATTTGGACCCACAGTTGATCGACCTGTGCGCATCAGAGATAGCCCCGACTACAGGAGAGGCTGTTGAACAGTGGGTCGCCGGTTCAATAAGTCGGCCTGCGACCGACCTGGTCTTGGCAAAAAGCCTGCAATCCTGTGCTATTTACTTGAAGTCTGACGGCCGGTCGGTGGTCGCGGAACCTTATTTCCCCAAGGCCACTTAAACCTGATTAGATTTCCGTGTAAAATTTTCGTGTTTTATGTGATATTTGGATGCAGTTCTATCTTGACGAGGATACCCCTGCCGGCTATAGTGCCACCCGCGCAGTGCCTTTTCCGGTTTTAGGGGAACGCGTCGGTTTGTGCAAACGGGTGAGGATTATGAGCAACAATTTCAAAGACCAGTTGCCGAGGGATGTTCACGAATTACTTCTAAACCGTCCAGACGAGCAAGGTAAACAAATCTCAGTCCACGAGATCCTGGATACTCGTAAAGATGGTGAGAAGCGTAAATTTTTCACCGTTCCAGTGATTGTGGTGCTGATAGTTATACTGCTCAGCGGCATAGGAATCGCCTACATCATGGCCGACGATATCAGGGCAGAACAGTTTAATGCCATGATGCACGGCGAACTTGGCAAGTATAAAGAAAGCCTGCGAAAGGCTCAGGAAGACCGTATCCGAGACATCGAAGCGGTGACCGGTAACAAGTACGGTAGTCTGACGCTTTTCTATTCGCCAAAGACTGCACGAGTCAGCATCAAGGAATTCAAGTACACCCAAGACTGTAGCCAGTTCACGGATGAGATTGCAATCCTTACCTGCTTAAAGAAGGCTACTGACTACAGCCAGACGCCTGAAACCAGAGAAGTTGACAACCCGTCGCTGCATCTGGACAAGGAGAAAAAGGAAATCATTGAACAGATTCCTTTGAATGACATTCCGATCCAGGAATCAAACGACGAACGTAACACCATTTACCGTTATGAGTACGAGATTCAGATTGAGGCTGATGGCTATCATCCGCGGTATTTCTTTATCACTGGCGACAGCGAGCATCGTAAGGACGTCGAGAACTGGGTGACTCTGGTCTGGGATATGAAGGGACCTGGTCTTTACATGGCTGACTTCCAGGGCGCTGACCTTATGCCAACAGCTGAAACTGCCAAGGAAAACTACAAAAAGGCCTTAATGGACATCGAGTGCATCAGGCGTGAAATCGAGGCCAAGCGTAAAGAAGGTAAAACAATTACCGACGATACAGTCCAAGGGCTTGAAATTGAGTTGTTGAACCGAAATGGCTTCAAGACCTCTGAAGAGTTCCGCATTATCGACCAAGAACTGCGCAAGGATGAAGAGTTCTTCGCAGCATTCCAGAAAGAACTAGCCTCCATCACCTGCAAGTAAGCACCCGCCCCGCATCAATTAACCAGCAATTTTTGGATTATTAGGATTCGCTATCTAGCCAGATTGTCACAGGACCATCGTTCGTTAACTCACACGCCATATCTGCCTGAAAATCACCAAAGGCACATTCCAGACCGGACTGTAAAAACCGCGCTTGGACTTGTGGCCAAAAGGCCCTAGCTTGCTCAACTGGCATGGCTTCTATAAAAGAAGGCCGATTTCCCTTGCGAGCATCACCGTAAAGGGTGAACTGACTGACCACGCAAATGGCCCCTCCAACCTGCCCAGCAGACAGATTCATCAGCCCGGCATCGTCCTCAAAAATTCGTAGGCGCTCTATCTTTCCGGCAATCCAATCAAGGTCCTTAGGTGTGTCACCAGCTTTAAGTCCAAGCAAAACAAACAGGCCAGGACCAATCTGGCCAACAACACGACCACCTACTATAACCCTGGCATTGGTAACCCTTTGAACGACAGCTCGCATTACAACCCCGCACAAACGGTGGGCACACAAGCCTGACGCTTTTGTTCAAGGCTTGTTGTCATCTCCTGACAGACTTGCTCTTCCAATGGGCAATCTGTATCGACGGTGCACTTTAAAACACAGCGAAAATCTTTTATCCAAGGAAAAGCGCCCAGATTGATGCAGTGATAATCTTTGCCACAGTCACGATCATCGTTGCATCGGACACACTGGTCCTCGATTCTGCAGACGGGAATGGTCAGTTCTGGGGAATCAACTCTTGGAACTACTGTGCGATTTGCGCAAATAGCCCCTGGAATTGAGGCGCAATCTGAGTCATCTGTACAAAGTTGACTGCATGCACCTGCCCCAGGTAACGCGCTAAAGGTGCAAATTCCGGATCTGCATTCCTCACCAAGGCCCCTTGGATCGCATGATTCACCTGTGACAGCGGTTCCAGTTGCCTTTACACAGAAAAAATCGACAGTTGGGGTTTTGACTGGAGCCCCAAATCTAGGAAAAGCTTTGCATACTTCATCAGGGTCGACACACTGTTTGTTGCCGCCGCAAGAGGCCAGTGAGGAACCACCAGGAACTGGACTACACCACGATACATACAAGTCATCGTCTAGGGGCAAGCTTCCAGCCCTGTTAAAAAGCTTGGATTCGCATACCCAGCCGACCTCCTTGGAACCTATGAAGGAGCTGCTGGGACAGTCAGAAGTCTTGCCACACACTGTTGAACACACGTTACCATCAAGGCAGAAGCGAGAATCGCATGTGGCATCACCAGTATCACATTCGGTACCCATCGCAAACGCCCCTTTAGGAGGCTCCATGCAGAGAAGTTCAACTTGTAATTTATCGCTTTGCTCAACCACGATGGGGGAACAAACCCCTTGTGAACAGTCAGCTTGGGATGAACATGGGGCGCCAGATTCACCAACCCAGATACAGTTTGGAATAGAAAGGACCAAGTCAGCAATGCCGTCACCTGTAATGTCAGCGTGCGATTCAAGGCGACCACACCTTTGGGATTCAGGTACCGGGCAGATGCCATCACACATGGAACCACACCGTCCATTGATGCAATAAGCCTCGTTGGCACATGGGCGGTCAGGCACCAAATTTCCAGGCGTTACGTCGCACTCTTGGCCATCAAGGGCGCCACCAACCAAGCGCAAAACACAGCGCCCGTCAACCTTGGTGCTGTCTGAAACCATCGCCGCAGACCAATGCAGACAGTAGTAGTTTGGATCGCCACACTGGCTGTCATCTGTACAAAATTTGGGACTACAGCCAGACACGTAAGCATTGAGATCATTTAAGGCAACATCATCAAAACATACCCATGCGCTGCAGTCCGGGTCTGTCTGGCAGTCAATACCAGTCCCTTCACACTTGCCATCTGAGCACTTAGCGCCTGCAGTCATGCATGATTCAGGTCCAGTACAAGGTGTTGTGCAACCGTGAAATGAACAATTCCAGCTATCACACAGCCGGTTGACGCCTAACGCAACATCATAGCCACACGCCTGTCCAGTACTAGCAGCATCAGTTGGAGCCTTCACACATCTGGCCTCAATGTTGTCGCGAATCTTTATGTACCCGCAAGACTCCCCTTCAATGTCACATTGAACTGAGCTAGTGCATCGCGAAAAGGACGATAATGGCAAGCAGACCCCTGCCGCATGAATCAATTCGTCGCCTGAGCTCTGGACACATATGAACTGATCTCCATATGGGCCGTTTTCGCCCCCCAAACAATCTCCACGTGTGTGGTCGTCTTCTATGCCGTCTGGAAATGGAAACGCAGAACCGTTTTCCCTTACATCTTGGGAAACAGTACAGGTGCGACTACAAAATCCATTTATGCAGTCACCATCGCGACACTGGTCATGAAGACAGCCCGGCCAGTTACTGTTGGCATAGATGTTATTCGGGTTCAAAGGGTCTGCTGTATAAGGTTCACAAAAGGCGTTTTGGGCACAGGCTGCGCCAAGTGGTTTTTGACTAGCTTGGTCGATACAGCGTGCTTGGGTAAAAGAACAGACCGTACCTGATGGGCAAGTTCCACAAGTGCCTCCACATCGATCTGGCCCACAGACCTTTGAATAGCAATCTCTGACGCATTCTGGCAGTTCTGACTGGTCAGAATCGTCCATGCCGTCATCTGGTGGGAACGGGAAGTCGTCTGGGAATTCGCCAATATCTGGCAGTTGCCCAATATCCTTTGGTCCATATTTTTCCTTAATCCAGTCAGCACAACCAAAAGTTAGTGACACTAGGATTAACAGCAGGCCAAGACGCACAAAACCTACCCCAAAAACGCGCAGATCAAGATATCAATTTGAATCATCAAGGGCAAGAAGTTGGCCCAATGTTTTTTACCTCAATTAAAACCGTGGGTTACACATTAATCCTGACTTGCATTTGAACTAATTCATAAAAAAGCGGTTAATGGAGTTTTTGTTGGATCGCTTATGCCTTTTCACAAAGTAAGAACGTCGGCAACACTAATTTTCCTTAATGCAGTTTTTTCGCTAACTATCTTTTTGATATTCAAGAATGACCTATTACTTCTAACCCAAGGTAAACAGCAGCTTTTTATCTTTGGATCATCACTTATGGCCGTTGTCTTTACCTATTTTCTAGTATCGGTTTTCTGTTTGACACTGCTTTGTTTTAACACTTTTAAAGTCGGCAGGATTGTTGCGGACCTAGCCATTCCGCTTGCAGTCTCAGTTGTGTCTATTTTCTATTTCGTTGATGTCCAGACTTTTTCCACTACTGGAATGCACCTTTATTCTGCGTATGTCATCGATAGCCTTGTTCAAGAAAACATCTGGAATGAGCTTCATTTCAAAGGAAACACGCTTATTTCTTTTTTCCTGTTTTTTGGCGTTGTGATCACACTTAACTACGTTCTCTACTTTCTTTTCAACAGGCTTGAAAACCGCTTTTTCAAATATTTTGGTCGCACAGCCTTGGTGATTACCTCAGTTGCCTTTATGTCTAGTGTCGTTTTCTTCATAGCTTTTAGTGGCAAGATTTCGAAAGATGAAGGCAACGAAACCGTTCCCTTTTTCGATGAATTTCATTCGCTTTTGAGCAACGACGCGGCCACTAGGATTAAAAAACTAAAACCAAATTACCCTTACAGGACTCTAGCTTCTGTGACCCTTTCAAAAAAGCCGGATATCTTGTTTATTTTTGTCGAGTCATTAAGAGATGACATATTTAACGACGAATATATGCCCTTTACCCACAGTTTTTCCAACAGATGCATTACTTCAAAACACCACCATTCTGGTGAACTTTCAACGATTTACAGCACATTTTCCATCCTTTATGGGTTGAATATCCATCACTACTATCCTTTTTATTTCAGCAAATCCAGATCAGTGCCAATTCAGATACTGAAAAATAACGGATACTTAACCATTGGCGCAGCCGCATCTAATTTAAAAGGCATGTCGATACACTCGGCCGTTTTGCATGATCAATTTGAACTATTCCAAGAGTTTCACGATGCAGGATGGAAAAAGGACCGCAAAATGGTCGATTGGATAAAAGAATTAAGTGCCGATAAATCTAAGGACAGGCCCAAGTTTTATTTCATGTTTTTTAATTCAACCCACCATAACTACTATTACCCACCTGAATTTGAAAAGCACACCCCTGTTATTTCACAGGATTTTAATTATTTTGATGGTGCCAGCTTGAAAGACAGGAAATCTGAAGTTTGGAACAGGTATTTAAACGCTGCCGCCTTCATAGATTCGTTGGTGTTTGAAACTTTAGAGCATTTCAAAAGCAAGATTGAAGCCGGCGAAATGATAATCGCTTTTGCTGGAGATCACGGCGAGGAATTTTGGGACGCTGGAGCACTAGGCCACGGTAGAAGATCCAACAACTTTAGAAGCCAAACGGCTTTTATGCTTTGCATACCTGAAACACAGGCAAAGACTGTTGGGCTTTCAAGCCACGTAGACATTTTCCCCACGATTATTAAGTACTTAAATCCAACTTCCAATTTACAGAAATGGTCAAATGGAGTCTCTTTACTTGAAGATGCGCCATCGCGTCGCTACATCGCTGTTGGCGGTTTTGATTTTCCAAGAAGGAGTCCTGAGGTTACTCTCATTAGCGATAAGGGAAAACTGCTGTTAAAGAAGACAACTGATTCTATTAACCCTGACAACAAGTTTACCGTTCTGAAACGGACCGATCTTGAAGATAAGCCAGGTAATTCATTGGCAAATGAACTTGACTGGATGATTGACAGATTTGCCGTAGATATGAATGCTTTCTTTGTTCAGTAAGCAAGCCGGTTTCTTTGAATTAGAAGGACTTTAGAACTCGAAGGCAATGCCAACCAAGAAGGTGCGAGACCCTAGGTCCCAGGATTTCTTGGAGCCAAAATCATCGATCCAACTGAACACGTATTCAGCAAAAAGCAGCGTTGTATTGACGCCCATTTCCACATCGAAGGTCTGGGCCATGCCAGGGGCAAGCGAGTTTAAAACAAATGCGGCACCTAGACTTACGTGACCGCCAAAAGTGGCCCCTCGCCCCTTTTTGCCATCGCTGGATTTGGAGATATCGCCCACACCGTTGGTAACCCACCAAACATAGCAGTCAATCCCACCCTTGGCATAAACGACAAATGGCACCTTGTGCCTTTGCCAAAGCCAGTCAAATCGATAGATCAAGTCCAGCGAAAGCGGTAAAAGATGGAGTTTCGTGGTGTCGCTGGATTTCTCGCCTGTGGCCAACAATCCATGGCCCTTAAACTGAGAGTATCCAATAGAACCACCAACTGCTAAGGCTCCAAATCCTGTAAAGAACTCGTAGTCATACTCGAACTTGGACATCAATCTTTGGCTGGTTCCAAACACCTCGCTAAAAGGCTGCTTTGAGGAAAATTCCTTGTCAATATTTGGGTAGTATGGCCCAAACTTTAACTCGACCATCATGTTTCGGGGCGACTGTGCATTAGTTACCTGTGGCGCCACGAGCGCAGCAAGCACAACCGCTAAAACCAGGGCTTTTTGGCTCACGATCGCCTCCTGATCACTCTTCTGACGACCATCACCGTAGCCGCCGCCGGCAGTAAGAGCATGAATACAAGGACAGCGCTTCCAAGGACACTAGGAACCTTCAGAAGCAAGCTGGCCATAAGTACAAACGGTTTCAACGCCAATCTGACACCAGCTTTGGCTGGCTCTGAACCTGCGATCTGCTTAGCAATTGGTGGGCTGACTTCATAGTAAGTGCGAACAAAAGCCCGCCCCAGGGATGTCGTCATCAAGACTTCGTCGCGGAAACGCCGCAGCATCCAAACGTCAGGCGCCGAATAGCTGCCATAAGCGGCGGTTGCAATGAAGCAAAAACCACCTTCCTCACGCCCAACCTCTGAGCCGGTCCTGTATGCTTCAAAAAAGTCCAAAACCTCGATGGGCATCGTGCTGGTGACAGGGGACAAAGGCCCCTCGTTTCCGTTGACATCAACGGCACTTACTGCAAACCAGTACTCTTTTCCGTTCTCCAGGGAACCTACCTGATATGAACGCCCTGTTACAGCTGGTTCGCGCTTGGCAATCGCCTTCTTGGTGGCATCGTCAAAGCGTTCGGTGGCCCAGTAAACGTGGTACTTAATATCAACCTCGCCCTCATTGGCAGGGTCTTTCCACACCACAGTCACGTTGCTGTCACCTTCAATGGGCTCCTCAAGTTCTGGGGCTAATGGGGCCTTTAAATCGACCTTGAACAGGATGCTCTCGGCTGCTATGGCACCCAATTCTTTAATAACGATGACCACTTTGGTGGAAAGGTCTGTGCCAGCTGCACAGTTACCGCCTGTAAGCTCATCAAACAACACGTTAAAAGACATGTTGGTATAGGCCGTAATAGGCGACTCACTGACCGCAAAAGTTGGCAGACAAGAGTCCCCAAGCGTCGTCAAATCAGTGTCAGAGCAGGCACCACCAGGCTTGCTGACCTTAACCACGTGGACGGCATCAGAAGCAGGCTGATTTTGCAAAGACCACGATATCTTCAACGAGCATCCAGAGTACTTCTTGCAGTCCTCGATGTTGATAACGTGCTCAGTGGCATCAGACGTTTTACCGATCCGATTGTCCAGACCACAACCATCCCCGAGGCCTTCGATGCCGTTTAACCTGAACCCATTGATTTTAGCAATCGAAGGCTCAGGAACTAACAGCAAGCCGAGAACCAACAGGGAGCCAAAGACTAAATTTTGAAAACAGGCTTTCATGAGCCCCCTACTAAGCAATAACCATGCCAGACAATTTGGGCGCCTTTTGGGCCTAGACAAGGGAAAAACCGCGCCCTTTTGATGGGAATTCTGGGAAGGGATTGCCATTTTGTCAATTTCAATGTCTTAAGTGCGCTTACAGTGGCAACTAAGCGATCAATCCAGGTGGTGAATTTTCAAAATCTGCTCTGCAATCTGGATTGCGTTTAGGCCTGCGCCTTTGCGCAAGTTGTCAGCAGAAAGCCAAAGATTTATCCCGAAATCTACGCTTAGATCCTTGCGAATTCGCCCAACTAAAACCTCATCTCGTCCTGAAGCCTCCAATGGCATTGGATATACTGCGTCCACAGGGTCATCCATTATTTGGATACCTGGGGCATTCTTTAGTATCTCGCGAACCTGATCTGGGTCAGCCGCATTCTCGAATTCGATGTTTATGGACTCTGAGTGCCCGTTTAGTACCGGGACTCTTACAGCAGTGGCAGTTATCCTTAAGTCGGCCAAACCCGTGACTTTTCTGGACTCTTCAATGATTTTTTCTTCCTCTGTGGAATAGCCGCTTGGTGAAAAAGTTTCCACGTGAGGCAAAACATTAAAGGCCATTTGATGTGGAAATACCCGCACTTCCATAGGTTGATGGTTTAGCATAGCCACAACCTGCGAAACCAATTCATCACCAGCAGCACGACCGGCACCACTAACCGCCTGATAGGTAGAGACAACGACCCTTTTGATTTTGTGCGCCTGGTGCAGCGGCCAAAGCACCATAACAAGCGGGATTGTGGAACAATTTGGCGAAGCTATCAGTCTGTGGTTGTCGTTTAGCAGGTCACCGTTTACCTCGGGCACAATCAATGGAACATCTGGGTCCATTCGAAAAGCGCTCGATTTATCAATGACAACCGCACCTGCCTCTGTAGCCTTGGGCGCAAATTCTTTGCTTATCAATGAACCAGCTGCAAAAAAGGCAAAGTCCACACCTTTAAAATCTGCCGAGGCCAGATTCTGAATCTTTATCTGGCGACCTTCAAAAGGCAGTTCATCTCCTGCTGATCGGCCAGAGGCGTAAAGCAACAATTCTGTGACAGGAAACTGCCTTTGCTCCAAGAGTCCAATTATCTCAAGGCCAACAGCACCTGTAGCTCCAACGATTGCTACTTTGGGCATTTTTCACTCCTTATCCAAGTGCTCCATTCAACAATGGGTAACACTGGCCAATTTATGACATTCGTTTATAGATCCGATAATCGATATCTGGGAAGGGACTGTCGCGGTGCTCTAGGTGACCTAGCCACTTTTCATCAATCTGGTGGCGCCGAATCTGATCAGCTAGGCGCAGAAAACGCAGGACGTGTTCACGAATTCTGCGATGAGCGTAATCAACCATGGTGTCCGTGGTGATGATAAATGGCCAGTCAGACGACTGCGCCAACAACAATTCCCTGGCGCACTGATTCAAGGCACGAAGTTGCACCCCCTGCGCGTCTGGGAATTGATCTACCAAGTCAATCATCTGGATCGCACACTGGTGCAGGTGATTGATAGCATAGTCATTTTTGTCATTGACCCAGACCTCGAAGTAGCCCTTGTCACCCCAAGAGCCTGTAGCCGGCGTGGAAACCTGCTGCAGGGGCATTTTTTGCAGGTAACCAGACAGGTTTACACATTCGTAGACGTCTTGGTCGTAGGCGGATTTCCTGAAAAACATCTCAATAAAATCAGTACCTTCAAACCACCAGTGACCAAAAAGTTCCGCATCGTACGGGGCCACCACTATCGGAGGACGACCAAACTGGCCATTCAGATGTTTAATCTGTAATTCACGATTAAACATGAAGTTACCAGCGTGGGCATCAATCCTTTCCATAGCCGCTTGACGGTTGTATGGCTGCTTTTGCGACAGGTCAACATCGCCAGTGATTCGATAGTACTTAAGGCCAGTTTGCTTGCGCAGCCCGGTTGGCTGTACAAAGTCGCGGATGTATTCAAATGGGCGGTCGTACCCAACGTCGCGATAAAATTCGCGGTAGTTCACGTCACCTGGGTAGCCTTCTTTGCTGGACCAGACCTGCTTTGAGGACTCCACGTCGCGACCAAAGGCTGCAACCCCAGAAGGCGTGTAAATTGGCGCAAAATTACCAAAAACAGGAGAAGGATTGGCAAGCTGCATACAGTGGGTGTCGACGATGAAGAAGCGAATATCCTCATCGGCCAGGAAGTTTTCGATTCCCTCGGTGTAAGCGCACTCTGGAAGCCAGATTCCCCTTGGACGACGCCCAAAGTGGCGCTCAAACTCAGATGCCCCAACGCTAATTTGAGCCCTCACAGCCTCGGGCTGAGAAAGCAACACAGGCAGCAATCCATGGGTGGCTGCACAGGTAATCAGCTCCAAATGACCCAGATTGTCAAAATGTCTCAATCCTTCGATCAAACTGAAGTGGTAACGATTAACGAAGGCGTCCAGATAGCGGCTTAACCTGTCTCGGTAAAACTCCACCACAGGCGCAAAGTTGGGGTCGTCACCAACAAACGCCTTTTCCCGCTCTAACAGGACGAGGCTCTTTTCGATGTATCGTCGCAGGCGCTGCTGGTGATGGGGATCCGACATCATTGCCGCCAAAGATGGCGTCACAACCATCGTCATCCCATATGGGATACCATCAGCTTCCAACCGCTCAAACATCTCCAACAAAGGGAGATAAGTCTCAACGGCGGCCTCGAAAAACCAGTCCTCTTCCAGAAAATCTGGATACTCTGGATGCTTAACAAAGGGCAAATGCGCGTGCAGAACCAAAGCAAAATAACCTTGTGGCATGTCTTACCTATTAGGCTAGAGTTACCGGTATTTTGAACCGGGCACAGACTGTTTTACCAACCGTGCAAATTCATCCTCATCAATTACCCGACCGTGCAGGTCAACATAGCTACCTCCACTGACGTACCCCTGCTCTCGCAGTTTCCGCAAGGAGATGTTGAGTGGAACCACGGTGAATTTTGGGGCGCCAGGTCGAATCCTAGCAACTGGTACTGGAATCCTTTCAGACCTGACCATGGAGACAAAAACACCGCCGGGCCCCTTTAACCCCAATTCCGCAGCAACACTGTGATCCCCGTCTCTGGTGCGGATGTAAGTACGTTTCCATCCAGCGTCGACCTCTTGCTCGGTCAGCTCCGGCGCACCTTTTTCTTGCTCAACGTACAAACGCAAAACGAGCTTTCCATCAGGAAGCGTGGCCCACGCCTTTTTGGACGACTCCCCGGCTAGTTCCCAGTATAAAAACATCCAGTTGGGGTCTTTTGGCACTAAAACAAGACGATCCTGGCCATACGACTCGGGCAAAAGTCCAAGATGCTCTTCCGGGATAGACGGTGCGACCACCAAGTTGTACTTGGAGGCAGTAACCTCCCGAACAGATGCTGGGGCATCGACTACTGGTTCCTGTTCAAGCTCAGCGGCATCGTCAACCGCGGCAGGTTCTTTCAGTTTAGTGGCCTTGGCTTTTTCCTTAACTGGCTTGGGCTTTGCAGCAGTTTTGTCCTTGGCAACTTTCCCGGTTTTAGGCTCGTCCTTTGTGCGCTTTTTCAAGTCGTCTTCAGACCTTTCAGCGTGAGCGACCTTTAAAACACCCACCAACTCAGCTTTCTTCATGACCGAAAAACCTGGAATTCCAAGCTCTTTAGCCTCTTTTCGAAGCTCAGCAACTGTCATTTTAGTAAAATCAACCACTTTCCCTCCATAGGGGCATTAATCCGATATACACAATTATCGTCTATTGCCACACAAGTCAAACCCCAAGTCCTAAAATCAGCGCTGAATTGAAGGGAAAGGCCATTAAACAGACAATTGAGGAGACACGATGTCTCGATAAATCTAACTGGCAGATAAACACCCGCACAGCACAGTTTTTATACACAATAGCCGCAACACATTATTTTGGCTGTGGATAAAACACACACCAATCGTGATAGAATTTCCAGTCGGAGGTTCGTCTGGAGAAGCTTGGTAAATACCAGTTTGTAAAAACGCTTGGGGCAGGAGGAATGGGAGAGGTTTTGCTTGCTCGCCAGACCGATCTGCCTGGAATCGAGCGCTTGGTCGTTATTAAAAAGATTTTGCCACATCTCGCAAATGAGATTGATTTTATTGAGCGTTTCCTTGCTGAAACCAGGGTATCAGCCTCTTTAAGCCACGGAAACATCGTCCAAGTATACGAGGTTGGAAAAGACGGTAATGACTATTTCATGGTCATGGAATATGTCGATGGAATGGACCTAAGGGAGTTGCTTGCCCTGATTCGACGCAATCAAAAGCTGTTACCTGAGTCGTTAGCCTTGTACATATTGATTGAGACTGCCAAGGCCTTAACTTACGCACACGGTAAGCGGGATGCTGATGGAAATCCGATGAACATAGTTCACCGTGATGTAAGTCCAGCTAACTTGCTGCTTTCCAAGGATGGACAAGTAAAATTGGCGGATTTTGGGGTTGCAAAAGTGGCATCCGCAAAGTCGTTCAGCCTGCCTGGCACGCTGCATGGCAAAGTATTTTACATGTCACCAGAACAGGTGACTGGTTCGCCAATGGACCATCGGTCTGACATTTTCAGCCTTGGTGTAGTTGCCTACGAGATGCTGGCAGGCGTCAGGCCCTTTGATGGCGATTCTGATGTGGCCGTGATTGAGAAGGTTCGAAATTGCGAGCCAACACCTTTAAAACAAAATGCAAACTGGGTTTCTGGGGCCTTGGAAGCCATCATAATGAGGGCAATGCATAAGGATCCAAAGCTGCGATATCAGTCGATGGATGCCTTTGCACAGGAACTGACGTCATATCTTTTGGAAAGTCATACACTTGTAAATGCGAAGTCATTGGCCGTCTTTTTGGCTGAGCAGACGGCCGGCTTGGAAACTTTGGTTGAGCCTTCTGGCAAAGCAAGCTTTGATGAGGTGGCCGCGTTACTGATTGCCAGCAAACAAGACCAACAAAATGGCGAGGCCACGGTAGATCACACCTTACAGATTGCACCAACGAAGGCTGAAGAACCGCTTTCACCACCTGCTAGACAGCCTAAAAAGGCGTCGGTTGTCGCAGGAATGGGAGTCATAGTCGCCATAGCGCTTGGTTTTGCGGCATACAACGGATTAAAACCAGAAAAAGTGGATGAAGCATTATCCAACGACATGGGGGCTTTAGCTTCGGTCTCAGCTTTAGATGGGGTGGAAAAGCCCGCTATTTCCAAAGAACAGCCCCCTGAAAGTCTTGACGAACAGAATTCTGAAATACCAGTTGTAACACCTGATGAACATAAAGGCATTGAGGCTGACAACGACGCCGAATCCGCCGCGAATATCACTAAACAGGCACCTACCGTTGACAAGCAAGTGTCAACCAAGTTGGCCAGCTTGCAGCCTGTCAATGGACACGCCTCCAAAACAGGGTCGACAGGTGTGAAATCAACCAAGAGGAGGTCAGAAATTGCCACACAAAAATCTGAGCCTGGGTCTGTTAAATTCAGATTCTTTCCAAGCAATTGTGACGTTTTACTAGATGGTGTAAAGCTTGAATTGACTGGGAATCTAGTTGATCTTGAGCTAGAAAGCGGGCCCCACACCGTCGAGTTACAAGCTGCTGACGGGCGTCGCAAAACTCAATCCTTTTTAATCGAGCCTCGAAAAGTTCGAGCTTTAGGCACACTGGAATTGGAGGAGCTTTGAGCCAGCCAACAGAAACTGTCCATATCAAGATGGTTGTTGATTCAATATCGTTTCGCAAATACACCATCAAGGTGATTGAGGGACCCGACCGTGGGCTAACCAGAACGTTTGATCGACGCCAGATCTTCATTGGAACCGCGCCTGATAATCATTTGGTGTTAACTGACCCGACCGTATCTAGGACACATGCAAAGATTGAGTACGCCGATGAGGGTTACAGGATTACCGACCAACTCAGCAAAAATGGCATTACTGTTCAAGGGGTTAAGATAATAGGCGCCTATTTGACAGGCGAATGCAGGATAACCCTTGGTCAAACTACCGTACTCTTTAGCCTTGGGACAGATCAGGTCGAATTGGCAATCGCCAGAGAATCGAAGTTTGGCGGACTTTTGGGGCAATCAGTTGAAATGCGCGAGATTTTTGCGATTTTAAAGAAGGTGGCCCCATCTGAAGCCACGGTGCTGGTTGAGGGCGAAAGCGGCACTGGCAAGGAATTGATTGCAGAGGCATTGCACCAGTTTGGGCCCAGAAGAAACAAACCCATGGTGGTTTTTGACTGTTCCGCAGTGCCACGAGAACTTTTGGAAAGCGAGCTCTTTGGGCATGTGCGTGGCGCCTTTACTGGCGCAATTAGGGACCGGGTTGGGGCGATGGAAGAGGCAAATGGAGGCACGCTCTTTCTTGATGAAGTTGGGGAACTGCCGCTTGAGCTACAGCCAAAACTGTTAAGGGCCTTGGAAAAACAAGAAATCAAGCCAGTTGGAAGCAATCGACGGGTGCAACTGGATGTCCGCATTATCTGTGCAACGAATCGAATTCTTGAACAAGAAGTCGAAAATGGTAACTTCAGAAGGGACCTCTTTTACCGCTTGGGAGTAATCCATATCCAGCTTCCCCCCTTGCGCAAGCGACCAGAGGATATTCCTCTTTTGGCGGATCACTTTTTGGCAGAAATGGCAGAAGGCAAGGCGCCACACAGGCTTTCTTATGACACGATGGAGCGTTTGAAATCTCATTCCTGGCCAGGCAATGTTCGAGAATTACGTAACTTTTTGGAAAGGGCAGTGATTCTTTCAGGTGACTCTGATGGTTCTTCGAGCCCACTTGATCTGCCTGGTCCCACTCGTTTGGGGAGCCTTAAAAACAACCAAGATTCTGATGAAATTTTGCAGATGGATTTTGATGCCCCCTTCAAGGATGAAAAGCTTCGCCTGACATCCACCTTTGAAAAGCGCTATTTCGACCGTCTGCTGCGCAGAACCGAAGGAAACATCTCTAAAGCAGCTAGGATAGCTGGGATACATCGCAAAACTTTGGAATACATGTTGAAGCAGCAGGAGCCAGATCTATAACTAATTGTTTTCATATCCAGAAGGCATCTATTTGGTGAAAACTATCATACGGTACTATCATTAACCCGTGGCCCCTCCTGGGTCTATTTGGAGGTTATTGTGGACAAGAAGATTAAAACAACTGAGAAGACCTTAACCATCGCTGATGTAAGGGCTGCTATCCATGCGGGGCAGCTTAGCGAGGAAGAGGAGCGCTATGTGCGCATGAAGTTTGGCATCTCTGAGCCTATGGATGCCGTGGTACCGCGTCGTGGGACTGAATTCCCTGAGACTCGTGCTCAGATTGCATTAATCGAGGCTGCGTTAGTGGCAGACCGCATTGCAATCACTGGCGACCCCATAAAGGACAAGATTATTGACAGCCTAAGAAAGGCCTAAATATTTTCCTAAGCCTGTCTTCCCCTTCCTAAAGCTCCTGATACAATCCCAGCCCGGAGGGGTGGCCACATCGACAAGCAACCCAAAAAACAGTCAACTTGGATAAAGCCGGCCATAGCTTGGTTTGGCACGGCTGTACTTTTGACCTTTTTGGCGCTTACCACCGACTTTGATGCTGCTTGGATGGCCTTCAAAGGTGTGAATATTCTTGCCTTTGTTGCCGTTGCCTTGGGTGCTGCTCTTGGAAGCTACCTGATAGATACATTGTCACTTCGTTTTATCTTGAGGGCAGTTGGAATCAAGGTCGGCTTTTTTGAATTCCTGAAAGTTAAGGGCGCTTCGTACCTACTGAATATTATCAACTACAACTTGGCGCTGGTGTTGATGGCAGCAGTGGTCAAACGTAGGACAGAACGTGGTTGGGCTTCATCTGGCAGCCCCTTCGTTATGCTGAACTTCATCGACCTGACAGTGTTTGGTGGGCTGACCGTTGGGGCGATTATCGCTGGAGCCTCGCCTTTTGAAGACGTCACAACGAGAATCGTGGGCCTGATTGCCCTTGGTGGATTTTTAGCCGGTCCGTCTCTGATGGCCATTACTCGCATCAAAAAGGGGCCAGCTTGGTTGCTTAAGATAGTAAACCACAACTTACTGGAGGCCTTTGCCAGGATTTCTTTTGGCAACATGTTGTTGGCCATCTTGGCGCGCAGCATGCTGGTGTTACTTTATGCAGTGATGAACCACCTGTTTCTTGGCCTCTATGGCGCAGATGTTTCCATCCCAAACCTGCTTGTTTACATGCCAATTTTGTCGATAGTTGGCTTTATTCCCATCTCGATTTCTGGACTTGGCTCAACCCAGGTGCTTGCAAGACGTTTTTATGGGCCACATGTAACAACAGTGACAGGTGAAGGCGCTCAATTTGGCGTTATTGACGCATTTTCGACGACATCGATCCTGATCATGGTGCTTCTTAGGGTGATTATTGGGCTGATTTGCACTCCTTTTGTCACCAAAATGCTAGCCGACTCCCCAAAGGAGCAACAATGACTGTGCGCAGGAAGGATCCTAGATTGGATGCCGCTAAACTGCTGGTCCAGATAATTGATAAACATCAACGATCAACAGACGTTTTAAATGAAGCCCTAAATCGCTACCCTGATGGTTCCCCAGACGCCGCACTGCTACATGAACTTACCATGGGCGTTTTGCGACGACGGACGGCCTTGATTCACGTGATTAGCCCGCTTTTGAAGTCGCCCTTTAGTAAAACGGCTCCCATCATCCAACAAATCCTGTTGATAATGGCTTATTCGTTTCTTTATCTGACAAAGATCCCGCCCCACGCCATTGTTCATTCAGCTGTACAAGGAGCGCGTAAGATGGGAGGGGAACCAGCAGCTCGCTTCGTAAATGCGATTGGGCGTGCATTGGAGCGACAGAGCGCAACGAAAAACCTATTGGAAAGCGCGACACCTGCTATGCAGGCTTCCATCCCAAAATGGATGCAAACACTTGCTAGAGCAACAGATCCCAGACCATGGGATGACGCCAATTATGAGGCCCTGGGAAGGCCATTTCCATTGGTGTTGAGGCCGCATAAAAAACAGACCGAATTATTGGAAGCATTGATTAAACAAGGCCTTACAGCAACGCCTACAAAATATGCGATTGCCGGAATTAAAGTCGATAACCCTGCTGCGTTGCGCCTTTTTGTGCCACAAATGGCGGTACCACAGGATGAGGCTTCACAACTGGTGGTGCAGGCCCTTGCGCCACAAAATGGCGAACGAATTGCGGATCTATGCTCTGGAGTCGGCATAAAGACAAGCCAGATTCTGTCATTAGCACCTAAGGCAGAATTGTTGGCTGTGGACATAGACAAACAGAAGCTGGATAAGGCTATTGAGCTTTCAAAAACAGCTGGCCTTGGAGGCTTTGACACACTTGCCATGGATGCCACTCGCCTGCCTGAGCACCTTGATGGCAGCTTTGATGCGGTACTTTTGGATGCCCCTTGTACTGGGCTTGGAACGCTTGGGCGTCGTCCAGAAGTGCGCCATTTGCGTAAGGAACAGGATGTCAAACAGGCTGCCAAGCTGCAAGTGAAGCTGTTACAAAGGGCTTTGCTTCTTTTAAAACCTGGTGGCCGATTGATTTATGCAGTCTGTTCGTTTGCCCTTGAAGAATCAGATGGCGTTGTAGACACCGTTTTGACATCAAATAACTGCTTTACCAGACAACCAATTGAAAGTCCTTTGGCGGATAAAAACGGCGCAATCCGCACGTTTCCATGGAGGGACTACCAGATGGATGGTTTTGTAATCATTAAGATAACGCGTTCATGTTAGCTTCAGAAAACAATGAGCTGCGGATATTGACAGGTACTAATCTTGGAAATCAATTAACTAGCGAATTTGGCAAATCAATTACCAGTCAGGAACAAAATCCCACGTGCCATCAAAAAAACGGGCACCTGAAGATAGCGGGCCACCCCAAAGATAAGTACCGCAAAGGCCAGCATTACAAACATTGGATTACGTTCGAGGTATGCATAACGTTCGCCTAGCTTGTCTGGGAGGATACCAGTCAAAATCCTGCTGCCATCCAACGGTGGAATCGGGATCAGATTAAAAATTGCCAAAATGACGTTGATTATAAAGGTCTTTCCCATCAAGGAAAGCAGGGGGTTGATAGCCTGACCAGTCACGGCCATCCAGCGGGCTTCCTGTCCGGTTATAACAACCCAAAATGGGGCATCAACCACCCTAGCTTTAGTCAAAATGGTATACAAAATACCAA
Organism: Oligoflexales bacterium; assembly: GCA_012840965.1. Classification (GTDB taxonomy): domain Bacteria; phylum Myxococcota_A; class UBA9042; order DTJE01; family DTJE01; genus DUVQ01. The sequence continues at coordinate 2,194 of DUVQ01000190.1, read as the reverse complement.
GCACAAACGCGAATGCTACGTTTGAAATGGGGCCAGCTGCCGCAGTTATTAACACACCAAGCTTCATTGATATGCGCCTGGTAAAGCGCACAGGGGAAATTGGAACAGGCTTGGCCCAACCAAAAAAGAACCCAGAGCCAGAAACTATGGCAATCATTGGCAAAATAATGGTTCCAAACAAGTCTATATGAGACAGTGGATTCAGGGTCATCCTGCCCATACTGGCGGCGGTATCATCGCCAAGTGCAAAGGCAGCCCTAGCGTGTGCATACTCGTGGACAGACAATGACAAAATCATCGGAACCAAAACTGAAATCGTCTGTTGAATAAGCTCCATTCAGCGCCTTTAAAAACCAGACCCACCGTAAGGTAAGGCTTAAGCTCGCTTTCGTCTAGTGGCAGCAAGTACTGTAAACAGGATAAGCAAAGCAATTGGAGAAGATGAAGAGCCAGAACTACAGCCAGAATTACATGGAGGACATGTGCGCACAGGGACATCTGTCTGGTAACTTGTGTCAGTAGGATAACTATCGTTTCGTGGTGGAGGCTGATCGCCGTTTGTGTCTGGGGTCAGATCAGCAGAAACAGTGTCATTTTTAGGATCAACAGACGTGTCATCTTCCGTAGGTTTAGAGGTTTCAGAAGCACCGCTTTGGTCGTCAGGTACGGTTTGGAGGTCGTCGGCATCTGGGTCAAGCACTTCAGGATCAATCACTTCTGGCTCGATAGCATCCTCTTGCGAAGCATCCTCCACGACGTCAGGAGTGTCAGGCTCTGGCGGTTCAACTTGACGCCATGCATCTTGTAGCGCAAGCCACGGATCATCCAAATCCGCTTCGTAACCAAGCGCCCAAAACCCAATTCCTGCCAACCCACGGTCATGAGCCAGCTCCATTTTTTTGGTCAATGAGGCCCGATGCTCACACCAAGTCTGGGTGTTCTTCGTAGCGCCAGCAATGTAATACCAGGGGGTGAAAGAAGGCTCGTCAAACCGCCAACCATAGGTTTTGGCCTTCGTTTGGCAGTCAGCAAAGGATGGCGAACTAACAGTCCCTTCAGCACGAACACCTGGAACCTGAGAATCAACTACTGGCCAAGAGCGGCCATACAGTGGCAAGGCCAATGCCACTTTGTGCAAAAGATCGCTACCAGCGAACTTTTCATAGTCGTCAACTGTCCATTCAAGGGAGTACTTACCCCACCTAGTTGACGGCGCCAAAGGGGCGACTGGGCCAGGTGGACCACCAGAATAATGATAATCGTAGCCCATAATCACTAATGCATCCGCAGCCGTTGCAAGCGCCTTGTAGGCGAATGCCCCCCTCCAATCAACAGCTGGAGTCGCAATGGACACGTGAGATCTGTCGCCAATCCTCGCGTTCAAAGTCGCTTTCAATTCGATGATGAAGTCCACAAAATCCTGTTTTCTGGCCAAAGGCAGCCCTTCAAAATCTACGTTTACCCCCTGACCACCGTGATCAACAGCCATGTCAACCAAGGCGGTGACCACCTTGGTCCGCATTACGGCAGACGACAGGATTTCGTTCATGACTTCGGAATCAAAGCAGATTGCTGTTAAAACAACATCGACTCCAGCTTCGTGCGCCTGGGCAATAATCTGGTCTAATCGGCCATCAGTCCAATGGCGAGAATCAACTAGCGCCCCACCAGCCTCAATTTTTACTCCAAAGTACGCCAAGTGGGTAAGCTGATCTAAATGCAAGGTGACTGCGCCAACCTTCCAATATGGCAGCCATCCCAATACCAAAGGCTGCCCCGCGGTAGAGCTAAACCTGGTTGGTAAAGGCTTGGCGATTTTGATCAGATCTGTGTTCAACTGGGGAGCATCTCTATTATCCAACCAAGCCGCAGGCAACGGCGAAAACGCATTTTCAAGCACCCTTGTGTCTTTTACTGGTGCTGCCTTGGCTGCCCCTAAAAATATCACAGTCACTGCAACACTTAAGGCCGTCATAGTAATCTTTTTCACCCTGCCCCCCTGTTTAAGGAATCACAATCGACAACAATTGTTTCATTTTCTGGCAAACTTTTCATCCAAGTTTGTCCCCAGAAATCACTTAATACTTCATCGAACAAACTTGGACTTTTGTTTCTGTAAAAAAAACGGAAGAGGAAGGTCCAAAAAACCAGTTGATTTAAACCCCAATGCGGGAAGCCAATATTTCAGCAATAT
>DUVQ01000189.1 GCA_012840965.1 Oligoflexales bacterium | reverse complement strand
CCTTTCTGCGTTTGTCGCCCTTTTTGCAATAGCCGGATGTGGTGATGATGGTGGCAAGGCGTCTCTGAACGTTCAGATTTTGCCTGTTAAGGCCGTCCAGGGTATAGCTGGAGCCTCGTTGGAGCCGCTGGAAAGGGCTGAAATAATTAATTTCACGGTAGAAGGGCCTGGAATGAAAGCGGCTTCGCTTGCATACAGGTTTCATGCTCAAGATGGTGGGGAATTGCCCCGGTTTGATACTGGTTATGACCGCCAGGTAACTGCCGAATTATGCAGCATTAAATGCGATGCTGAGGTGCCTGGGGATATTGTTTCCAGAGGTAGGACTGTCCCTACAGATATGATGAAGGGAGACGCAAAGGCGCGCGACATTTTTATTTCCCCTGTCAATTCATTGGTTCGACCACATCAGCGGGCGGAAGATGGCGTTTCCCTTAGGGAATCACAGATTATAAGCGCTAACAGACTTGGGGCTACAGTGACCCAGCTTGACGATGGTCGGCTTTTGATCGTTGGTGGTGCAGTCAAGGCCGAAGATGCAACAACTTGGTATATGCCTGGGGACATCAAGGCCGTATACAAGGATGCCGAGGTTTATGACCCAAGGACAGGTGAATTTTCTCAATTAAGAGGTGGTGGTTTAAACGTCGGGCGCGCCTTTCACCAAGCGGTAAAGCTTGGTGGCCCAAATAATAAGGATGGCCGCGTTTTGATCATGGGTGGTTATATCCGTGAAGACGGTAAAACGAAAGTTACTAACACCATTGAGATTTATAATAATGTTACGGAGACCTTTGAGGTTGTGGAAAATTTACTGCCTGGGGGTGGACGCGCACTGTTTACAGCCAGTCTTGTGGGGCCGGACGAGGGCCTAATTCTAATCGTTGGCGGTTATTGCGATCCAGCTCCGACGTCTACAGACTGGCTTCTTTACCGTTTCAGCGGTAATTCAAGCGGGGTGATAGACCACGGCTGGCGTGGCGACTATGGCGAGGAGCAGAGATTGACGCAGATACGCTACAACCATACTATGACCATGGTCCCGGGCTATAAAGGTCTTGAAAACATCCATGCTTTGATAATCGGCGGGGAAAACTCTGAAGGCGCCCTGAAAAATACCGAAGTTATATCCATTTCGGACAATGGCAACACCATCAGGGTAATCCCAGATTACGCTGGCGATCTTGATCTGCCTGCTGGAGCTCGTACGCTTCACTCCTCGGTGTACTGGCCTAACACTGGAATGGTGTTTGTTCTTGGTGGTTTCCAGGGCACTAAATTACAAAATGCTACCAGTCACGTCGAGGTTTTTATTGTGAAGGACGGACATTTTCATCAGAGTCCTGGCATGTTCCTAAGTACCGCCCGTGGCGGTGGTAGCGCTGCTTTGATTGATCTGCAAGGCATCTACTATGCTGGCGGCCACACTGGTAACGCCCCTGCTGTAACTACTGATCTTATTGAACTTTCCACTATTTGCAACGAGGAAGGCAGCTGCTATCGTACACCAGCAGTAGTTTCTGACACGGTTCCCAATCTCGAAGAGGCTAGAGCTGGCCTGATTTCCTTCTTTGATAGCACTAGGCGCGTGCTATTGCTTGGTGGGTTTTCTGGCACCCCAAAGGCCCCAAGCCCAATCATCTACAATCCTAAGTAGTTTCCTTTTAGACACCAGCCTCAGACATTGATTAAGCCACATTGTGGGCAGCTGGATTTCCTGGAAAACAAAGGTGCGTGTGGGTTTTATCTAGGCTGTGATCTACGGTAGGGATAAAAACGTGGGGTCCACTGTGCCCTTCTGACCATCTGTTCGATCGCTTCGTCATCCAGGATGCGGCCTAAACCAGTGTCTCGCGCAGTCCTGACAACCGCCATCGCAACTTGAGCTGAAGCCTCCCTGATGTCTTCCATCTTTGGCAGCAAATAGCCTTGGTCCATCTGTTCTTTGGTCACCATCTTGGACAGAGCCTGGGCGCCAGCAGCAAACATCGCATCAGTTATCTTGGGCGAACCAGAGATAATTGCGCCCAGTCCAACTCCCGGGAATATAAAGAGATTGTTGCACTGTGCAATGCTTTGCAACCCAAACGCGCCTTCAACTGGGTCAAAGGGGCTTCCTGTAGCCATTAAAAACCGCCCCCCGGTCGCCCTAGATACTTGCTCAGGGGTGCATTCAGCCTTGGATGTGGGATTTGACAATGGCATTATCACAGGTCTGTCATCGTTTTTGGCCATCTGTGCCAAGACTCGTTCATCAAAAAGCCCAGGACGCGCAGTAACGCCAACCAGCACGTTGGGCTTGGCATTTGTCAACACATCCATCAGGCCAATCTCGTTTGGCCTTTCAAGCTTCCAACCATCTGTCACCGACCTTGGCAGTGCGTATGGCCTTTGCTGGTGCTCAAGGCTTGGATCATCCTCAAGTAACAGTCCCTGCTTGTCCAACGCGAATATCCGCAGCTTGGCCTCGTGTTCTGATAAACCTTCGGCCACCATCGCTGCCTTGATATTGTCAGAAATGCCGCTGCCTGCCTCGCCCATTCCAACGATGGCATAGCGCATGTCCCTCATTGCGACGCCCTTGATTCTAGCGGCAGTCATCAATGCGGCTAGACCTGTTGCCCCCGTCCCCTGAATATCGTCGTTAAAGGACAAAATTCGCTCTCTGTAGCGTGACAGCAGTTCAAACGCGTGGTGCTTAGCGAAATCTTCCCACTGTAACAAGGCCTTAGGGTAGTTCCTGCGAATCGCTACCACAAACTGCTCAACAAAATCGTAGTAAGCATCACCTTGAAGTCTTGGATGCCTCCAACCCAGGTAAAGTGGGTCGTTTAAAAGCCTTTCATTATTGGTACCAACATCAAGGCACATCGGAAGGCAAACCGCGGGATGCAAGCACCCAGCGGCGACGTACAAAGCGACCTTCCCAAGGCTGATCCCCATACCATCGGCACCAAGGTCGCCCAGCCCCAAGATTCGTTCTCCATCTGTGACAACTATAAGGCGGACCTCTGGATACGTTACATTCTGGAGGATTTGGTCAATCAAGCCAATGTTGTCTGGGTGGATGTAAATCCCCCTGGAGCGCCGCTGAATGTGACTCAACTGCATGCAGGCCATACCTACGGTCGGCGTGTAAACGATTGGGACCATCTCAGCGAGGTTATCCAAGATTAGGCGATAAAATACTGTTATATTGCGGTTTTGAAGCTCCATCAGGAAGATATATCGCTCCAGATCATCTTCCTTGCGCTTATACATCTCCAGGGCCCTACTTACCTGGGCATCCAAGTCTTCGTAACCCCAGGGCAAACAGCCAGCAAGGTTAAAGTCAATCCTTTCTTGTTTGGTAAAGGAAGAGCCCTTGTTAAGGATGTGGCTGCTGTGTAGTTGTCGCCCAGATAGATACACGTCGTAGTACTCTTCACCGGTAATTGGGTCCAATTTAAAATCAAAAATTTTCATCGTTTACTCCACAAGGGCACCAGTGGTTACAAAAATTGTAAGGAATCTTAATGCTGAAACTAGAGTTCAGATGGTACCTCACTGAAAGTCCTCAGGCCTAGTACCCTTCGGATGCAGGTGAATCTCCCAATCATCTTTCATTGTCTGTGGGAAAATCTCACATGTGTTAAATGCAAGGCAAGGATCGTCAATCAATACCTTTCCTTCAGTGGTCATGAACACGCTTAACTGGTTTTCCACATAGTTTTTGATGTTGAATTTATATCTGGGGTCCGAGAATTCAACACCATGTGCCCCAAGAGGATATGTGTACGGGAGGCGCAAGGCCAAATGCCCGCTGACGTTTGTTCCATCGGTCTTTAGAACCCTTGTTGGAGGCGTGTAGCCAGGGACGCTTGGCTCACCAAACTCGTTGTAACCGCGGTCTGTGTCATCTGGGTCAGCATGTAGTGGCAGAGCGCCATTAGGATTTTCTTGGAAGTCCTTGGTAAATTCGTCAGGCCATCTGGCATCCTTGATGATGGCCTTCTTGTCTTTTTCCCAGTCAGTAAAGGTCAGCTTGTTGGGGCCTGTACTGTAATGACGACGGAAGCCCTCAACGCCCTCAGATACATAGGCCCTAAGCAGTAAGTCGTTTCTGGTAAGCCCAGGCCCATAGTAGTCCAACACCCCAGCTCCGCGGGCCAAAGAAAGGCTTGTGCTGATGGACACGTTTGGGTCGCCAATGGCGTGATAGATTATCATGTTGCCATGTGGGTACTTACAAACGCCGTTGGGGCAAGTCCCCTCATCGTATCCACAACCACATTCAAGAGCCTCGCGGTTTGCGTAGTAGCGTGAATATGCGATGGGGTCCGCCTTTTCAACTATCAAGGCCGCTACAGATATCAATTTTCTGAAGTCTGGGGTGTTTCTGGCGCGTCCATAGCCGGTTGCGATTGGGATTAGTGGGGCACCTTCTGGATAAATTGCCCCATGATAAGTGATTGGAACCTCGAACCTATCGATTACCGCCTTTGGCTCGGCTGTTTGCAGATCTTCGCCTTCAACCCAACCCGAGTAGATGGCGACTTCAATCGCGTCACCGAACAGCAAAGCGCGGTCCTCAATCGGGTCTGCACACGTTGCAGGACCCAATGGCTGTTCATTCTCGTCAAGCTCTACGGACCAAGCACCAGGGGCACACGTGATTGGAACTGGCTGCGTATCGCCATCTTTCAACCCCAGCAACTGCCGTTTCTGCATTGCAGACGTACCATCTGCAGGCAGACTGATTCTCCAGCCTCGCCATTTAACGCACTCTGGCTTGGTCCAGTTGGCAATGTTCAGCTGGCATCTGGCCTTTTCCAGCTTGCATGCCTTGTCGCCTTTACAGTCAGGTTGGGGGGTATCGTCTTCCTCAGGCAAAGGCATCCTAAAGGAGTACCTTTCTTCACCATTGACCAAGTTTCTGACGATCACCGTGTCTCCAGGGGCGATTTTGTCTGTTCTGGCAAAGGGATAGTAGTGCTTTCGATTGGGATCGCGGTCTTCGCCATCTGGCACCCTGAAATACTCGGCGTGCAGGTCGTTAATCAACCATGCCAACTCAACTGTTCCATCATCCATGGGGGTAAAAATCACCATTGGTCCCATCATCGACATTAAAACTGCCTCAGGAACACCTGGATTGGTCGAGCGCAAGCCCACATGGATTAGACCGCCGCCACCCGCGATTGGTGTGGAAGCTGGCACTGCAGGCTCAACAGCAGTCAAAACCTGGCTGATGATAGCGCCCATCGACTGGCCCCACACTGGATAACCGGTGTTTACGGGCGTTCCCATATCCGGAATTCCATCCCCGTTAAAGTCGCCCATCAGGTCATCGGCCAAACCGTTGTCATTGCTATCAGCGTTCCATTTGCGTCCCTCACCAAATGAGCGCAGGACTCGAATCCACTGCATGTGGTCAACAACACCCTGTCGGACCATGTCTCGCAGGTGGAACACGTCCCAGGACCAGAAGTCTCCGCCGTTATCAGCCGAGGAAATTACGCCATCGTTGTCTAGGTCTCGGATTCGCCCGTTAACGAAACCCTTATAAAACGTAGTCAGATGGGGAAGCATGTCGTTCAGGATGCCTTCTACAAACCCAGGCCAGTCCATACCTGGCTCAACAGGCAAAGCCAGTCCATGTCCAGGAGCATCGAGGCCACAAGTCGCATAACCAAACTGTGCAAAGCGGCCGGCAAATCCAAAGACCTCAAATGGAGCGCCTGAGTAGCCATGCCCATACGTGATGACAGGGAAGGGGGGCTTATGATCATCGGTGGTTTTTGGAATAGCACACATGAAGGTAACTTTGGTTGGCGCAACAGAGGCCGTCCCATTTTTCAAATCAATCAAGAAGGACTCGTTGTCGTCGTGGGGGTACATTTCGGTCACTTCAAATCCATCTTGGTCTGCCAGGAAATTTGGACCTGTAAACGACCCCAGAACCCAGTAATCAACATAAGTGGAGTCGGCCTTGAGCGTCTTTGTCCGCTGCTGGTCGTATAACATTCCTCCGACCATATCAAGTAGATCAAGCACAACATAGCCAGGTAGAGTGTAAACGTTGTCTACAACACCTCCTTCGGGTGGTGTGTCTTTGTCCATGACCACTTTGGGCTCAAGGTCAGGGGGAAAGGCCTCGGCCAGCCAACCAAGGCTGCCTTCACCATAAAGCCCCTTGCGGATTCCGATTAACTCATCTGTGATGCTTTGGGTTGTAAACGTCCAGGCGAAGGCCACCTCATCCAAGGATGTGTTGTAAGGTTGACTTGGCAGAATCTGAGCCAGAGGCGCAAGCTCATCAGTTTGAGCAGCATGGTTGATATAGGGGAATGGTGAACGCACAGGTTCGCCGTTTTCACCCTTAAGCCGCTTGGTTATAACGACGGCATAAGTTGTCTTTTCCATTAGGGGGGCGACTGGCCATAAAATCAGCGAATTCGTTTCCTTTTCATAAAAGGTGATAAGAGTGGAAATGTTGCCAGGTCCCGGGTCCTTACCATCCCAAGTGTTAGGCTTGTCCAAAACCCCATCAAAATCGATGTCTTCGTAGGGATCCAAAACTCCGTTGCCGTTAACATCCTCGTCATGCGTGGCAAACAACAGATTCGGGGAGTCCGCGTGTACGTCAAAATCCCAGTACTGCCAAGGCCATTCGAGTCCTAGCGGAAAGTTACCTTGGCCGACGTCTAAAGGAGTAGCCCATCCGAATTCAGGCGATTCTGGCGTCACGTTGATCAAGTAGACAGCGTCATCCGAGAAATCGTGGTTTTTAGTGTGGCGCTCGAACATATCTGCCACATCCAAGGGGTCTTCAAAGGAAAGCCAAACTGGCGAAAAAAGTCCGAAGCCATCCATTTCATTAGCTTTAGCGCGCACAAGGCTTTCTGCTACTGTAGATGCCTCCAAAGACAGATTTATGCGCCTGCCAGTGGGTGAGGTCGGGTCAATCCTGGTCGCTACGTTATTTGGCAGCGGAAGGTCGGGAAAAGGCTTAGCCAACGTATCCCATCGAATTAATGGGCCTTCCCCTGTTTCAGTAGGCATGAGTCCCTCTGGTTCTGGGCCAGTACAGGCTATGAATAACGCAATCCCAACTGTCAGCGCACGTCTGAACATCGTCTATCCTCCACCGCTGGCGTTGTCACACCCAAAAAATCCACCAAAATTGCCCGTCGAAACGAGACCTTAAAGTCAGCTGGTGACTTAGGGTGAAAAACGCCCTTAAACCTAGCTAGGCGCATATGCGCCATGAGCAGGAAACTTCTAACAAGTCAGCCTCATTGTCAACCCAAAATAGCCGTTTGATGACTTCGATTTCGTGAAAAGGTCAGATTGAGGATAGAATCCGGACGGTGAGCATCGGCTTATGTGTGGCCCCGGCTTGCTGCTTTTGGAGCCTACTTTGAAGAAGGTGATGAATTGGAAACTCCCATTAACGAGATCAAAGACATCGATCCAGGACTAGTCGCCGAAATGCTTGCACAAGGCAAGCAACTGATAGTGACTTATTCCCAAAAGACTATTGGCGTCATCGTAGTACTGATTATCGCTTACATAATGTTCCGTTGGGTTAGTCGCCTATCGTTGGTTGCCTTGCGCCGAAGCAAGATTGACCCGTTGCTTCACAACTACATCAACAGCATCATCAAGATGGCCATTTTAGTCTTTACGTTTGTGGCCTGTCTTGGGATCTTTGGCATCGAGACCACAAGCTTTGCTGCCGTCATTGGTGCTGCAGGTTTGGCGATCGGTCTTGCCATGCAAGGGAGCCTGTCTCATCTGGCCGCTGGGTTCATGTTGCTGATTTTCAGGCCTTTCAAAGTTGGAGACCTGATTAAAGTCCAAGATCGCTTGGGTGTTGTTGATAAAATCTCGATTTTTTCGACCACTATAGATACTTATGACAAGCGCCGAATCATTATCCCAAACGGCTCTGTCCATGGCTCGGTGATTGAAAATCTGACCTATCATGGGGTGCGCAGGACCGAGGTCGACGTGACTGTGCACCAGTCTAACTCAATTGATAAAACGCGTGCTGTGTTGGAGGCTGCTGCCGCATCGGTCAGAAAGGAATTCGATTCAGAGTTGCTTAGGGATAGTGCGTTTGACCCAATGATAATTCTGGATTCGATTGCAAACCCATATGTCACCTGGAAGGTCAGGGTATGGGCCGTTGCTAATCAGTATCTGGATGTTAGCGAGGCTAGCATTGTAGCGATAAAACGCAGCCTTGATGAAAACGGCATCGAGATTTACACGCCAAAGATGGACGTCAATCTTTCCCAAAAATCCTGAAGTATTCAACGCCGTTCTCAAGTTCCCTGGTGACGCGCCCCTGACTTTCGAGCACCTCTACGGCCCCCAGGGATTCAGACAGGGTCAAAAGTACATCGTAGCTTTTTACATGGCCAAAGAGCCTATTTCCAAGGTCCTTTAAGCTTAGTGGACCATGCTCTGCCAGCACCTTAGCGGTTCGCTCAATCCGCCTGTTTTGCATTGCCAAGATATCGTTGCATCGCTTAGGTAGATAGCGAAATGGCGCCCCATGTCCAGGTGCAGCAAGCAAAATCGGCAGCTCAATCGTGGCCCTTAGGCTGTTTTGATAAGACCAAAGCGACTTGTAGGGGACGCCATCTGAAACTGCCGACAGCTCCAGCGTCGGGTTTGGGGTTATGTGCTCTAAAACGTGGTCTCCAGTAAAGGCAATTTGTGTCGGCTCATCCAGAAAAAGAAGGTCGCTGCGACTGTGGCCTGGACGTTCATAAACCTTGATTTGGCGGCCCCCTTCTATTTCCAGCACGTCCCCCTCGTTCAGCGGCATGACACTAGGGCACGACTTGCTGGCTGATTTCAGGGATTGGAAGGTCTGGCCAAAAGCATTCAAGGCCTCGTCACCAAAGCCAGCTCGCTTCAGTAAGTCCATCATCACAGGGTAGTAGCCTTCAAAAGCCTTCTTGATGTCCGCCAAATGCGTAGTAACCCAACCGGCAGCATGCACTTTTGCACCAGAAAGCCTTCTGATGCCGTTAGCTCCTCCTGAATGGTCTTGGTGCGTGTGAGTCAGTAAAATCGTGTCGATCACCTCGATTTTGCGTCCAAAAGCCGCTAACGCCTCGCTAAGAATCCTCAGATTGCGCTCGCCAACCACGCCGCTGTCAATCAGAACTGGCTTTTTGCCGTCGATGAAATAGATGTTTACATCACCGACAGGGTAGGGCGTAGGGACTGATATTCGATAGATATCGTCAGCGATTTTAAAGGCTCTCTCGCTTAGCTGACTTTCGGTAGGTTTCATCGTGATTCCTTGAGCTATATCACAGGTCTTCGGGGATGAACCCGTAATAGCGCCCCATCCAATAGGCCATCAGATAGTCACCTGGAACTTCATAGTAGTACTGATTGCCTGAACAAGTGCGGCGATTGTAGGGATCGCCCCACCACATGAAGGTTTGTATGCAACGCTGTGCCACTGAAAACGGCTCCTGGGCATCTGATCCGTCAAGGCGGGTATTGCAATAGTGCTCGCTAATCGACGCGGTATCCTTGGCTGTCTGTTGCTTTGTAGCTGGGAATTCCTTTAGTGCGCAGATCCCCTGTTCAACCGTTTCGAAAGCTGGGCCATCAGAATTAGGACCAAGCTTTTTCATGGCGGCGTGGGCAAAGTTAAACCAGGCATTTTTTTGCTTGATCATAGTTCGCTCTGTGTCAGGAGCTGCTGTAATATGCTCGACCATTGTGTCTTGATACAGCTCTCTAAATGTTGGTTCCTGCTCAAACCAAATCAGGTTGTGCATTGCGCACAAGATCATATTCATGTTGTTCCAGTTACTAAGACAATCGTGCTCTCCCAGATAGAGTCCTGTGGAGTTCAGGTAATTCTGGTATTTCTCTTCCACTTGATAGGGCCAACCCTCACACCGCTTTCCGCCTTTTCGCAACAGGCATTCGTTATAAAAGTGCCAGATATTCGCGTCATCACTGCTGACAGCACCTTGCAGGATGTAGTTCAGCGCCAAAGTCGCCAAAAACCCAGGAAAACCAGCCAAACAGGTGGCTTGCAGTCTGCCGTGTTCTGTCATTCGGCCGTCCCAGTCAATGAAATAGAGCCAATTGTCTACCAGATGCTGGGCAACCTGCGTGTTAAGGTCCTTAACTGTTTCCACAACTTCGGGGTCATCCACCAACTTCAATATGGCCCCCAACGCCAGCATATGTCCGGCATATTCGTCCTGAGAAACGTTATCCAGCCAGCACCATCCAGCAAATTCATCAAGCCCACAGTGCGGCTCGGTCATATCTCCAGGGGTTGTGGTCCACTCGTCAGTGACGCGATCAACCACCCAAGCACAGCCATCTTCTCGGATCTGCACCCACTGGTTGTCGTCTTTCTCTTCGTCAGTCGTGTATCTGTGCCTAAGAGTTTCAGGATCAGGACAAGCAATGCCCGGTACGTGTGGCGGGATATACTGGCGGGTAAACAAGCCTGGAACGCCCGTGATTTTCATCCTTATAACTTCGCCTTCCAGTAAAAGTTTTATGTTGGCCAAGGCTTCGGGCGATTTCGTAACGGCATATCTATAAGCCTGGGAAGTCAAGTACAAGGCACTCCAAAGACCATCGTTTTCCCCAGTGTGCCAGGATTCAACGTCCTCATAAGTTGCTTCCAAGTCAGACTTAATAGGTGCGTAGCAGGGGCCTTCTTCGCCGTCCGCACATGCAACTTCGACTTTTTTCAAGGTGGCACCAGCTGCCCATTTCAAATCTGGGTGTATATGCAATCTGGCGGCGATATCGTCATAGTAAGCCGCCTTTTGAGCCAAGGTTTCTTGTGTTCCAAATTCAGGGTTTGGACAGGTGCCGAAAGTTGGATTTCCATAATGCCATGGGTCAATGCAAGCTCCATCTTCGCAAAGCTGCCCCTTTTCCTTCATGCATTCAAACTGTTCCCACTTTCCATCAGTGCAAGTGAACTTCACGTAAGCATCGTCTGAGCAGCGTGGTAAATCCTCGGCTTCACAAGGCTGCTCCCACCAATTGGGTTCTTCGATGTCAGCGTCGCCACCGTCGTCAGTGTCCGTTGGAGGCAGTTCTGGGGTGTCTTGGGTGCCATCATCAGGCTTGGTGACGTCGGCGTCGTCTGTGGGTGCGTCGTCTGTGGTCGCCTCGTCTGAGGGCTCCTGCGTGTCCTGCAAAACGTCTTGAGGATCGTCCGCCCCGTTACATGCAGCAAAGGCGACCAGGAGGCTGCTGGTTAAAAAGAACGCTAGATGCTTTTTCATGTCAGTTCCTTTGGTTTTAAAATCATGTGCCGGCAATCAAAAAATGCCGCCGCAAGTTTAGAATACCGAGGGTTCGATTGTCCACATTTGTGTTTGGCTAGGGGCAGGGACAGGAGAATGAAATTGACAATGGGGGCGGTGAAAGTTAAAAGAGGCTGGGCATCGTCATACCTTGATTCAAAGGCCTGATTTTAATGCGTGTAGTATTGGTAAATCCTCCAGATGAGCTTGACCAGGTCTTGGGTGTCGGTACCGAGTTTATTCAAAAATATGAACCCCTTGGAATCTTGTTCATCGCCGCGGTCTTAATTGAGGCTGGTCACGACGTAGTAGTCATAGATGCCCACGCAGAAAATCTGAAAGCTGCGGATATACTGGAAAGAATTGAAGCTTTAATTGACCAAGCTGGTAGCCACTTTACAGTTGTTGGCTTCTCAACTTTGACCTGCAATGGAGCCCAGGTCTTTGACATGGGTCAGCAAATTAAAAATCGCTATCCAGATGTTAAAGTCATCCTTGGAAACATACACGCCTCGGTGTTTGCGAAGCATTACCTTCTGTCTGGTTGTTGTGACGTGGTTGTTCATGGAGAAGGCGAATATGTCGTAGCCTCTTTAGTGGAAAGATTTGCCGATAACCAAGAATATGACGACATTTCTGGGATTTCGCTATTGACCAAGGATGGCGAGGTCAAACGGAATTTACCTGACGGTTACATCCAGGATCTAGGTGAACTGCCATTTCCAGCCAGAGACCTGGTTGATCAAAGCCTTTATGGCCTAAGCGCGATCAGCAACCAACCTTTCATTCCAGGCAAACGTCAACACGTGAAAACGATTGTCACCAGTCGGGGATGTCCTTATAGATGCGCCTTTTGTGTAGTTCACGCCAACCGAAAGCCCAGGTATGACCCACCAAAGAAGGTTGTAGATGAGCTAGAACTGCTGGAAAAGCAATACAATGCAACTTACGCCTACATTGAGGACTCCCTCTTCCTAGCTGATCGCCAAAGGATTTTCGATATTTGCGACCTGTACCACGAACGCGGCCTGACCATTCGTTGGGGGCTCAGGCCCATGTGCGTCATGTGGATGCTGAGCTGATTAACGCAATAAAAAGTGCCGGATGTTTTGATTTGAGTCTTGGTCTTGAAAGTGGTTCACAAAGAATCCTTGACTCCATTCACAAGGGGTTCAAAATTGAACAGGCCATTAAGGCAGTTAAAACCATAAAGGATAATTCAGATATCAGTGTTTCTGGCCTGTTTATTCTGGGGCTACCCGGGGAGACTCATCAAGACATAATGGCAACCATCAAGTTCGCGTGCAGTCTGCCAATCGATTTTGCCCAGTTTTCGATTTTTACGCCGTATCCGGGGTCTCCACTGTTCGACAAACTGGTGGCCAACGGTGAGTTAGACACCGGCATTCGCCCAAATGGGAGGGTGGATACCTCTGTTTGGACCCGCTACGCTCAGTACATCATGTTCAAGGATGTGGACCCAATTTGGACCCCAGAAGGAATGACACCTAGTCAGCTACGCTCTTACCAGAAAAGAGCAATGCGCTCCTTTTATTTGAGACCCAGGCAGATACTTAGACAGGTGAAACGTTTACGCTATGACAATTTTTGGAAAGTGCTCAGGATAATTAGGCGTGGCTTTTATTAAGTTCTCAACAAGAACCCCGATGTCATAAGATTTATGAAATCAAGATGTTTTAAAGGCTTAGTTCTTCAGATGATCGTCATTTCAGCCTTGTTTTGGGGCTGTGGTGATTCGTCGTCTGACGCCGGAACTAAGCCGCCCAAGTACTTCATCGAGCCTGGACATGAGGCGGCCATTGCCCAAATCTTTATTGTCCCTGAAGGAAAAGAATCCCTCTTTCTTCCCTTTAAGCTAGAGGGAATTGAGATTCTGTCCGACCACATCTTGGTTCGCTTTTCTGACGACGGGACTTATGAGGCGCAACTGACGCATCCGAATTCTAAGGATGAGGCGAGACAACTGCCATTTTCTGTTAGTGTCACCGGTGACGGGCCAAATCCATCGAAGCTTAAGCACCTGATTGAAGAACATCTTGAAACAACTACGATAACAGGTTTGTGGGCGGTCCCAAAAGAAAAGCCGCATAGGGGAGGCTCGGACCGCTATAGCCATGTTCCAGACACCCCATTTGAGATCTCCAGTCCGTTGATTGTTGTTTGGCTGGGTCTTTTTGCGCTGTTGGTGGTTTTTATCGCCAAACATCCTGTAAATCTGTGGTTTTGTATAGTGTTCGCAGTTGCGTTATTGATTCGTTTGTCTTTTGGCACCATAGGTCCTGGAACGTTTAACATCCTTTACCACCAATATGGACAAGCCCCACAGGCGTTGCTCTCTCTTTTCGGGGTCTTTGGTCCCTTAAGCCATCATGTCGTCATTTGGGTGGCCAGGATCTTGGGTTCGCTAGCTGCAATGGTTTTTGCGATGGCGGTCTTCGAGTTGAAGAAGGATTGGAAGATTGCCTTTGTAGCTGGGGTTCTTTTGGCATTGCAGCCGATGTTGATTCGATATTCGTCCGATTGTGAGCGGCAAAGCTACGTGTTGTTTTTATCAGCTGTGTCATTGTTTTCGGTGGTCCGGTACTACAACCAAAAATCTTTGTTTGCGCTTATTACCTTTGTTTTATCCACGATTTTAGCATTGGAATCAAGGCCAGAGGCCATCCTAATCGCCCCAATTGCTGGACTTTTGGTGTGGCCAGGACACGCATGGAAAAAGCAGACCAATGTGGTTGCTGGCGTCGCAATTGGCTTGGTGATCGTGACGTTGTTGCGCTTTCCAAGTGAAGTTACCCCCACATCAGGTAGCGTTTTCACCAGTTTCAGACAGCTTTTTTTTGATTGCTATTTTACTGGCCCATTAGTTGCGTTTTTTGCCGTAGGCGGTTTTGTGGTCGGCTGCATTCGTCGTGACCGTACGGTCCTTTGGGGGCTTTTGGCCTTCCTGCTGGTTCAAGCTGCCACCAAGGGTGCGATTGTGGATGAAGGAGACCTCTACACAGCTCGTTTCAGGACCTTAGCCTTTTTGCCTTTTATATATCTGGCAAGTGTCGGCTTATCTTCGATGGCGTTGCCTTTTCGCAATAAAATCGTAAAGGTCGTCGTATTGTATTTGGCGTTGGTTATCGTCTTAATTGATAGCACGCCAGCTATAAAAAGGGTCATGGAGCCACGGACCAACGACTTGGAGTTTCAATATCTGGTGAAATCTTTACCCTTGCTTCCAGATAAGGCACAGGTTTATTACCCCGAGCCAGATGTTGATTCCGGATTCTATGGATACGAGGTCACTAAACACTTGGCAAACAGGCCAGATATCACTTGGTTGTCGTGGAAGGAGGGCTTGCAAAAAGCAGGTGAGGGACCAGCATTCTTTTACCTGGCACCAATGTGTAACGGAACCCCTGAGCCACCTGAATTGGCGGACCTACCCCCTGAATACTTAACCAACGAAAGGTACTGGAACTCGCATCGTTCGGTAGTCATCCAGTGTTTAGAAGCCAGAAAACAGTTCAACAAACCAATAATCCACCAAAAAGTACTACCAGCCAAGCCAGTCTACTTTGACCGCTATGCCGGGGCAACCACCACCGTAGGTTTTGCTCCGAGGTAGGCAGGACCAGGGTCAGGGGCAGGGACAGGGACAGGGGCATGATTGTGCTAATCTGCAGGATTTGGAGCTAAAAAGAGGTCGAGAGGGCACCCTGCAACATGGTCCGGAAGGATGCCCCCGGACATGTTTTATAACTGTAACGAAGAGATCAAACGCCAAAGCCCAACAAACATCAGCAACCAGAACATGCTAGTTAGCACAATCTATAGCAGGGACAGGAACAGGAGGCAGGGCCAGGGGCAGGGCCAGGGGCGGCGTCCCTTGCACTTGACCTTTGTGGTGGTGATTACGATACTTTCTGTCTGCTCCGGTTGGGGCTTTTGGCCTGTTTAAGTGTTTTTTTGAGGGAATGTGATGATGCTTAGAAGATTCGTTCCAATTGTTGCGTTGGGCTTTTTTGGCCTTGGTTGCGCTGGGCTTGATTCTGAGTCATGGTTAATCAGTGAAAAACAGGAAAAAGAGTTGGGCGCTGAGTTTCATGCCCAGCTTCTTGCCGAGGAAATGCCTGAACTTAGCGGTCATAAAGAGGTAAAAGACTACGTCAGAAAGATCGGCAACAGGATTGTGCCACATACCCATCGCAAGGATTTGGGCTACACATTTACCGTCGTTGATACTGATGAAATAAACGCTTTTGCCGTGTTGGGAGGCTATGTCTACGTCACGAAGGGCCTTTTGAAAGCCGCCACATCAGGCGCCGAGGTCGCTAGTGTGATTGGACATGAATTGGCCCACATCAACGCTAGGCACGGAGTCAAAAGACTTGAGTCCTACATGGTTATCTCGGGCTTGACCAGCTTGCTTGGAGATTTCAAATACAAGGACATCGTTTCAGGAGCTTTGGGGACCACTGAGACTCTCGTTTTCTCGAAGGACCAGGAAAACGAGGCCGACGATATTGGGGCCGACTACACCTTGGCAGCTGGTTACAACGCTTGGGGTTTGGTTGATTTCTTTGAGTTCCTACATACTTTGGAGCCTTCCGACGGTGGTTTGGAATTCTTGTCACAGATAGGCGAGTTGTTTTCAACCCACCCCCCGACTGTAGACAGGATCAGCAAAATTTCCACCAAGTTAACTGGTGAAGGCATTGCTCGGGACTCCAGCGCTTATACATGGGACGAGGCCGAGTTTAACGCGATCAAAGCCATGCTTCCTTAAACTACAATAACTACTTGAGATTACAGCAATAATACGGCGGGTATCTATCTGGCGGTTCTGGCGGTGTGCTCGACCCAAAGTCCAAGTAGCTGGAGGGTAAACTCAACGGACTTGACCATCCAATCAAGGGATACCCACTCCTTGATGGAATGGAAATTCTGACCACCAGCCCAAAGATTTGGCGTTGGCAGGCCCATGTACGTCAGCCTAGCCCCATCAGTACCACCACGGATCGCCTTGCGAATCGGCTCAATCCCCATGCGCTTTGCAGCCTCAATCGCCAAGTCCATCACAACAGGATGGTTTGCAATCTCAAAGCCCATGTTTCGATACTGTTCTTGGATCTCAACCGACACCTTACTGCCTGGGAATTCAGAATGGACTTCAGCCGCAGCCCTCCTAAGATCTGCCGCTCGCTCAGCCAATTCCTCGTTGGTAAACGCACGAATCAGGCACTTGATTTCGACCCTGGAAACATCGCCCTTCACGTCGTAGGGGTGTAAGTAAGATTCGCGCCCCTCAGTGGTTTCAGGCAGGTTGGTAGTCGGAAGCTTATCGATAATCCGGCTGGCGACTCGAACCGCGTTAATCATCTTACCCTTTGCATAACCAGGATGAACGTCAGCCCCTTCGACGATTACCTTTGCAGCATCGGCACAGAAAGTTTCGTCTTCGATCTCACCAAGGTCGCCACCATCCAGCGTGTAGGCGTACTTGGCGCCAAAGGCCTCGACATCAAAGTGCTGAGTCCCGCGGCCGATCTCCTCATCAGTTGTAAAGGCAATCCGGATCCTGCCATGCTTAAACTCAGGGTGACGTCGCATCCAATCAACCGCAGTCATGATTTCCGCCACGCCAGCCTTGTCATCAGCACCAAGCAACGTCGTTCCGTCTGTGTGGATTAAGGTGTGCCCAATACACTTGGAAAGATTGGGG
>DUVQ01000024.1 GCA_012840965.1 Oligoflexales bacterium | reverse complement strand
TCGAGGCAGCAAAGACTCATAAATCGGCCGCATAACCGACACCAACACCAACGCCCCAAGCAAGGCCGAAACAGTAAGCACCAAAGCTAAACGAGCACGAATGCCCAATCGTCCAATAATTTTCACAAAAGCAAAGATAACCCGTCCAGCCACCGCGGTAAACCCAAAATCACGCTCCTGCCCCCGCCCCTGCCCCTGTCCCAGTCCCTGCCCCCGCCCGCCTCCTCTAACCCCTGCAATTACACCGACTAATCCTTAATACGCTTGATAACCTGCCGCAGATTTGGATAATGTAGCGGATCGCGTGTGTGCAAAGTTCCCTTGTGTACTTTGGCTTTAGGCGTCCTTTTGTTTGGGTCTGATTTGGCAAATTTGTAGGTAAATGGACTAGATAGATGCTCAAAAAACTAAAACTCGTTTTGGTCTTGGTCGCGCTTGGGATTGTTGGGTGTGATAACGTCGAACAATACCCGATTCAGGCTTGCGAAACGGTGGGGCAGTCCGCCTGCCAGGGAGACACCCGTCTTGTGTGCCAAACAGGCGATGGCAACCAAGTCTGGACACCTGTTGCTGATTGCCTAAATGGCTGTCACAACGGCCAATGTATCAACAGTCTTGCGTGCCAGGACCAATGCCCGGGGGAAGGACTGACTGGCTGTCTAAAGGACGAATTGCTGACATGCTCCATGGGTGATGGCTGCCTGGTATGGGCGCCAGTCGCAAAATGCTCAAATGGGTGCGAAAGCGGAGCCTGTAAGAGAGGCCCGGCTGACAACGTGGACGAGTGTCCTGGCATCGGAGTTTCCGGTTGTAAGGGTAACAAGCGGGTAGTCTGCCAACCAGGTGATGGAAAGTACGTCTGGGTCACAGTGGCCGAATGTTCAAACGGGTGTAATAATGGCGCTTGCGTCAACAGCCCATCGTGCCAAGATAAATGCCCTGCAGAAGGAACGTCTGGTTGCCTGAACGATGACGCAATGACATGCGCCATGGGCGACGGATGCTTGGTTTGGGCCAAGGTCGCCACTTGTAGCAACGGTTGCCAGGATGGCGCCTGCATCGGTAAGGATTTTTGCGTAAATACATGCCCAGGCGTCGACCAGTATCAGTGTAATGGCAGCGATGTGCAGATCTGTTCGATAGGTGCCGACGGATGCCTGGAATGGACAACATCTGTTAGATGTAAAAATGGCTGCTCCAACGGGCAATGCATCACCAGCGAACAATGCGTCGACAAGTGTAACGTTGAGGGCCAACTGGGATGCAAAAACAACACCAGTGTAAAGTGCAGCCGCGTTGATGGCTGTTTGGATTGGGTCGATGTACAGCACTGCAGCGAAGCTTGCATAGACGGCCAGTGTAAGGGCGATTGCAAACCAGTTTGCGATGGACGTGAATGTGGCAGCAACAATTGTGGCGGCACATGCGGCGACTGCACCGGCGGCCAAGTCTGCAGTGATGGGTTGTGCAAGTGTCCAAGCGGACAAGTTGACTGCAGTGGCACATGTACCACCCTTGGAACTAACACCAACTGTTCTGGCTGTGGCGACACCTGTACCAATGGGAAGCAATGCAATTCGGGTGAGTGCACTTGCACACCAAACGTGTCGAAGTCTTGCTGTTCAAACAACGTGTGCTGGGTTGACTCTTGTGGCAACCAAGGGGCCGTCGCGAATACTTGCTCTTATGGTTGCGAATCAGGCACCTGCAAGCAATGTACCCCTCAGTGCGCAGGACGCCAGTGCGGCTCTGACGGTTGTGGTGGGACATGCGGAACCTGCCCTTCAACTCAGGACTGTAATACTAATGGCCAGTGTGTTAACAAGACGGCCGCCGCGGTTGTCCAGGGTAAGCTTACCTACGACCTTCGAGGCGCTGAGGCTAGTGGAAGTCGGATAATCATTGGTGCATCGAAAGTCAGCCAGGCCGCGCTGGTTGAGGTCTATGTCACCAGCAGCACAGGAATGGTGCTAGCCAAGGGACGTACCGATGGTGATGGTGACTTTAGAATCGAATTAAGCAGGACTTTGACAGGCGCTGAAAAGCTTACATTTGCGGCCGCGTGGGGACCTGAAGGCACTACCAAGCCATATCTGGCTGTCTTGAAGCCCCCAGCCAACGCTGATGTAGACAGCAACCTTAACACGACCGTCTGGAGCTGGACCCACAGCATTCCGATTGACGGTAAAATGGGTACTGTACATGTTTCCGAGGCTAACGGTTCCGGGGCACTGTATCTGCTGCTTTTTGCCGCCGAGGCAATGAACGAGGCTTATCGTCTATTGGTAGGTGAAAACCCCAGCAAGCTGGTATCACTTGCGTTGCTATGGGCCCCTGGTAAAAGCTGGAGCTGTGGCGCTTGTTACTGGGGGGGCGGTTACCAAAGTCCCAGTGGTTCCGCCTATGCCTTTAGTCAATCGATATACATAGGAGGCGAATCCAGTAGCGCTTCTGCCTGGGGTTATCCGGTAATCCTGCACGAATTTGGGCACTATGTGGCAGCTAACTACTCTAAGGACGACTCGCCAGGAGACTCCCACTACCTTGGAGAAAAGATACAGCCCGCATTTGCTTGGAGCGAAGGGTGGGCAACATTCTTTGCGGTATCTTTGGTAAGCGTATGGATGGGGGAGGCCTACCCACTGTTTTGGGATATTAACTCTGGTTCTTCTTGGTGGGTAGACTTTGATGAAATGAATTCGTACGCAAGCGGCGTTCCAGGACGAGCGGACATAAACGGCAGCATCACCCAGTATCTTGATGAGCTTTGGGTGACTACCATGTTGTGGCACCTGTGGGATGGTTACGACGTGCCCGAGACAAACACTCATGCTGATGATAAAACAGCGCTTGGAATGGTAAGGGTTCTATCAGCCATAAGCTCTGACAGATTCTTGACAAAGAATCGTGGTGCAAATGGGGCTGATTTCGTTGACTTTGCGGATGCTGTCAAGTGTCAGGATTCATCGCTGGCGAGCGATATGGAATGGACTATTCGGAGATACCTTTCGTTTCCCTATGTTCACAGCAGTGCCACATGCTATTAGAGGATGATAATCAGAGGTCTGTAATATGAAGAAAACCAGTCTTTATCTGATGACTTTCGTTGTGTTGATGATGACGTCTTGTGCAAAGACGGCTACCCAGGAACCAGTGATTCCGGCCAAGGCCGTATCTGTTCGAACGGCGCCACCTTTGGTTTTGAAGCTTCAAGCTACAGAACAGAATGATTTGACGCTGTTGGACGTTCATATGGAATTAAAAGGCAACCTGCCGACCGCCCCTGAGATAAAGTTCAAAACTGGAACCAACACTGTGATGGGCGATGGGCGCCCGCTTCCTGTGTTGCAAGGACCTACCCTGCCTGGACGCCAGACCAAGCGTTTAGCTCTGAAAAAACTGGTAGAACCAGTGACCGCTTTTGTTGAGTACGAAAGCCCCTCCTTTGGATTTTACGTTGAAGCCACTTGGCCTCCCAAACCTGAGGCCCCCGTTGTGCAGCCTAACGAGGTTGAAATTCCGCCTACTCAGATTCGTGGCATTGAAATCGACAAGGCCATTAACCTAGACTAGGCAGCGGCTGCGTGGAGTCATTTCGTTGCAAGTCTGCTTTGTAAACATTTTCAGCAATACCCAGGGGCGGCTGGGTACCCACGAGTTTGACCTGATTCTGCCCCCCCTTGGTATTTGCTACCTAGCGTCGGTCCTTGAACAGGAAAAATACAGCGTCGGAATTGTAGACGGCAACGCCGAGTTGCTGTCTGACGACCAGCTGCTTGAACGTGTCCAGGGAAAGGCCCAGATTGTCGGGATCTACTGTCACACCCAGAACTTCTACAAAGTATTGGAAATTGCTGAAAGACTTAAAGCCCACACCCCTGAAACCAAGGTGATTATTGGAGGCCCACACCCTACGGCATTGCCAGCTGAAAGCGTGCAAGGAGTCATAGACGCCGTCGTTTTTGGTGAAGGTGAGCTCACCATTGTGGAGCTAGTTCCAAAACTCTTGAATAACGAAAGTCTTGAAGGAGTTCAAGGGGTTGCATACAGGGATAGTGACGGCCAAGTAAGGGTAAATGAACCACGAGAGCTTATCCAGGATATTGACACCATCCCTATGCCGGCTTGGCATCTTTTGCCTATGCACCGCTATAGCAACTTTATTGAGGCAAGCGGACGCACAGTCCTTCAGGTGATGGGCTCCAGAGGCTGCAAGTACGACTGCAACTACTGTTACAGCCCCAGAATCTGGCACCAAAAAGTAAGGTGGCACTCGGTTGAAAGGGTGATGGCTGAGGTTGACCACCTACAAAGCAATTATGGGATCAAGTTCATCGAATTCCTCGACGATAACTTCACTCTTTCTAAGCCTAGACTGCGCCGTTTTATCGATGAATTTGGCAAGCGTAAGATGGCTTGGACCTGTTCAACCAGAATCGATCTTATCGATGACGAGGTTGCGCAGCTGTTGGCCAAGGGGCGGGTTGATCACGTATGCATCGGCATTGAAACAGTAAATGACCGCCTGCTGTTAGCGGCAAATAAGGGCGTTACAAAGGCCCAAACTATTGAAACTATTGAACGTTGTGAGCGCCACAAGGTCCCAGTCTTTGGGATGTTTATTATTGGCCTGCCGACTGAAACCATTGAAGAGGCCAGAGAATCCGTTGAATTCTCCTTGACTTACCGTTTCTGGTTCGCGATTTTTTCGTTCCTTACCATATATCCAGGAACAAACTACTGGGCACAATATCGGTCTTCCAAATTCCTGTCTGATGACTTCTCCAGATACGACTTTTCCAAGGACTTTAACTTTATTGAAGATTCAAAAGTGGCCAACGAGCGCCGCAAGCTGATGAGGTCGGCGTTTTTGCGATTCTATACCAGGCCAAGGGTGGTGTTTTTCTTGGCGTGGTTAATGATTCGCAATCCCAAAAAGGCGGTAAGGGCGGCACTAGCAATGGTTAAGACTCTGTTTAGATTGATCTTTAAGCGCAAGGTCTCTTAAAAAATCAACCCACCGCAATCAAGTTCTTGTATACAAGCCATAGGACTTGGCAGAATCTCCAAACAAAGCCCCATTTATCGCCCCTAAACCAGAGCTGATATTCGCACCAGCTATGAACGGAAACAAATACAACCAATCAGACTTACCGATGCGGATTGATTCAAACAAAGCTGCCGCCGTGTAAAGGCCAAGAATCGCAGCAAAAAAAGCCAAAGCTGGCGTCCAAAACAAGCCAACCAATCCAAGCAAAAGCAAAGCACTGACAAAGAAAAAGGGCATAAGCGACATTAAGTAAGCTGGAAAAACTATGCGCAAGACTGAAAACACGCCTTTTCCCCAGACATAACGCTGCCTTAAAAAAGGTTTCAAGCCACGATTAAAGTGAAAAACTCGCACGTTTTGATGAAAGAGGATCTTTTTGCCAAGACCAGCCATATGAACGCAAAAAACGATGTCCTCACCAGTCATGACTTGGCCTGACATCCCACCAATATCAAGATAATCCTGGCGTCTGAAAACCATGTTGCTACTTGGAAGCTCGGATACAAATCTGGTGGCTGACCGCCGTTTCCAAAAGGTGTTGGGACCAACCACTAAAGAACTATCGCACGCCAACGCCCCTAAACGTTGCTCTCTAGTTTCATCCGGATGAGGCAGATTTGGTCCACCTACGATGCCAATACTTTTGTTCTTTTCAAGCTGCTCGATCGCAGTCTCAAGCCAACCTTCATCTGGATAGGCGTCGCTATCGATAAACGCAATGTATGTCTTGTCAGTGTGCTTTACACCTAAATTGCGCTTTAATCCCAAGACTGGGCTGTCTGCCTCTATAACTTTGGCTTCAATCGCTTCAGTCCCCAAAACATCTGCAACTACAATGACTTCTATTCCTGGATAAAGTTGATTGATGCGGGCTACATGATCGACCAGCATCGCATCGATTTCTTTAGTTGGGATAACAACAGCTACATCAAACATTGCTGACCAGTTGGTGTGAGCTAAAACTTTATCCTGCCCAGCAACTTTGGATAACTGGACAAGTTCCAAACAATATTAGCAGCTAACGCACACTCCCAGCCACATTTACACTTGGTGTCAGCTATCCATTCAACCTGGTCTTGGTGTTGCTGGCTATCCAGTAGCTTTTTAAGATCAAGCTCATAATCCCGGACGTTACCAGTAGATACCCCCAAAACCTCGCAAGGATGAACGTCTCCCGTCTGTCCGAGGACCACCAATTTCTTGCCGGCTACACATGGCAGGCAGAATTGATCGTCAAAAACGGTGCGCTCCAGATAGTCATAAGTCATCAAATCATACGTCCGCCAAAGTGGTGACATAAAGCGGTTTTCACGACGCCTGGCCCTGTTTTGCAAAAAGTCGGCAATCTGGCGATAAACCGACCGATACTTTGGCAAATCTGCAGGAGAGGCTGCAGTAGAGCGCTCAAAATTCACCGCAAGGTTATCAAATTGGAAGTCTTTATCGAGTGTTACCAGCGTCTCAAAAAGGGTATCCACGTTATAAGGCCCTAAAACCGAGTTTGCATCCAGAACCAAATTGCCAAAACGTGCACGAACCGCAAGCATCGCCTCATAAGTCTGGACCAAGCGATTAAACGCGCCTGGAGATTTGCGCAGCACGTCGTGCTTGTCTCCAATCGCGTCAATCGAAAGCACCAAACGAAAGCTGGTTTTCGGAAAGCGTTTAAGCGTCGACGTGAAAAAGGACACGATTTTATCGGTAAACCAGCCATTTGACGGGATGGTCACAAAACGAGGCGTGGTGTGTTTAATCAAGGCATGAGCCACCTGCATAAAGTCAGGCCGCAAAAAAGGCTCACCACCTGTTAAAGACAACTGAACCAGTGGTCCAATGTTAAGCGCTTCGTATTCTTCAAGTGTCAGTTCATCTGGCTTAGACCCGCGTCTGACCTCGGTTGGCAAAAAGCAAAAGCTGCAATCCATGTTGCAACGGCTGGTTACAAAACAGATTAAATAGCCCACCTGGGAGGGGTTGAAAAAGGCGTTCATGTTTTTGATTAACGCCGACACGAGAAGTTATCCCCTTTTAAATTGCCTGCGAAATTGCGCACTTGTAGCGTATCTAAAAAGTCCCCAGATGGCACCCATCCCGATTACAACACTGAAGTAATAGTTTAAGGCGATATAGATTGCCAATCTGCTTGGAAAGGCATTCGAGACGTAAGAAAAAAAGCCTAAGTAACCAACTAGCCAGATAACGATAAGCAAGGTCGACGTCAAGGACCCAAACACGCCTAGGCATGGCACCAATAAAGCTAAAACTAAAGCTCCTAGTGCGGCCAAAGTCGCAAAACCGGTTCCTGAGGTTGAGTCACCAGCATCGTCAAACCCCTTTCCAGACAAAAACAGCCCCACCCACAAAGCTACTCGATAAAAGTAAGTCTTGGTCAACGCCGTAAAGCCGGGAAAGTGATGCTCAGTCACGATTTCAGGGTTGATGACCATCTTGTAATGTTCAGACAAGCGCCTACCAAACTCCTCGTTTTCATACTCCATTTTGGCAGTCAGCGACTCATTGAAGCCCCCCACCTGACGATATGCCTGTGCACTGACTCCTGCACAGTAAGCCGAAAAAGTGTTGTAGGGCACAACCCCGCGTTTAGAGAAGTTGTAGTGGTCAAAAGCCGCCTTATAACCTTCGGTAAAACCAGGATTTAATGGATTTGGGCTGTACACACCACAAACTGCGTCAACCCCTGTGTCGATGGTTTTTACAAATATGCCAAGGGCCTTTTTGTCTAGCCTAGTATCCGCATCACAAAAAAACAGCAGATCCCCATTGGCTGCAGCAGCTCCAGAATTGCGAGCCACACCTGGCCCAGAGTTTTTTTTAAGCTTTACGACTTTGACAAGACGCGAAAACTCTTTTTGTAGTGAGTCCAAAAGAAAAATAGTCTTTGAATCAGTAGAACAGTCATCAACCAGGATTACTTCATGCGGCTTAAAATCAGAGGCGACAATCGCCTTTACACAATCTTGCAAAGCGGTTCCAGCGTTAAAAACTGGCACGATAACACTGACTTGGTGGCTTTTTTCGTTCATTACTCCCCTAAGACTCCAACTTCCAGTTGCAATCCCTGTACGCGCTTAAGTCAGTGTAAAACTTCCTTTAAAGCCATGCCAGTATAGGACAGTTTGTGCTTTGCTACATCCTCAGGAGTTCCAGTAACAACAATGCTACCGCCACTATCGCCACCTTCAGGTCCAAGATCGATGATGTGGTCTGCTACTTTCAGAATTTCAAGGTTGTGCTCAATCATCAAAACGCTGTTTCCGTTATCAACCAAGCGTGAAACAACCTTTAGCAGCTTGCGCACATCGTCAAAGTGCAGGCCAGTTGAAGGCTCATCCATGACATACAAGGTTTTGCCAGTGGACACCCTCGCAAGCTCCCTAGCAAGCTTGATGCGCTGGGCCTCTCCACCCGAAAGGGTTGGCGACGATTGGCCCAATGCAACATAGCCAAGGCCAACATCTTGCAGAGTCTTCAAAATCCGAGATATGGACCTAGTGTTTGCAAAAACCTCAGCCGCCTCGTCCACTGTCAGCTCCAGCACATCGGAAATAGTCAGATCCTTGTATCTGACCCTTAAAGTGGCATCGTTAAAGCGTTTACCATCACATTCATCGCACTTGACAAACACGTCTGCCAAAAAGTGCATCTCTACCCTGATTACACCCGCACCTTGGCACTTTTCGCATCGTCCACCACGGACGTTAAATGAAAACCGACCCGGGGTAAAACCGTAGATCCGGCTTTCCTTTGTTTGGGAAAAAAGCTGTCTGATGTGGTCAAAAACCTTTGTGTATGTGGCTGGATTCGACCGCGGGGTACGTCCAATTGGTTCTTGGTTGATGACGATGACTTTATCAAGTAGCTCTACGCCTTCAACCCCGTCATGAGCCAGCGGTCGCACCCTAGCATTGTGTAATTGGCGCGACAAGGTGGGACAAAGGGTGTGGGTAACCAGAGATGACTTTCCAGCGCCGGAAACTCCTGTGACAACTGTAAAAACTCCCAAAGGTATGGTTGCGTCGATGCTTTTTAAGTTGTGTCCCTTGGCGCCACGCAAGACAAGCTTGCCCTTCGCCTTCCTGCGTTTTTTTGGCACCTCGATGCTAAGCCGCCCTGAAAGATAGGCACCTGTAAGCGAATCTTTGTCGTCCAGCATCTGTTTTGGAGTGCCTTGGAAGATTACTCGCCCACCATTGCGCCCAGCCCCAGGTCCAAACTCAATCACGTGGTCGCAAGACATGATTGCATCCCGATCATGCTCTACGACCATTACGGTGTTGCCAAGGTCTCGCAGTTTTTCCAAGGTTGAAATCAGGCGCCCATTGTCTCGCGGATGAAGGCCAATTGAAGGCTCATCCAAAATATAGGTAACACCTGTAAGCTCGCTGCCAAGCTGCGATGCCAAACGAATGCGCTGCGCCTCGCCTCCAGAAAGCGAGGCCCCAGCACGAGACAAGGTCAGGTACCCAATCCCTAGGTCATCCAGAAGCTTCAGGCGCCCGATGATTTCCTTTAAGAGTTCAACAGCCACCAAGGCCAGTTCACCTGGAAATTCGAGGCCGTTTAAGACGCCTAGCAAAACTGTGATGGTTTGGTCTGAAAGCTGAGATATGCTGTATCCATTGATTTTTACAGCTAAAGCCTCCGGTCGCAAGCGATGCCCCTGACATGCCTCGCACGGTTGGTCCGTCAAAAACTTCTGGTAATAAGTACGCATTTCATCGGATCTGGTCTCCCGAAGCCGACGAATCAGCACGTTAGCTATCCCTTCATAGCGAACCGCAAAATTGCCGTTAAACGACCTTGATTTCCATTCAACCGAGACTCGTCGTTTGTCACCATAAAGTAAAAGGTCCTTATGTTGAGCTGGCAACTTTTCCCATGGAAGGTTCATGTCTATGTTGTTGGCCTTGGAAAGGCCTGCCAGAATCTCGGATGTCCAACCGTTTTCATCTTCCAGCGCCTTTGCCCAAGGCGCAATCGCCCCTTGAAGAAGCGATAACGTCGGGTCTGGAACTACCTTGTCGATGTCCACAGATAAAGACGAGCCAAGACCGTTACACGATGGGCAAGCGCCAATGGGATTATTAAAGGAAAACAGCTGGGGGGATAGTTCTGGGAATGAAAGGCCACACTGCTCGCACGCCAAATGCTCGGAATATGTACGCTCGACGCCATCCTCGCCAACTATTACCACCCTTCCAGACCCAAGTTTTAAGGCTGTTTCAATGCTATCTGTCAGCCTTGGTGCAATTCCTTCCTTGATGACAATTCTGTCGATCACAGCGTCGATATCATGCTTTTTGTTTTTTTCTAGCGAAGTTACATCTTCCAGGTCAGCTATGATTCCATCCACCCGCACACGCACATAGCCATCAGTCTTTAGCGACTCAAACAGGTCCTTAAACTCACCCTTTCTGTTTCTGGCTAAAGGTGCCAGAATCATTAGCCTTGTCTTGGCTTCACTGGTTGAAACAATGTCGGCAACTATCTGCGAAGGTTGTTGACGAGCCACTGGCAGACCACACTGATGACAGTGTTGAGTGCCAAGTCTTGCAAAAAGCACTCGTAAAAAATCGTGGATCTCGGTAATGGTTCCTACCGTTGAACGAGGATTGGAAGAAGCCGCCTTTTGCTCAATCGCAATGGTTGGGGTAAGCCCCTTTATACTGTCATATTTTGGCTTTTCCAGTTGTCCCAGAAATTGCCTGGCGTAAGCAGACAGAGACTCCACATAGCGACGCTGCCCTTCCGCAAAAATCGTATCAAATGCAAGGGATGACTTGCCGGATCCAGAAACCCCAGACACCACAATAAAACGATACTTTGGTATTGCCACTGTGACATTGGCTAAGTTGTGCTCACGGGCCCCAGTGACTACGATCTCATCTGAAAACATCAGCCCCTCCGTCCGCGGCAATAATAGAGCCGTGGACGCCCGAGATCCACTCAGAAGGTGTAGATACCTGGATTGAGGTCAAAATTCCTGCAAATGCAGAATTTAGACACAAGAAAATTGCCGAAAACAGCTAACAGATGGTAGGCTACCAAGGTCTCCCAGGGGGCATCAATGAAACTGCGATTTGCCGGTGCAACAGATATTGGACGTAAGCGTAAACAAAACCAGGACCGCTTTCTAATTCAACCGGAAGACAATCTGTTCGTGGTGTGTGATGGAATGGGCGGACACCTTGGGGGTGAAGTTGCGTCACAGATGGCTGTCGATGACATGGCCAACTTCTTTATCCAGACCAGGACTGATGATGAAATTACTTGGCCATACAGGCCTGACAAGCGCTTGTCCATTTTGGAAAACAAGCTGACGGTCAGCATCAAGTGGGCCAACTGGAACATCTTTCACAAGGCCGCTGAAGAAGCTGAATTAAGTGGCATGGGGACCACCTCAGTTGCCATTGCTGTTGATGAAAAACACCTGGCGATAGCCCATGTTGGGGATTCCAGGTGTTATCGGATAAGAGGCGGCGAAATAACGCAGCTGACG
This sequence comes from Oligoflexales bacterium, assembly GCA_012840965.1. Taxonomy (GTDB): domain Bacteria; phylum Myxococcota_A; class UBA9042; order DTJE01; family DTJE01; genus DUVQ01. Next base: position 4,013 of record DUVQ01000024.1, on the reverse strand, counting down.
ACAGACCATTCGCTGTTGGAAGAGTACAAGAAATACAGTGCCTTGTCCGAGGAAGAGATTGCCAACTTTGCCTATAAAAATGTAATCACGCGATCACTTGGGATGAAGGTGACAGTCTTGGTGGACACCCAAACCCACCCAAAAAAGACTGGCGACCTGTATCTTCTTTGCTGTGATGGTTTGTATGGGGAACTGGAAGACCCGCAAGAGATTCTTCACACGATCAACGAATTCAGGTCAAACCTGGATGAGGCCGCAACAGAGTTGATAGCTAGAGCCAACAGGCGAGGCGGCCGCGATAACATCACGGTTGTGTTGGTTGAACTGTACTAAATTCCTGCAACATCATCTTTATCGACTTTACCAATGCTTGCCCATTTTCGGGCCATCCGGCTGGTGGATTTTGAAGCTGGCTTGGTTTACAGATGTAGGGGGCTATGTAGGCCGGATTTTTGGCAAAAATCGCCTGTAAAGTTTCGGGCGGGCCCGCAAATGCTAGGCCTTGTAGCCTGTTTTCCAAGGTGGGCAACAGAAGGCGAAGATCTGGCAGCCCCTCAAAAGGAATAACTTGAATAACCCTGTGGCCTGGACCTGGTTTATATACGCTGGCTGTAACCACCATGGGAGGAATCGGACCTTTGGCTGGGAAGCAAGAAAAGCCTGAAAATCTAGTCTCTTGGGCCAACAGCCTGATGGAAACAGCTTGCTCCATAGTGGGCTTTTGTGAAGGCAGGGGCTGCGTCAAAAGGGCTTCATAGAGGGCCTTTGCAAAGGCTGTCGCATCTAGGTCAGTCAGTATGAATTGAGGCGACAAGCATCCTGATTGGTCGTAGATGCAGATGTCGTGGCTGATCGCGGCAAGCAGGTCATTGTTTTGCGTCTGCTCGCTTAGCAGGACACCAGACTCCCGGTGAGCACCAATCGTGGTAGGACGCCCTTTGCGAGCCTTTTGCACCATCGATGTTGTAGCGTCAGAGCCATAGACAAGTGCCAAAGGGGCGGTTTGAATCTCGTGTGCAAGCTCAGGTGATTTAGAGTCAAAATTCAAGATTTTTATGGCATTTTGCAACTCAGGGGCAGTGTCCTTGGTTATTTGTACCATTGCTTGAACAAAACCATTATCTGCGGCTGAAGGCTTGATTTTGACAGCAGTTCTTGCAGCCCAAGACGACATCAGCACGTTTGCAGCCAACGCTGGAATCTTGCCGGCTAAAATGGCCAAAAGCCAATGAGATCCCATGCTATTTGAGGCGCCCAGGGCAATCAACCGTTTGATGCTGTCGTCATCAAAGGGGCTAAAAGCTAGGTTTAATGCCAGTTTGCCATGGCTGCCAGGCCAAGTTTCGGACATCGCGGCTAACAAGGATTTTGGAGGATCAAGGCAGGCATCACGTACACGGCTAAGGATTAGCGCTAGCCGGGCATCATCGATGTTTAAAAAGACAGTCGAATCCATTTGGCCCTTAATCGGCCTCGGTGGCCGCCTCGTGGGAACAGCCCCTGCTTGGGGCTCCAACTACCCTGACAATGTCTGCAAAACCGTTTTCAACAGCTGTAGCCACATCCTGGGTTAGCACTGCAACTGCTGCATCAAAATTGGCCAAGTCATAGTGGCATAAAACCCCGCGCTGGCCATCGCCCACTGGAAGCATGGTCAAAGGGTCCAAAACCAGCGTTTTCATCCATGGAACTGAGACGAAGCGACGAGGACCAGGGGTGACTGCAGGGGCGTCATAAGCCTGGGACAACAACTCGGTCATCCCATACTCCTCAATTGCAAGATTTGCTGGGATTCCAAGGTTGCTTTCAAAGCCAGCCCAAAGTTCGTTTTTGCTGATGGACCGCCCAAGGGCCTTTGAACCGCCAGTATGCATAGCCCTGCTGCCTTTGGGCAATTTCCAATGAAATCCTTGGGTTTTCATCCATTCAAAGGCGGTCAAAAAATCTAACGTGGTACCTAAGATGACAACTGGCTCCTTCGAATCGCACGCTTGGTCGAGAGCAGTTTTAAGCAGGTCTGAATCGATGGTCGCGCCTTTGCGCACCCAGTTTACTTGTGATGAAAACTCATCTGTAACCATGGACGCCATGTGGGAAAGCGACGAGGTTGGTTTAGATATAGCATCTGGAATTAACGAAATAAATCTGGCCTTTACCAGATCCTCCATCACAAAAAGTTTAAATCCTTGGTTAACTGATTGGCGATAGATGGCTAAGTCTTGGACAAAACGTCTACCTGAGGATCCTGTAGTTGTGCCAGATGTGTAAAAGATGGCTTGGGCTTCAGACGGTGGAAAGTGGGCGACGGTCATCAGTTTAAAGGCCGTTTCAGGGACTGGATCGATAGCCCCTAGGCCGGCCACGCCAGATGATGCGTCGATTTCCTGAACAATCCCTTGCATCTGGGCAATGTGAAGGCAGAGATGTTCAAATTCCCGTTCATCTAAAAGATGGTCACCATTAATGATGGCAAGCACCTTATCTTTGATCCAAGTCACAACACCTCCGAAAACCGTCTAACTACGTGATGATTAAGGATTTTTGGGACTCGACAATGGCGGATTCAATAATGTTTAAAGCCCGATTCAGTTCCCGATCTGTAATTACAAGGGGCGGCATCAAAGCCAAGGTTTCATTGCTTACACCTTCGGTCAAAACCATCACTCCCTTGCGAAGCGCAATTGCGACCACCTGTGATGCCACACCAGGCGCCATCTCGATGCCAATCATCGCCCCACGTCCACGAATTTCAAGCACAACTGGATATTTTTGTTGCCACTCCTGGGCTTTGTTAGTGATTAGCCCACCAATCTGAGCCGCCCTGCCGGCCAAGCCTTTGTCCAGCGCCTGCATTACACCAAGACCTGCTGCACACGCAATCGGATGACCCAAAAACGTAGATGTGTGGACAGCCTCATGGCTTGCTCCATGGACAGCGTCAGCGACCCACGGCCGCATCATGCAGGCGGAAAGAGGCATTCCACCTCCTAGGGCTTTACCAAGGCAAATCACGTCGGGTGCCAGTCCCTCGATATCTGAGGCCAAGTAGGTACCAGTTCTACCGGCACCGCAGTAGATTTCATCAGTTATAAAGACCAGGTTATGGCGGGCGGCAAGCTTGGCCAAGTCCGATAAAAATCCTGGTGGCGGGACTTTGATGCCACCACGGCCCAAGATTGGCTCGATAATAATGGCGCCTACCTCTCCACTTGAAGCAATTTGTTCAACCTTTTCCAAGACCTTTGCAGCAGTTTCGTGGTCTGTGGGATACGGGACAAACCTGCCTCGACCGGCCAAGGTAGATTGAAACTGAGACCTAAACACTGGGTTCCAGGTAACCTCCAGAGCACCGCCTGTAAGCCCATGATATGCCCCTTTAAAGGCGATTATGCCAGCCTTTTTGGTTGCGGCAGTCGCAAATTTCAACGCCGTCTCAACCGCGTCAGAACCGTTTAACGAAAGCAGGCCTTTGTAGTCTGGCGCCGGCATCCGCTTGGCCAGTTTTGAAAGAAACTTCGCTTTAACGGCAGGCGGATGAACGTCTCCCATCCCGTGAAGCAAACGCCCTAGCTGCCGTCTTATCGCGCCAAGCACCACCGGATTTCTGTGTCCCACCAAGGCCGCACCAAAAAAGGAGGTCATATCTAGGTAGCGATTGCCATCCACATCAATTACGGCCGCGCCAGACGCCTTTTCAATGACCACAGGAAAATCCGAGGTAAAATCCATCACCTGCCCAACTTCTACTTTAGAAAGGGCCTTTAAGGCGGCACTGCTTCTGGCTTTGGAATATTTGCGCGTCACAGACACACCCCATCTGAACCTGACTGATGATAGCACCCAAAGATAGCAGCCAAAGTTATCGGATCTTCAAAGATGCCAAAGTGACAGCGGCCAACAAAGCAGAAACAATCCAAAAACGTGAAACAATCTTGGGCTCAGCCATCCCAGCATGCTGAAAACTATGATGAATAGGCGCCCGATACAAGATGCGCCGCTTAAATATGTCCAAC
>DUVQ01000188.1 GCA_012840965.1 Oligoflexales bacterium | reverse complement strand
GCCTGCACTGGGGCAGGAGTCTGCGTCCCTGGAGCCAAAGAGGGTAAGGCTTGTGGGAACTGTGGCGAGCAAATTAGGGAATGTACTGATGCTTGCACCTGGGGTGAGTACGGCGAGTGCACTGGTCAAGGCGAATGCAGCGCTGGCGACACTGTTACCGAGTCGTGTGGTAATTGTGGCGAAAGATCAAGGACTTGCTCTCAGGCGTGCAGATGGGGTGACTGGGGTGCCTGCACTGGATCAGGGGTATGCAGTCCAAACGCAACCACCAAGCAAAGCTGTGGGAACTGTGGAACTGCCATTGTAACCTGCCAAGAAGACTGCAAATGGGGCGAGCCCGGGCAGTGTACCGGTGAAGGAGAATGCCGTCCTAATGCAATAGATTCACAAGGTTGTGGCAATTGTGGCAATCAGACACGTCAATGCAACGCTCAATGTGAGTGGGAAGCTTGGAGCACATGCTCCGGTCAAGGCGTTTGTGCCCCAAACTCACAAACAAGCCAACCATGTGGTAATTGTGGAACTGCCATTGTTACCTGCAACTCAGACTGCAATTGGGGGCCACCTGGAGCTTGTACAGGGCAAGGAGTCTGCGGCCAAGGTGATAATGCTCCGTGTAATAACTGTGGAACCATGCAATGCAATAGCCAATGCCAATGGGGGGACTGTCAGATAGGAACAACCGACGTCTATGAAGAAAACGACACCAGAGAAACTGCCAGGGCTATGCCAGGAATCACCGATAAAGATGAAGATGCCACCCACCTTTTCGCAAACATTAATCCGGCTTTTGACGAGGACTGGTATTCGGTATTTGTGAAGGATGACCCACTTGGACGCATTGATCCATGGGTGCAACTGAGTTCGGTTCCAGCGGGACAGCAATATCAGCTGTGTGTTGAGTACGTCTGCCAAGAAAACGGTAATCCTCCAGCAAAACAATGTCGGACATCGTATGGTGGCACTGTCAAATTGAACTTTAATGTTGATGGATGCCACGCTAACTGCGGAATGTTCTGTCAAAACGACAGCGGTACTTTGATTATTCAGGTAAAACCGCTAACTGCAGGTTCTTGTGAGTCATATCGCCTGGACTACGGCGCATAGCCGGGATTTTGGGTCTAGTCGGCTTTCTTGGACACTTCCGCTACATAATCTTCTGGACCAAGCGGCTTACCAGTGGCCTTTTTAACGAAGTCTTCCCATTTGTAGCGCATTCCAGGCTCAAACACAGTTTCGATCAAAGCCTTTCCAATCTCAGGTCGATTTGAATAAGACATCGCCCAGGTTGGGCCAGTGTGCCCGAGTTTTTGCGCAAGGCTGCCTCGCAATTGTGCCGCCAGTAATTCGCCAAGTAGATAGTTGTGATAGTAAACCGGCGCAATAGTAAAGTGAGGTTTGGCCGCCCAATCAGCCAAGTTGCGGTCAGCAGGACGTTTTAACATCTGGAACTTTTCCACCGTGTCCCACCACAACGAATTCAGGTTTTGGTCTGGATTTTCATATAGTTGGCGCTCAAACGAGAACATCACCATGGCCCATCTGGCAAAAATCAACTGCTCACGACGCCTTTGCTCCAGTATCGCCGGGCGCACCTCTTCAACCTTTGCAGGGTCGGCGCCAATTCTTTCAATCAGGAAAGTTGGGTTCTTGGCAAGGGCCCCCATCATCATGGCTATCGCCTCAGTTGTGAAGATGTGGGCAGCCTCACGAAGGTTGTAAGGCAGTGAACGGTCAATGTATTTGTAATAGACGGCATGGCCAGACTCGTGGAGCATCGTATCCATCCAGTCGGCAGTCGGCTTAATATTCAGCAGCATTCGTACATCGCCACCTCGATCCAGGGTGATGCAGAATGCGTGCTGGTCTTTGCCTTCCCTTTCAAAAAAGTCGGAATTGGCAACGATATCATCGAACTCCAGACCCAAATCCTCAAAGAATTTGCGCCCCAGCTCAACGATGTCTTCCTTGGTTCGGCCGGCATAAAACACGTCCAGATTGATGGCCTCGTTTGGGGGGGCATCCTGGAAAAACGGGTTGTCATAGTGCCAAGGCATCATTGCTTCGGGCGGAATTCCAAAACGCCTGGAAAGCTCTGCATCCAGTTCCGCCTTCATGTCAGCAAATGGCTGCCTTGTTTCAGCCTCAAGCCTATCAAACAGCGTCAACAGGGTCTGCGGGTCATGAGCTTGGCTCTTGATGGCCATCTCCCAATAGTTGGCAAATCCCATCTTCCGGGCTGCGGCGTTCCTGATCTTGGCCAGTTCAATCAATTTGGCACCGACTTGTTCCCCAACCTGCTTCAAGGCCTCCCAGATGGCCTGTCGCTTTGCTGTATCGGTCTCTTTAGCCAGCATTTCCAGCAAGTCATTGTTTGTATAGTTTTTTCCATCTAAAGTAGCCCTATATGTATTAAAAGTCTGCTCGATCTCGCTTAACTTGTTGACCATCGCCTCCAGGTCTTCTTTTGGAACCTGGTTTTCCTGGTAGGCCAAAAATGCTACTTCCAACACGCGACGCTCGATATCAGTCAGGCTTGTGTCGGATGCAAGCCAACTTTTGATCTGCTCAAATTGTTCCTTGTTACTGTGGTGGGTTTTCAAAGCCAAGCTTTTTGCCGCATAGTCATCAAAATCGGCCTTTTGCCCTGAATTTGCGGCCTTCCAATAGGCGACCGCTGCTGCGTCCTCAATCTGGGCAGTAGTCGTCGAATACCACTCAACAAATTGAGCGGGCGTTGACAAAGGCGACTCAGCTTTGGCCACCGGTTGCTTCTCGCTCTTACAACAAGCCATAAATACACCTGCCATTAACAAACAAAGGATTTTGGTTTTCATAGGTTCTCCAAGTTTCAAGAGAGCAGGGAGCGATTGTAGACCAAATTGACGGCGGTGTCATCGGGGCAGGGGCAGGGGCAGGGACAGGGGCGGGGGCAGGGTGGGGGCCTAGAACAGGCCGCTTATGTTGCCTTCATCG
>DUVQ01000187.1 GCA_012840965.1 Oligoflexales bacterium | reverse complement strand
TTTCAATATCGACTGAAACATCAGTATTAAGGCCCATGGCATCAGCATGAAAGGTCTGCCAAGTGCGCTCAATTCGCCTTGCTTTGGCCTCCAATTCGGCATCAAACCCTTCTTGCCTAGGTCCAGGAATCATCGAGTGCCATTTGTATGTTAACGAGCCACATTCGGCAGGCTCCCAGGGCTCCTGTTTGCCGTTGTCTGGCTCCTGGGTGTCTGGTTCTGGCAAATCGACCTCTGGATCTTCCAAGTCATCTCGATTCTCGCCGTCATCCTCAAGGTCCGCGTAATCATCTGCATCGCTTAAATCTGAGGACGACTCAAAATCATTCGTGTCCATGTCATGAGCCACGTCCTTGACATCCGTGACTGTGTCCTCTGAGTTACAGCCAAATGCCAGTGTGAAGAAAAGGGCGATAGCCAAAGTGCGGATTTTCACAGACACCTCCATAAGTTCTGCCGTCGTGAATTTTCTGTCATATAAGGGTGGTGGTCAAACGCAGTTGGTTTAATCTTGGCGTGCGCGACGATTTGCGATGACTCGATATACGATAAACGCCACAACGATTAAAGCCACGCCGCCCAGTACATAATGACTGAATTCACTGGCTTTTTCAGCGGCCAAGCGGATGTCGTTTCCAAACCAAAATCCCAAAAGTACCCACAAAGGAGCCGAAATCAGGGCGGCCAAAAAGTCGTACAGCAGGAACTGCCAATATGAAAAACCGGCATGGCCGACTGTGAAATAAGTCGGCGCTCGCAGGCCAGGCAAGAATCTGGCTATCATCACGACCGCATTACCATGGCGAAGCATCATTCTTTCGACTCGACGCATCTTAGCAGGTGTCACTAGGCTTCTAAACCAGCGAGAATGTGTCAGACGGCTACCTATTCGGCGTCCGGCGAAAAAGATAATCGAATCACCAATCAAAATTCCTATCAGGCCAGTTACGACCATGGATAGGGCCGCTGGATGGGTGATCATCTTAACTAAAGTAAGAGGTTCCACTGGATGTTCAAGCCAAGTGAGCACCCCGCCGGAAACCAAAATAATGTCTTCTGGAACAGGCAGTCCAAGGCCACAAAGGATCAGCACTGTCAGCACAAGCAGATGGCTGGCGAGAAATGAATAACCAGCAAATGTGGTAACCAAGTCTTCAAGCATCAATAAGTACCGCCAACGACCAAACAGTGCTGACCAAGCCTGAATTCAAAGCTGTCAGCTGGCCAAAATGATAACCGCAACACACAAAAGTGGTGAGTCGAAGTGTTACCAAAACTATAAATTTCCATGGGTATCAGAGTCTGACGGCTGTTCAAGGTACTGAAACCTTACAGTTGCAACTCGCAGCTCGTCCATCTCAGTCACAACAAAGCGTCCATTTGTCACTTCGACTTCATCTCCTACAACAGGGACACGGCCGAGTTCACCAAATACAAAGCCACCAACCGTATCATAGCTGTCCAAAGGAAGCTTTATGTTCAACAATTCCTGGGCGTCATCCAATGGCATAACTCCTTCTATTTTTATCTGGTTATCCCTGATTTTCTCAAACTGAACCGCCGGTGTTTCGTGTTCATCTTGGATTTCGCCAACTATTTCTTCTATCAGGTCCTCCATCGTGGCAACACCTGCGGTGCCGCCAAACTCGTCAACCACAATAACCATGCTGACTTGTTCTTGTTGAAGCTCCCGAATCAAAACATCTATAGGCTTGCTCCAAGGTACAAAGCGAGCCTCTCTCATGATTTTTCGTAAGTCAGTTTCACCGGCATCATATGCTCGCCAAACATCTCTTGAAAGGACGATTCCTTCAATGTCATCAATACTTTCATCATAAACAGGAAGCCTAGAATGCCCACTGCTTAAAATCGCCTCCTTGGCGCCGACAACGCCATCTTCAAGGGCCACAGCCACCATCTTGGTCCGTGGGGTCATAACATCGCTAAGGGAGCTTCCACGCAGGTTGATGATATTAGTCACGGCCTGCCACTCAGAACCTTCTAGGCTGCCTTCTTTGTAACCAATGTCAGCAAGTGCCTTTAATTCTGCCCTGCTAGCCAGCTGTTTTTTGCGGTTTTTAGGCGCGATTGCCCGGTTAATCCAGGCAAGCGGAATCAAGATGGGTTTTAGGACAACTATTAGGAAGCTGATAATTATCGTGGCCGTAGGCGCAATAGTTTTCCAAAAAGTTGAGCCAATAGTTTTGGGCAAAATCTCTGAAAAGATCAAAATGCCCAAGGTCAATGCCGCCGAGAAGGCAGCCATCCATTTGCTTCCAAACAATTCCAGTGCTAAGGCCCCTGACAAAGCTGCGCCCGCAGTATTAGAGGTGGTGTTAAGCAACAAAATCGCGGCTATAGGCTCGTCAATACTTGCTCGAAATTTTGCGAGCTGTTTTCCAATCTTCGGATTTTGTTCGGTCAGCAGGGTGACGTAGGTCGGCGTGACCGACAGGAGCACCGACTCAAGCAACGAGCACATAAACGATAGTCCCATGGCAATGGCCACGACTAACAATAGGTTAAACATGAACGGACTCCCAGGACGCCTTTTTGAAAGAGATCACGAAAAACATGGCGATTTTAGCATGTTCCTAGGCTGTCGATAGAATTGGATTTAGAAATAGGTCCTTTCCTCGTCCATCAGGCGCTTGTACAAAAAGTCAGGCAAGAAGGCAGTCTTGTGGACTTCTTCACAGTAATATCTTGTGTTTTCAACGGTTTTGCCAACTGGTTTGCGAATATCCACCCCATTAGTCCCAACCGCGAAGCACCACCAATTGCCTCCATAGGTGGCTATTGGCGCGGTGTACAGGTCCACATGCGGGAAAATGGAAGCCATGGTCTTTTGGACGTCTCGTACCATCTCAAAGTGGAAGTGCAGCGATTCAGAAAGCGTTATATAGACGCCGTTTTTACCCAAGATAGCCTTGGCATTGTCAAAGAAGTCGCTTGTAAAGAGACTGGTGGCAAACCCAATAATATCAGTGGAGTCAACTATAATAGCGTCAGCCTGCCCTTCGTACTGGCGCATAAACATAGCACCGTCCATGGGGGCGTGAATCACCCTAGGGTCATCCAGTCCTGATGAAACCGTTGGAAAAAATTCCCGGCTGATTCTCGTGACTTCTGGGTCAATGTCGACTAAGTGAACCTGCTCGATAGTTGGATGTTTCAGCACTTCACGAACGACGCCGCCGTCACCACCACCTACTACGATGACGCGCTTGGGGGATTCGATGGCGTGAAGGGCAACATGCGCCATCATTTCGTGGTAAAAAAACTCGTCTTTTTCAGTAAATTGGACCACGCCATCCAGGATCAGCATTCGACCAAAAAAAGGATTGGTCACAACGGCAAACTCCTGATAAGGCGATTTTCCTCTGTAAAGTACTTGTTCAATCGCGTACTGGTAGTGAATAGGGGCGTGTGGGTCTAGTTCAGTCAATCTCAGATGGGTCACTTAAATACTCCTTTGGTCAAGGGTCGTTTTCAATGCTTCTGATCGCCTCGGCACATCGGGCGCAAAGTTCAGGATGGTTAGGATCAGTCCCAATAGTTAAGGCGTGATTCCAACAACGTGGGCAACGCTCGTCAGTGATGGGCGTTACCTGAGCCACTGCAATCGTATCTGGTGGCAAAGATGCCACATTTTCAAGGGTTACTCTGGACACGGCCAGCAGTTCTGGCAAGTCCTTTCCAAAGTACATGACCGCTTTTTGGTGCTCGCTGTCAGCCACCAATTGCAGGTGTACTGCCGCGGCTAAGGGGTGTCCAATTAGCTTTGCCGCCCTAGATTCTTCCAAGGCTTTAAGCACGATATCTCGCACTTCAAAGAACTGGGCCATGGTTGTCATCAGCTCTGGATCGGTTGGGTAATCAGATGCGTCTGGCAGGCTTGTTAAAAACACACTGTTAGGTGCATCAGCCTTTTTACCAAAGTGGCCCCAGGCCTCTTCTACGGTAAATGACAGCAAAGGTGCCATCAGGCGCAAGCAACCATCAAGGATCTGCCAAATGACCGTCTGAGCGGAACGACGCTCGATTCCAGTTGGAACCGCACAGTACAAGCGGTCCTTCGACATGTGTAGGAAAAATGCTGACATATCAAGGACAAGGAAGTCCAACATGTTGCGGACGGCGGCATGGAAATCGTAGGTGTCGTAAAAGCTACGAATCTTATCAACCAGTTCACCAAATCTCACCAGGGCCCAACGATCCTGCAACAGCAGTTTTTCTGGCGGCACCATGTCGGTGTCTGGATTAAAGTCTGGGATGACACCCAGCATAAACCTAAACGTGTTGCGAATCTTGCGATAAGCCTCGATTAAGCGGTTCAAAATCTCTTGGGAAAGACGGATGTCATCCTTGTAGTCTTCAGAGGCCGTCCACAATCGCAACAGGTCAGCACCATTGGCGTTTATGATTTTGTTTGGGTCAATGTAATTACCCTCGGATTTGGAGAGCTTGCGACCATTACCATCGACCACAAATCCATGCGTCAAAACTGCCTCGTAGGGGGCTTGGCCTCTGGTTCCAACTGACGCCAAAAGCGACGACTGGAACCAGCCTCGATGTTGGTCTGAGCCCTCCAAGTAGAGGTCGGTCTTGGTTTTAAAACCGTGCTCGGCTTCCATGACGGCGGCATAAGAAACACCAGAATCAAACCAAACATCAAGAATATCTCGGGACTTATCAAAGTTTGTGCTGCTACACGTTGGGCATTTCAGTCCAGCTGGAAGCAGATCCTTTAATTCCCTGTCAAACCAAGCGTCTGCACCTTCAAGTTCAAAGATATCCGCCACGTGGTCAATTAATTCCTTGGAAGTAAAGGTGTTTCCACAGTCCTGACAGGCAACTGCAACAATTGGAACACCCCAGTGTCGCTGCCTTGAAATGCACCAGTCTGGACGCGACTTCAACATTCCAGTTATGCGGTCCCTTCCCCAAGTTGGGATGAACTGAACGTCTTCAATCGCCTTTAGCGCGTTTGCACGCAGGGAATCAGGCTTGGCATCAGGCTTGTCGTTGGGCACAAAGGCATTATCCACACTGATAAACCACTGGGGAGTAGCCCTGAAAATTACAGGGTTTTTGGATCGCCAACAATGCGGGTAGGAGTGGGTAAACTTGGAATTCCCAAGCAGCATGCCCAAGTCATCCAGCAGTTTGACCACGTCTTGGTCACAATCAAAGACGATACGTCCTGCAAACTGGGGTACATCATTTGTAAAGCGCCCCTGGGCGTTTACTGGGGCATAAGCCTCAAGACCATATTTTGCCCCAACGATAAAGTCGTCCTCTCCAAAGCCAGGCGCTGTATGAACGCAACCTGTACCAGCATCCATGGTCACGTGATCCCCAACGATTAACAGGGAATCCCGATCCAAAAATGGGTGCTTGCAAGCCGCGTTTTCCAAGGTTTCACCAAGGAACGAAGCGATGGGCTCTGCGTCGCCCAGTTCAGGCCGGCCAATAGCGTTAAAAAACGCCTCTTGTAGGTCTGCAGCTACCACCAGGGCCTCGCCGTCCATCTCCACAGCAACGTAAGTGGCTGCAGGGTCGAAGGCAATCGCCAAGTTTGATGGCAACGTCCATGGCGTTGTTGTCCAGATTACGACTCCACCCGAACGTCCGGCCAGCTGCGGGACTTTTTCGCCAACGCTATCCCTGAAAGGAAATTTAACGTAGATAGAAGGCGATGCGGCGTCTTTATATTCGACTTCGGCGTCGGCCAGCGCCGTTTCACAGACGTGGCACCATAAAACTGGTTTGTGTCCTTGATAGACAGCGCCACTACCCACGAACTTTCCAAATTCGCGCAGAGTTAACGCCTCGTAATCATGAGTCATTGTCAAGTAAGGGTTGTCCCAGGTTCCAAAGACGCCCAAGCGTTCAAATTCTACACGCTGGCTTTCAACCCATTTTGTAGCAAAGGTGCGGCATTTCTTGCGCAGGCCAGATGGGTCGGATCTGGCAGCTTCACGACCGATTTCCTTTTCAACGGCATGTTCAATTGGCAAGCCATGGCAGTCCCATCCTGGCCTAAAAAGGGTGGGATACCCCTCCATGGTCTTAATCTTAAGTACTATATCTTTAAGGACTTTATTCAGTATGTGCCCGTGATGAATGTGCCCGTTTGCATATGGGGGACCATCATGAAAAATAAAGGGTTTACCACCACGTTTGGCAGACGCTTCCAGCATCTGTTTGTAGGTACCTTCCTTTTGCCATTTCTCCAAAATCGCAGGTTCCAAATCCCTGAGATTGGCTTTCATGGGAAAAGAGGTGTTAGGCAACTGTAAAGTATCTTTATAATCCTTAGGGTCTGACACTATAACCTCCGGTCTGACCGTAGCCGCAAAACTGTATCAGCGATGCTGAAAATGTCAATTGGCAGCGGCTTTACGTCCTGTAGAACCTCTACATTGCTGAAGGGCGGTTTTTGCTTAATTGAAGCCTGCCACCAGTTGGGCTAACCTAGACGCGCTAGTTGGTAGGTGAAAATGCCAAAATTTATCAGACATAGAATTAATACTCTTGCTGAGCTTTCTGAATTATCTCCAGGTCTTGGGGCGGAAATAGATTTGCGTTCCCATAAAAGCCGCGTGATTTTGAATCATGAGCCCTTTAGCGATGGTCCCACTTTTAAGCAGTGGATCGACTTGTGGGTCAGCGTTCCAAACCGGGGGACTTTGATTTTAAACCCCAAAGAAGACGGCTTGGAGTCTGAGATTATCGACATCCTAAGGGCCAAAAACGTTGAAGATTGGTTCTTTTTGGACCTTACCATACCAACCTTGGTGCGGCTTTCACGTACAGAACGGCGCTTGGCCATTCGACAATCAAGCTTTGAGCCGTTGGAGCAAGCCATGGCCTTTAAGGGCAAGGCTAATTGGGTTTGGCTTGATTGCTTTGAAGGGGTGCCACCTTCAGTCGATTTGGTGCAAGAGTTGGCCGCCCATTTTCAAGTGTGTTTGGTCAGTCCTGAGCTGCAAGGCTATCCCAAAGACAGAATCGCACAGTTTAAGCACCTGTCTTCAGCTGTTTTTGCCATTTGCACCAAACATGTGGAGCTTTGGTTATGACCTTAAAGGAAGTTCCTGAAATACTTGCTAAATGGGCGGATGACTGGGGCCGCGACCCCCTTTTGGTCCAAGGGCCAGGTGCAAACCTTTCGGCAAAAGATGGCGATTTAATGTGGATTAAAGCCTCTGGAAGCCGCCTGGATCACAAATCCGAAAAACGCTGGACCCTGGTGAATTGGAAGGCATGTCAAAAGGCGTTACCTGCCCCTGCCTCTGCCCCTGCCCCTGTCCCTGTCCCTGCCCCTGTCCCTGTCCCTGCCTCCGCCCCCGGACCACAAGCAGAGGCCAAGTACTTCGACTTAGTCAAAGACGCAGCATTAAAGCCGCACATGCCCAGGCCCTCAATGGAACTTGGGATGCACTCGGTTTTACCCCACAAATACGTAGTACATTTACACAGCCTAGCAACAATTCTGTTGGCTGCAATTGATAAAACCAACCCACTTTTTTGCGAACTGACCAAGCCAATCAAAGACCACGGCTTTGCAATTCATCAAATACCAGCCATGCGCCCAGGCCTAGCTCTTACGTGGGCAATCAGCCGCCAAGTCAATCCAGCGTCGGTAGTCTATCTCTTAGCAAATCACGGGGTTGTGTGGGCCAGTGACTGCGAAAAAACTCTTGCTGGCGCCTTAGATTCCTTTGAAATAGCTGCTGCAAACAGCCTGAATTTTGCCCTTTTTCCCTATCCAAACGTTGTTACTCAGTCTGATTTATTGACGTGTGATTTTCAATCCTGGCCACAGTTTCATTGGCATGTCGCCCCATTGTTTCCAGACTTTGCAGTCTTTTTCCCAGACCCAGGCAATCAACCTAGCCTTACCAACCGCGTCATTTCAGTTCAAACTAGCATGGCTCATCGTGATGCCTCTGAATTGATATTTGCTCAGGCATTGGTAGGTACAGTGGCTAAAATCATCGATGCAGAAGTCGTGCTGCCCGAAGAAATCGCTTCATACGTTGCAAACATGAAGCTTGAACAGCTGCGTAGGGCTAAAAACTTTGGAGGAAGCTGATGCACGTTGTAATTCCAATGGCTGGGGTTGGCCGACGTTTTAGACAAGCTGGCTACGACATGCCAAAGCCTCTGATTCCAGTCGATGGCCAACCGATCATAAAGCGCCTCCTGACGTCTTTTCCGTTGGATTGGCCTATCACTTTTATCTGCAATGGCGATGATTTGGAAAACACCTCTTTAAGAGCCCAGCTCTTGGAATACCGGCCACAGGCAAGGATTATTGCGATTGCCCCCCACAAGGAAGGCCCTGTTAAAACCGTCTTGGCCGGTTTGGAACAAGCCCCTGATTTACTGGACCCCATCCAACCGGTGCTGATTAATTACTGTGACTTTGGCTTCACCTGGGATCCTGCCCATTTTGAATCTTTTACCAAACAGACTGCTTGTGATGGTGCGATCTTGTGTTACACAGGCTTTCATCCGGAATACCTGCGCCCAACAATGTATGCGTACTGCAGGGTCGACGGCGACAAGGTTTTGGAAGTTAAGGAAAAAGGGCACTTCACCCCTGATCGCACAAAGGAACCAGCATCTTCAGGTAGCTATTGGTTTGCAACAGGGGCAATAGCCAAAAAGGCGCTGCAAAGTTATGCGGCACATGGCCCAAAAATTAATGGTGAAGGCTATTTAAGCTTGGTGTTCAATGAATTGCTGGCCGATGGTCTGGATGTACGTACATACATGATCGACTGGTTTTTACAGTGGGGAACCCCACAGGATCTGGCCGATTATGAATACTGGAGCAAAGCCTTCAAGCGATATCCCACAAAGGCCGATTCAGATGAAGCTCCACAACTGCTGATGCCAATGGCCGGTCGTGGAAGCAGATTTTCGGGCCCCACCCCAAAGCCATTGATTCCCATATTGGGCCAACCTATGTTCAAAAGCGCCATTGAGCACTTACCACAAACCAAAGGCGCGGTCCTGGTGGCTTTAAAGGATTTTGCAGATGATGTCCAAAAGGCTGCACCAGATGCAAAGGTGGTCGCGCTTGAAGACGTCACCGAGGGACAGGCAATCACCTGTCAAATGGGGGTGCCCCACCTAGACCCAAATCGACCGTTGATCGTGTCCAACTGTGATCATGGGTTGACTTGGGAGCCAGCCAAATGGCAGCAATTAATGGATGAAAAACCAGATGTTGTGGTTTGGGGGGTGAAAGGTTTTCCAGGCGCAGAACACACTCCAAACGCCTTTGCTTACCTGAAAACAGACCAAGACAAGGTCACAGCAGTTTCGTGTAAAAAGCCAATATCTGAAAATCCAAGGCAGGATGTCGTCCTAGTGGGCACCTTTTGGTTTAAACGGCCAAAAATGATGTCCGACGGTATCCAAGCCCTAGTAAAAAACAACGTGAGGATCAACAACGAATTCTATCTGGACTGCGTGGTAGAATCATGCCTGCAAGCCGGCTTAGATGTCAGGATTTTCCTGGCAGATGGTTGGTTATGTTGGGGGACCCCGCAGGCGGTCTTGGAATTTGATTGGTGGTACCGCTGGTTTTCTGGCCCAGTCAATCAGATTTTTGATGAAAGGGTTCGAGATAATGACAGAATCTAAAGGTAGCTTTTCTTTGGTGTTACCTTGCTATAACGAGGCCTTAAGTCTGCCAGACTTGGTGGGTCGCGCAATAGCCTGTGCCAAAAAGCGTAATCTCAGCCCAGACCAATTCCAATTGATTCCAGTTGAAAACGGCTCGACTGATTCAAGCAGGCAGGTGCTTCAAGAACTGGCAAAGGGGCCAGACGCCCAATTCATAACCCCAGTTTGGATAGATGAAAACCAAGGTTATGGCCACGGAATTTTGACAGGCCTCAAGGCCGCCAAAACCGATGTCGTCGGCTGGACACACGCCGATGAACAGTGCGATCCTGAAGATGCCTTTAAAGCGTGGGAAGTCATTAACCAGTCAGATTCTTTGACCTTTGTGAAAGGAAAACGACATGGCCGCGCACCCATGGAACGTTTTGTGTCGGCTGGTTTTGCCACCTTTGCATCAATTCTATATCTGCGAAAATTCTCGGAAATTAACGCCCAACCCAAAGTTTTTCCAAGAGCTTTGCTGGATGAATTTATCGACCCACCAAAGGATTTTAGCTTGGATTTTTATGCCTTGTTGCAGGCCAACAAAAGTGGCTACAAGGTCGTTGAAATTGACGTTAAATTCCCCCCACGACCACATGGCCAGTCCAATTGGGCAAGCACCTTCAAGTCTCGTATGCGGACTATCTCAGGTTTCGTGGGTTACATGCTTAGACTTAGGGTAGGTGGTTAGTTGAAGGGCCTAATAAAAACAAAGCTCCTGTCTGAACCCGCCGTGTCTTTTTTAAGGCATCCGGTGTTTTGGCTTGTGCTGATTGCCAAATTAGTGGCCAGCGCTTTGTTTGGTTCCCACTACGTTAAAGACCTGTTTTTGCCGTTTATCAACCATTTCATAACGTCAGGTTTTGAGAATCCGTGGCAGGCTTTTGTTGCTCAAGGGCGTTTAGACGCTTTCCCATATTCGGCGCCAATGCTTGGTCTGCTGGCTTTTCCTCAATGGATTGTCAGCTTGTTGTTTCCAAATTTGGTTGCTGAATCGCTGTATTTGCGTTTGTTTTTGATCCGGCTACCAATGCTGGTTGCAGACTTGACGATTCTAATCATTCTGGCTCGTTGGTTTTACACCAAAAAGAACCTAGCCCTTTGGATTTACTGGTGTTCTCCAATCGTCTTTTACATTTCGTATATTCATGGCCAGGTTGATGTCATCCCGACTGCCTTTCTTTTTCTTGCTTTAGCCACGTTACTGGCAAGGCGCCCAGCTTGGTCAGGTGCCTTGCTAGGTATTGGGATTGCCACAAAAATGCACCTAGCCGTGGCCATTCCATTTCTTTTTGTGTACGCCTATCGCAATCCAGCCCCCAAAAAGCCATGGCGGCGGCCCATACTGTTTTCCATAGCGTTGCTGGTCGCTGTAGCTATAGGAATCGGTCCCTTCTTGGGTGACCCTGCTTATCGAACGATGGTGTTTGGCACCCGAGAGTTCAGCAGGATGTTTGAAGTAGCCATACCCATGGCTGGTCATCTGTCCTTATATGTGGCTCCGATAGTATTACTGTGGATTTTCTTGCGTTTTGTCGCCTCTGCCAAGGTGAACCGTGACCTGCTAGTCATGATGCTAGCCTTGGCTTTTGGAGTGATGGTTTTACTGTTGCCCCCAATGCCTGGATGGTATTTTTGGGTAATTCCACTGGCCTCGTACTTTTTCATCCGTCAAGAAGCTCCGTTATCGCCAACTTTGTGGGCTGTAAATCTGCTTTATGTGGCGTACTACGGCATTTTTTGGACTGATCCAGCAACTGCCATTTCCCCCAATCAGGTTGGCAATAGCTGGCTTCCAAGCGGCGTATCAATGGAAAGCCTGGTATTTACAGCACTACAAGCGACCCTAGCTATGATGCTATTTAGAATCTACCAGATAGGCGTCGCCAGCAACCAACAATACGCCATAGAACATAGGGCCACCCTGATAGGAATAGGTGGCGATTCAGGTGCTGGAAAACACACTTTGGGCAGGGCTTTGCAGGATTTGCTTGGGACTGAACGATGCGTCGTTAACGAAGGTGATGATTATCACAAGTTCACCAGAGGTGACACCGCTTGGGAGACGTTGACCCACCTAGACCCTAGGGCAAATGACATGATGCAACCTTTGGAGCACATAGCCTCCTTAAAAAAGGGACATGGTATCAACAAGCGCAGATACGATCACGCTTTAGGCCAATTTACCCAGCCAACTCCGTTGCCTTCAAGGCGCTTTGTGTTTTTCATTGGGCTGCATCCGTTTTTCATTAGGAAAATGCGCAATCTTTTGGACATCAAAATTCAAGTTGTACCAGATGAAAATTTGCGTAGGAAGTGGAAAACCGTGCGAGATCAAGAGCTAAGAGGTTATGATGAGGCCACGGTTCTGGCCCAGATTGAAAGGCGCCTTCCAGATGCAAGACGCTACGTGATTCCCCAGATGCGTTTTGCCGACTGGATTTTTTCGTGCAAATCAGACGATGACGATGACGAAATATCCTTTGTGTCAAACCAGCTTCGAAATGATTTAGACCTTTCTCCCCTTGTTTATGCCTTGGATTTGGTCAAGACCATTAAGTTTGACTGCCACTTGTCTGCTGACATGGAGCGGCAACAACTGGACATCTTCGGCCATCCAACCGCCGAAGAAATTGAGGAAGTGGCTCACCGCGCATTTCCGAATCTGGTCGAGCTAATTGAAAATGAAGCCCCAAAATGGCACTCCGGCAACCTAGGCGTAGCCCAACTACTGTTTTTGGCCCTCCTCGACGAGCACGCGAAAGGCCCCTGTCCCTGATCCTGGCCCTGCTCCCTGACGTGACCGTTTGTTATGCATCGTAATTGGGTAGTTATGAAAGATAATGTGCGATGGTTGGGGGGATCATCAACAACCCTGTCTCTACACCTGCTGGTTTGGCTTCCGTTGCATGATAGTTATTGGTGTCGGCATGGTCGAAAATAAAACCATCGATAACTGTTTTGCCTTTCTTTTCACCTTGATCAACAAAGATGACGCCCTTGTCTCGGTTAACGTCAGCCTTGCTAACCGGGATAATCGTACTGCGATGAGTCAAAATGTCTCTGGTAGAAAAGTCGGGTGAGTAGCCGCCCAAAATGGTCAGGGTCTTGTCCAACGTGATTATGCCCCTGTCCATCATTCCACAATAATTTCCAGCGGCTACATAGATGGTGTCCCCATCCTGAGCAACATCAATCGCCTTTTGCAGGTTTTTGAAGGGGCTTGCCTTGCTTCCATCATTCTTGTTATTGCCAGTGTCCTTACTTACGTAGTATTCAGCAGCGTTGGCCGAAGCAAAGCTGAATGCTACAAAAATTAAACGTAACGTCGATGCCAGTCGTCTCATGTGTCATGCTCCTTGCTTTAAAAGAAACCTTTTAAAGGAGAAATTGTCCACTTATAAGGGGGTAAGTAGCGCCAGTATGTAACGGCGTCCGTACATGTCAAATGCCAACGGCCACGTCAAATCAACGCTTGAAGGCAAAATCGCCGTTAAAATCTTAAGCACGCCAGCAATTGAGGCGGTGATTTTGGTAAATCTATTGAAAACTATTGAAACTAGCAGTACCGTTCCAGTCAGCTGATTTTAGTCCCTGGTGTCTTGGGAAAGGGGAAGGTTACCTATGAAAACAGTCTATTTGGGAATGACGGCCGACATTATTCATCCTGGGATCATCAATATCCTTACGGAGGCCACCAAGTTAGGAGAGGTCATAGTTGGGCTTTTGACTGATTCTGCCATCGCGGCGCACAAACGCTTGCCTTACCTGACTTATGAGCAGCGAAAGCAGGTGGTTGAAAGTCTGAAAGGGGTCAGTAGGGTAGTGCCGCAGGAGGACTGGAGTTATGTCCCAAACCTGCGGGCCTTGAGGCCGGACTACATCATCCACGGTGACGATTGGAAGACTGGTTCATACAGCAAGATTCGCGAGGACGTGTTTGCCTGTATGGCCGAGATTGGTGGGCAAGTCGTTGAAATTCCTTACACTAAAGGCATCGACTCGACGGCGCTTACCGACAACATGAGGACGGTTGGTACCACGCCGGAAGTGCGCATGAAGACGTTGCGCCGCCTGATTTTGGCAAAGAAGGTGGTGCGAATTATGGAGGCCCACTCAGGGCTTTCTGGGCTTATCGTTGAAAACCTGTCGATTACCAAGGATGACGGACTGCACGCATTTGATGGGATGTGGGCTTCAAGCCTGACTGATTCAACTGTTAAGGGAAAGCCTGATATTGAGGCGGTTGACCTGACCACAAGGCTGCAGGATCTGACAAACATTCTGGAGTGTACGACTAAGCCAATCATTTTTGACGGCGACACTGGTGGCCTGACGGAGCACTTTGTTTTTACTGTGCGAACTTTGGAACGAAACGGTATCTCTGCTGTGATCATCGAAGACAAGATGGGGCTAAAGAAAAACTCCCTTTTTGGAACAGATGTGAAGCAGACTTTGGCGGAAATTCCAGATTTTTGCGAAAAAATCAGTGCGGGCAAACGGGCGCAAGTTACCAAGGACTTTATGATTATTGCACGCTTGGAAAGTCTGATTGCTGGCTATTCAGTAGACCACGCATTGGAGCGGGCAGCAGCCTATGTGAAGGCAGGAGCTGATGGCGTCATGATCCACAGCAAGGAAAAATCTGGCGAAGATATCAAAGAGTTTTGCCAGCGTTTTCGCCTTGAATTCCCTTCAATCCCAATAGTTGTGGTGCCTACCACTTACAATCAGTTCACTGAGGCTGAGCTGGCGGGTTGGGGGGCGACTATCATAATCTATGCAAACCACATGCTTAGAGCTTCATATCCGGCCATGGTCAAGGTGGCAACCAGCATCTTGGAACATGAGCGATCACTGGAAGCTAATGACCTTTGTATGCCGATTAAGCAGATTTTGGAGCTGATTCCAGGCACGAAGTGACGGGCTTGGGTCTAGGAGCAAAAAGGCAAAATGATTGGCTGTGACCCCGGATCTTTAGACTCAGGATCCAAAGAGGACCAACATGATTGAAGCTAAAGACTTTTTCGACCTTCTGCACGAACATGGAACCGATTTCTTTACAGGAGTTCCAGACTCGTTGCTAAAAAATATCTGTGCTTACATAACCGATTCTGTGCCTGCGCAGCGTCACATCATTTCTGCAAATGAGGGCAATTCAGTTGGGCTGGCAACAGGTTATCACCTGGCTACAGGCAAGTATCCCTTGGTTTACATGCAAAACTCTGGGCTTGGAAATACTGTAAATCCTTTGCTGTCATTGGCTGACAAGGATGTCTACTCGATTCCCTTGATTCTAATGATTGGCTGGCGTGGCGAGCCAGGGGTAAAGGATGAGCCGCAGCATATAACACAAGGCAGGCTTACCCTTGAGTTGTTGCAGACCATGGAAATCCCCTATGAGGTGCTAAGTGATGATTTAGATGAGGTCAAAAAACAGCTTGTGACTTGCTACAGTCATCTAAAAGAGCACAAAAGCCCCTTTGCCTTGGTGATTAAGAAGGACACTTTTGCCCCATATTCCCTTAAGGCGAAATTTGAGCAGCAGGCCGAGCTTACCAGGGAGCAGGCCTTGGAGATCGTTCTTGGCCAGATGCAAAGCGACGATATTGTTGTGTCTACAACGGGTATGACATCCCGAGAGGTTTATGAACTGCGCGAAAAGATGGGGATGGGGCATGAAAGGGACTTTTTGACGGTGGGTTCCATGGGGCACGCATCGCAGATTGCCCTTGGGATTGCCTTGGAAAAGAATGACCGGCGCGTTTTTTGCCTTGATGGAGATGGCGCGGCGATTATGCACATGGGGGCGCTTTCTACTGTTGGGGCGTTAAAGCCGACGAACTATGTCCACATTGTGTTCAACAATGGGGCACATGATTCGGTGGGCGGCCAGCCCACTGTTGGCGCGAGCATCGACTTCTTGGCGATTGCCAAGGCTAGTGGCTATCCCCATACGGTGCGCCTTTGTGGTGCACCAGACATAGTTGCGGTCATGCAGGGGCTTGATGCTGGGGCTGGCCCCTGGTTTATTGAAATTCCGGTGCTAAAGGGCGCCCGCAAGGATTTAGGCAGGCCTAAATCAACGCCAAAGGATAACAAGGCGCTTTTCATGTCATTTGTACAAGGTGGTAAAGAATGATTCGACAAGCTGTGATTATGGCAGGTGGACTTGGTTCTCGATTAAAAGGCCGGACCGAGGCCATGCCCAAGGGCTTTTTAGAGATTGGGGGCAGGGCAATCATTGAGCGTTCAGTGGAAAAGCTGTTTGCCTGTGGCGTCGAGGAAATCATTATCGGGACTGGCCACTGCAGTTCCTGGTACGAGGATTTAGCCGCCAAGTGGCACTGCGTCAAACTGGCAAAAAATGAGGACTATGCAAACACCGGTAGCATGGGGACTCTTGCCTGTTGCGCTCCTTTGGTCAAAGGCGACTTTTTGTTGCTGGAAAGTGACTTGATTTATGACGATATTGGGCTTTTTGTCCTAGTAAATGAAAGTCACAAGAACGTGCTTTTGGCCAGTGGTGCCACCAATTCTGGCGATGAGGTCTATCTGGAACAAGACGACCACGGCTTTCTAAGGGCGCATTCTAAAAAGGCTGGCGACTTGGCGAATATTGCAGGGGAACTTGTGGGAATCACAAGGCTTTCGAAGCCGGCCTTAGACTGGATGGTGGCCTACTGTGAAGACCAAAAAGAGCAGCAACCGCGGATGGAGTACGAAGTTGCCATGACCGCGTTTAGTTCATCTAGGGCTGTAGTCAATGACCGTATTTTCATTCGCAAAATCAACGACTACGCCTGGCGTGAAATCGACGATGAAAACCATTTAAAGGGTGCCGTTGAAACGGTGTATCCAAAGATCGTGGAACGCGAACTTTTGCGCCAATCACGTCGTGAGGTGCTTTTAAATCCAGGTCCAGCCACGACGACCGATAGCGTGAAAATGGCCCAAGTCTGCGCTGACGTTTGTCCCAGGGAGCTTGAATTTGGTCGCGTGATGGAGTGGATCTGTGACGAGCTTTCCTTGATGGTTGGCAAACCTGGCAAGGTACACACGGTACTTTTTGGAGGCTCTGGAACTGCCGCCGACGAGGTAATGATCTCTTCATGTGTCCCAGATGATGGAAAGTTGCTGATTATCGACAACGGCGCCTATGGCAAGAGGCTGGCTCAGATTGCCGATGTCTACAAACTGAACTTCGAGGTGTACAAGTCCAGTGGCTATCTGCCGATAAACGTGGATGAGGTCAAAAAGCTGTTGGTTAATGGCGCCTTTACCCATCTGGCGATGGTGTATCATGAAACCACGACAGGGTTGTTAAACCCAGTTCCAGAGATATGCCGTTTTGCAAAAGCGCAAGGCATTGCAACGATTGTTGATGCGGTCAGCGCCTTTGCAGCGATTCCAATCGATATGGATGATGACGGCATCGACTTCATGGCCTCGACCTCCAACAAGAACATTCAAGGGATGGCAGGCGTTGGATTTGTTTTTGCCAGGGCCGAGGCTTTTGAGGCAATCCGACCTTATCCACCAAGGAACTTTTATCTTAACCTGGTGTTACAGCACGATTATTTCGTCAAAACAAGCCAAACCAGATTTACACCACCAGTTCAGGCGTTGTACGCCCTTCGCCAGGCAATAATTGAGACAAAGATTGAAACCATCGCGGCCAGATACGCCAGATACAGCGCCTGTTGGGACATCTTGGTCGAGTCAGTGGAAAGGCTCGGCTTAAAAATGCTGGTGCCTAAAGACGTACAATCCAAGCTGATAACAGCCATCATCGAGCCAGACTCGCCAGCGTATTCATTCGACACTTTCCACGACCAAGCCCGCGAATTGGCATTCACGATCTACCCAGGCAAGCTATCTGAAGCAAACACCTTCAGAATCGCCAACATAGGCGACATCCAGCCCCACGAAATGAAGGCCTTCACCAAGTTCATGGAAGGCTA
>DUVQ01000186.1 GCA_012840965.1 Oligoflexales bacterium | reverse complement strand
GGATTGTCACCAATTCGCTCTAAGATCTGCTGATGAGATAAACCACGGAAGAATACTTTAGGGATCTCAGTCTGGCCTACTTGGTCAATGGCCTCACCAATGCCATCTATTATGTCAACTGTATGCCCAAATCGACGCAGATTGGCCGCAAGATAGGCAACTGCAATGGGCATAGACAGCACCACGCTGTAACTGCTAAGGCGGAAATAAATCGGGGGACGAATTAAAACAACATGGGCCATGTACGTACTGTTCCTTAAATGAACTCCTAGCCAAGTAGAGTGATGCTACAAGACAAAAATCGTTTAATCAACTTAACCAGTAACCTAATCAAATGATTACACTCGAAAAGTGGGCTAATCACAGACAAGTTATACAGGTGCCACCTAATTGAGGTCGAGGACAAAAAGGCCATGATCGGAACTACACCAAACCAGATCTCGTTCAGAATCCACCGTAAAACCACGTGTTTTCCAGCCACAGTGTTTTTGCCAAATGATTTTTCCTGAATCCGGATCGATTTGATAAACCTCGCCAAATGGGAAGGTAGTAGCGTAAAGCAGGCCATCAGACCCCAATAGAACACCTCTTATGAAAAACCCCACTTTAATTCGCTTTTGAATCTTGAGCTCATCATCCAGGCCTATAATTTCGCCAAGAAACGGCCGCCCCCCCCATAATAACTGCCTCTTGGGGTCAAAGACAGTCATATATACAGATAGGTCATCAGCTTTCTTGATCAGCTGACGAGAATCTAAGTCATACAGCCTTATGTCTCTGGAAATGAGCATCGAGGACCGCCATAGCCTACGACCCGCAATGTCAGCAGTAAGATGCGGCCAAGTCCATGAACCAGGAGTTGCCTCAAGGCTAGCTATCAAATGACCGTCAACCATCGAAATGACGTTTGCTTTCCCCCACCATTCCTCTGCAGTCCACAACGTTTTGGAAACCGGGTCTTCGACTACCTTTGGATACCTAAAGTCGTGGAGCCTGAGAGTACCTGTTAAAGACAGGTTGTCAAAAACAAGCACTCCTTCATCAGAAACATAAAACCTGTTTGCGATACTGCTGTGATGAATTCGCTCTGGAAAAATGCCAGTGTGCATAATTTTCTTGGATAGGGATAAAGAATCGCCTATGGTCAGTTGGTTTACATGCTCTCTATCGGTTCCTATTAAGATATCAGGAGAATAGAAATGCAAGGAATAGTATGATCGCTCATCCAGTTTGTGCGCACCAACTTTTTCAGGGCTTTGCAAAAAGTTGGAGTGGATGAGAGAGTATGCCCCAAAGAACGAAATTGAAATGATTTCAAATGAAACCCCAGCCACCAAAACAAATCTGGCTAGACTCTTTCTACTAAGTGCGGCTGCCAACAGATGAACAAACACAAAGCTGCCAGGATACAAAGATGGAAGCAAACCTCCCGCTAGTAAAGCAAGCGCAAACCCCCAAAGCGCAGCATAAATGTAAACAACCAATTTGTATACCAGCCCAACAACGGGATGCCGAAAAAGCAATCGCATCACTATCGCGGCCACGATTGTCGGCAACAAATAAAACGACCAGCCAATTATGATGTTAAACAGCCAACCGCCGATCATCCTCAGAAACAATCGCTCGGCAAATTCGGGCTGTACCTCGGATGGAAACAGCCAATTCAGTGCAACAGATACGGTGGCTAAGGTGCCGAATATCCAGGCAATTGTGATGGCTCGGCGGACAGGGGCAGTAAGTAGCTGGGCCGTGTCGCGTAAAGTCTGTTTTAAAGCCGCCAAACAACTCCTCGTGAGTTAATATAGTTCGCTAGGATGCTACACAATCGATGTAATAATAGCCATTCTTTTTTACTAAACCATGGATGTCTGTCTCGAAACCTGGGAAGCGCTTGTTGAAGTCCTGGGCGAATTTCAGGTAGTTTACGATCTTGGAGTTGAAGCGCTCGCCTGGGATCAAAAGCGGGATGCCTGGTGGGTAAGGAGTCAGCAGCACGGCGGTAATTCTGCCTTCTAGTTCGTCGATTGGTACTCTTTCAATTCGGCGGTGCGCGATCATGGCGAAGGCGTCGGCAGGCTTCATTGCTGGATCCATGTCTGACAGATACATCTCGGTTGTAAGCCTTGCTATGTCGTTTGCCTTGTAAACTTCATGGATCTGGTCACAGAGGTCTCGAAGCCCAACCAGTTCATAGCTTGGATTTTTTTCAACAAACTCAGGCATCACTTTCCACATGGGCTGGTTGCGGTCATACAGGTCTTTGAACTGCTGCAACTCGGACATGAGAGTGTT
>DUVQ01000185.1 GCA_012840965.1 Oligoflexales bacterium | reverse complement strand
GATACCTACCCTAAAAGGAGCTTTTGATGAAAGCGATGATATTGGCTGCAGGTTTGGGAAAGCGACTGCGCCCTGCGACCTTGTATGTTCCAAAACCGCTGTTTCCAGTGCTGGGGGTGCCTGCTATCGATTGGGTTTTGGCTGGCATGCAGCAAGCTGGAATCAAGCAATGTGCAATAAATGTAAGCCATTTGGCGGCAAGCATAATTCGTCATGTCGAGTCTGGCGCTGGGTGGGGCATGGAGGTCTTGTGGTCAGTCGAGCCTGAGGTGCTTGGAACTGGGGGTGGCTTTTCGGCGGTCAGGGAGTTTTTTGAGGACGAGGACACGATTTTGTTGCACAATGGTGATGTGTTTAACGACTGGAATTTTGGGGAAATTATCAAGATGCATCAAGATTTGGGGGGCGCTGCTACCATGATTATGGTTGACCCTCCTGAATTGGCTGCGGCCAAGATGGTCGAGGTGGATGACCAAAACATGGTTGTGGGAATTAGGGGCCAGCCACGGGCGGGCGATGGCCGCAAGTTCGTCTTTTCGGGCGTTTCTGTTCACACACAGGCCATTTTTGATTATCTTCCAAAGGCTTCGGATTCATGCCTAATTGAGCAAGGGATTATCCCGATGTTGGGTGATGGCAAGCAGGTCTTTGGGCCGGCAATGCAGGGCCAGTTTTGTGACATAGGCACCATTGAACGGTTCTTGGATGTGAACTGGCGTTTGTTGCCAGTTGCAGGTCCCATCTTGGCGAAAAGGGGGCTTTTAGTACCAAACGAGGTGTCGCCAGGGGTGTGGATTCACGAGGGGGCTGATGTAAGCCCAGATGCGGTGCTTCAGGGGCCGTTGCTGATATCGCATGGCAGCGTGATCGAGGCAGGTGCAGTAATTGGTCCGAGGGCGATTATTGGGGGCAATGCGACAGTTGCCGCTGGTGTGTGCGTACAAGACTGCATCGTGTTTGAGGGTGCTGTGGCCAAGGGTGAGGTTGAAAGTTTGGTCCTGCCACAACCGGCTTCTTGGGTTGTGTAAGGTGTGGGGGCATTAGTGTTTCCGGCGACCAAGTATCATCGCCAGTCCGACCAACAGCACACTTAAGCCACAGCAGGCCCACGCAAAGAGCTCGCCATACTTGCGATAGATAGTTGGTTCTTGCATCAAAGGTATATCAGCCACGATGGTTTCAGGGTCATAAATCGAGGTTTGTTGCAGCAATCGACCGGCTGGATCTACAACCGCCGTGACGCCTGTGTTGGTGGATCGAATCATCGCTTTGCGATGCTCAATGGCCCTAAAAGTTGCCAGCTGCAGGTGCAGATATGGTTCCATAGTTTTTCCAAACCAGGCGTCATTTGTAAGGTTTATCAACAAATCAGGCTCAAGCTTTGCAACCTTTCTGGTAAAGGAAGGAATAATGCCTTCATAACAAATCAGCATCCCGGCATTGGCGTCGCCTAGATCAAAGACCCCAAGTTCAGTGCCAGCCTTGAAGTCACCGGCCTCAGGCAGCAGGTCCTTTAAAAACGGGAAGGTGTTGGAAAACGGAAGGTATTCTCCAAAAAGCAAAAGGAAAATCTTGTCGTATCGCCCAAGAACATTACCTCTGGAATCAATCAAAAGGGCTGAATTAAAATGCCTGGGATTTCCATTTGAATCAAGGTCTTTGGTAAGCGTTCCAAAAAGCAGCGGGGTGGTAAAGCCCCTCATGGCGGCGTTTTTATCCCTGTGCGGGGTGTTGGATTTGTCAAACTCCACGGCTGCTTCAGGCTTTTGTGCCGTTCCAACCGCTGGCAATGGCGCTCTGGATGTATAGATAGCCTTTACATCCCTTGGGAAGGGATAACCAACGCTCATGGGTGCCCAAGCTATGGAATTCAGGCCTTTTTTGCCTGTTTCAATGGCCTCTTCAACCGTTCCAGATGAAGGATTGATCAGCAGCAGGGTCCCATCTTTTGCCACAGCCCAACCATCGTAGCCACCAGGATCCATAGTTATTGCGACTAAATCCTCGGAAGTCTTGGATCTGACCACCTTGCAGGTCTCATTGCAGGCGACCACGATGCCCCTTTCTCCAACTGCCATGGTAATTCCAGAAGAGCTGACACCAAGCAGTTTCCCATTAACTGGGTTTTCAACAGTAGATTCGCCGTTTCTTTTAATCTTGACTATCGTGCCCTTAGCTCCAACCGCGACTAGACCGCCTTGTCGGGACCAGGAAACGTCGTACAAATCGGGCAAATCATCAGGGCCAATCTTGGCTGCGTCCTTGCCAAACCATGTAAGCAGAGTGCCATTTTCGCCACAGACCACCCAGCCGTGGTCTTGAGTCCAGGTGACCCCGTTTAAGTTTGCGGTTGTGCCGAGCTCAACTAGGCGCCAGTCGCCATTTTGCCTAAAGACAGCGGTGCCTTGGTTTCCAACCGCCATGATTTCCAATCCGTCAGGCGAGATTGCGACCGCAGTCAGGTCTCGGTCTGTCTTGGTGTTTTCACGTGCCCAACGGACCTCTTCGGCGTCCTCACGGATGAACACCGAGCCCCTAGGCCCAACAGCTACCATATGGTCTTCAGAGGAGGCTGCAACCGCTTTAAGCCCAAGTCCATCTGGAGCGTTTGCGCCAGTTTCCACAACTGGGACTAAGTCATTGTGATCAATAAAGAAAAGCTCGCCCTTTTGACTGCTTGCTATGCCCCTTCGGTCGGATCTGTACCACAAAACTTGGTTTAACGGCATGTAGGAAGATTCAGGCCAAATGATTAAGTCTGGAGCGTGTTTAGCCTGCAGATCGGCGCTCATGTACTGGTGTCTTAACAGGTGTGAAAAAAGCAGGTTAATCTGGGAAACCGAGTCTAGGTGCGAGCCATCTGGCAGGCGAATTTCCTGTTCCCAGATGCCAATGTCGGACTCGACCAAGCCGACTTTAATCTTTTTTGCCGCGGCGGCCTTTGTATCGATCTCGCCTAACCTAATGACGCCGTAGACTAAGGCAGCAATAAAGGCGATTAATGCCAGCGGAACTGCAATGAATGGGAATGTTCGCTTGTCCAGACGGCTGTTGATGACTTCGCCAATTGCGCCGTTTACCAACAGGATCAAAAAGGTCAGTCCAGGAACGCCAGTTATATCAACGATCTGAGTTATGGCGGTGAAACGCTGCTGACCATTTCCTTGGTACCACGGAAAAAGAAATGGGACGGCGTATTCGATGGCGGTAAACAAAATGGGATATGCAAGCCACATGGGGATTTTGACGTCTCGGTGGACCTTGACCGCGAATGAGGCCGCAAAGCCAGTGGTCAGGCCCTGATAGAGGCCCATCAGTATGGTTATCGCAATTGAAGGCGCTGGGCTCATGTGGCCGAAATCGAGCAGTAAGTCATAAATCCAGTGAAATCCACCGATGTTAGTTACAACGCCGGAGATGTATCCCAAAACGAAGGCGCCTCTTGGGCTGTGCCCACGCAAGGCGACAAACAAGGGAACCAAGGCAATCCACTGGAGGGGAAAAATGTTCCAGGTGGGAAACGATAGAAAAACCATGCAGCCGCTGAGGATAGAAAGCGGGATTGCTACCCACCATCGGGTTTTTGAGGCGGCCGTTTTGCCAGTCGATTTGTCGGTTGCTTTTGGTTTAGGCCGGGCTGCCGCCATGGTTCCTCCGTCGTTAATCGATTCCTAAGCGTTTCTTACATTCATCGACCTGAACGCCTGCAATAAAGACAACTTTGTGGCGATTAGTCGCCCCCTGGAGCAGGGTGGCATCGCTGGCTTTGGCTCCCACTGCTTTGGCTAACGTCTCCAGTGCTTGGCGGGTTGCCTCGCCATCTTGGGGGGCTGAATTGACCTCGACTCGAAGACGCCCACCAGATATGCCGTTGACGGCAGAGCGGCTGGCACGCGGGCGCACCGAGATCAAAACCACAACCCCGTCATTTCGCTGTTCAATCCAAGACATAGGCCTTTCAAGCCAAAGAGCGTTGGGTGATTATACTCCAAATGCTGCTGGTGTCGTGAATTTGGGGCGGGGGCAGGGGCGGGGGCGAGGACAGGGGGCAGGGGCGGGGACAGGGGCAGGGGCAGGGGGCAGGGGGCGGGCTTACAGGGAATCTGGCAGCAGGATTCGTTCCAAGGTGCCGACCATTTTTGTGTAAGACATTGGGACCCCATCGCATTTTTCGCCTATGTAGTCCAAGGCGTCAAAGCCGTGTGGGCTGCTTAGATAGCTTCTGTCTCTTGGCACGGCGCCAAAGTGTTCGACTGCTAAAAAACGCTCGAAGTTTAGCTTTCCCAGGGTGGCGCGACCAAGACCACCCAGAAGTACCTTGAAACCATTCATGATCCTGTCTTGGGTTGGGTAACTCTCGGCCATCGCAATTTTTGCTTCAAGCTCGGTGGGAGTCAGCCTAATCTCATGAATCGGGTCCTTGTGCTTGGGTTTAAAGCGCAAAGGCAGAACCGTCAACGGGTCGAACTCTGGAAGTTCATAAATTTTACAGTTCTCAAAGGGTCTGACTGCCGCTTGAACCATCATGTGGATCAAATCGTGTTCTGGATTAGCACCCTGCCATGCCATAGTAAAAACGTTGTCTGGTCTAAAGGCGCGAACTTCGGTGGCTATTTGAGCCGCAATCGCTTTAACCAGCGCGTGAACCTCGTGATCAGCATTAGTTTGGGTCACCTGGCGAATCAAGGTGCGATAAATCAATAGCTCGGAATTTCCCAAAAACCTTAAGCGATCCTGCGAGATTCCAATTGTCGCCATCGCCACAATGGTTTCCAGACGCCTGGCCGCTGCATAATCCCTAGGAGGCATATCCAGTTGATCGGCCAGCCCATCTCCGTTGGTGACCCATATGAAATAGGAGGATTCAGCGGGCACCCTTTGCATAAGGCCAGCATAACCAAGCTCGTCATCTTGATGAGCAAAAACAAACAAGTTTCGGGCACCTGGGGCAAAAATCCCGGAAGGAACAGGAGAAGGTCTCATGAAATATCTCCAAGGGGCAAAACCGCCGCGAGTTTACCCCATTTGCAGTAATCATAGAAGCACAGAAATCCCAACCACAAAAGTACTCTCCTGCTCCGTGCCCCAACCACCGCCTCCCGTCCCCGTCCCTGCCCCTGTCCCTGCCTCCCGTCCCAACCCCTGCCTCCCGCCTCCCGCCCCTGATAATTTAACTGGAATTCGCGTCAATCATGTGATATCAATTGCCAAGCTATTTGGAATAGGCCACTGATTTCAAAGGGGTAGTCAATGCAAGTCTTCAAATAATTAGGCGCCATATCATTGATTTTTGCCATCACCATTGTGATTAGCTGTGGAGGCTCAAAACCTCCAACCGACGTTACAGGGGAACTACCACCGGGTGATGCTTCTGATGTCGACGTTCCTCCCACAGATGTCGATGTTCCACCCACAGACGCCGACGTTCCTCCCACGGACACCGATGTTCCACCTACAGACACCGACACCGTCTGCATTCAAAACTGCGGCGACCGAGTCTGCGGCCCAGATCCTGTGTGTGAGCTGTCATGCGGGACGTGTCCGGAAGGGCAGACCTGCACTTCTGACGGTCAGTGCGAGCCTTTGGGGTGCGAAGAGGACTGCTCAGGCCTTGAGTGCGGCCCAGATCCGGTGTGCGGCAAATGGTGTGGCGATTGTGCCGACAACAAGGGCTGCGATCTTGAAGGAAAGTGCGTAACCCTGAACAAGGACTGCACCGATGGCTGGTGCGTGATTCCTGCAGGCCAATTTGAGATGGGCGCCCTTGATGATGAGGAACCTTATGATTTTCGTCAGAGGCCGCGTCATCCAGTGACGATTACCCGTTCTTTTAGCATGATGGAAACTGAGGTGACTCAGGGCCAGTGGAACGAGCTTGTAAGCGAAAATCCATCCCATCATAAGTCCTGTGGAGATGACTGCCCTGTTGAGGGGATAAATTGGTTTGAGGCTGTTTACTATGCTAACGCCCTTTCCGAGAAGCTGGGCCTGGAAAACTGTTACACGCTAGAGGATTGTTCAGGTACTGTTGGCTCTGGCATTCCTGGTGACGTTAGCCCAGGCGCAGGCACTCCTGACTCCGAGGTGTACCGATGTGCATCTGTCACCTTTAAAGGCCTTGACTGCGCAGGCTATCGCCTACCCACCGAAGCTGAATGGGAATATGCAGCACGTGCTGGCACAACTGAGCCAAGGTACGGTGATATTGAAGCCATAGCTTGGCACGAAGAAAACAGCAGCTACAAGACTCACCCGGTTGGCACAAAGGCAGCTAATGCCTGGGGCTTACGTGATGTGCTCGGCAATGTTTTCGAGTTTGCGTGGGACTGGATGGGAGCAAATTATTACAGCACCTGCGCCACCGGCTGCACAGACCCGCTAGGCCCCGACAGTGGCACAGACAGGGTGATTCGTGGTGGCGCTTGGATTATCACCGCCCCGCTAGTACGCTTGGCCGTCCGCGGCCACTACGCCCCCGACTTCCGCTTCAGCAACGTCGGCATCCGCCTAGTAAGGACGTTGCCCTAGGTCTTCGACCAGGTGCGGTGTCTGGCCCAATCCCGTCAATAAAAATGGAAACTCGGTTCAGATTTGTGCTACTCTACGTTCCGGTGATTTGAAATAAGCCATTGATTTTATGGGGGTGTCGATGCAAGTCTTTAAACTCTTGGGCACTATATCGTTGGTTTTTGCTGTTGTTACTGTGATTGGCTGTGGTGGCTCGGACCATCCTGCAGATGTTTTGAGAGAACTGCCTGTGGATGACGCTTCAGATACCTTGGAGCCGCCCCCGGATTCAGATACCGACACTGAACGTGACACCGGCAATGACGCTGACACCGACCGCGACACTGATACCGAACTCGACACTGATACTGACACCGACGAAGTCTGCACTCCAAGCTGTGGCGAGCGAGTCTGCGGTCCCGATCCGGTGTGCGAGCAGTCATGTGGACAATGTCCGGAAGGCAAAACGTGCAATTCTGACGGCCAGTGCGTAGCTGAGGGGTGTGTACCTGCATGTGGCCTGCGAAAATGCGGCGTCGACCCGGTTTGTGGCACTTCCTGCGGCGAATGTGAGGCCCATGAAAAATGCAATGACGACGGCCAATGTGAGTGTGTTCCTGCATGTAGCCCGCGACAATGCGGCCCCGATCCGGTTTGTGGCACTTCCTGCGGCGAATGTGAGGCCCATGAAAAATGCAATGACGACGGCCAATGTGAGTGTGTCCCTGCATGTGGCCCGCGAAAATGCGGCGTCGACCCGGTTTGTGGCACTTCCTGCGGCGAATGTGAGGCTAATTATGAATGCGATGATGATGGCCAGTGTATTCCCAGTGATGGTATTAAATGGGTACGAATCGCGGGTGGAACTTTTCTGATGGGCTCTGATGATGGGGGCTCTGACGAAAAGCCAGTTCATTCAGTTATGGTACCTACGTTTAAAATGACTAAAACTGAGGTGACGGTTGATCAGTATCGTGCTTGTGTTGATGAGGGTGATTGCACCGCTCCTAATACTGGATATGATTGTAACTGGGACAAACCTGATCGTGGTTCTCATCCTGTAAATTGTGTTGATTGGGATCAAGCCCAAGCCTTTGCCACCTGGGCCGGCGGTCGTTTACCTAGTGAGGCTGAATGGGAGTATGCTGCTCGTAGTGGTGGTCAAGACTGGAAGTATCCCTGGGGGGATGAAGGGGCTACTTGTGCTCGGGCTGTTATGGCCGATGGCATGGATGCTGGCTGTGGTCGTGATAGTACTTGGCCAGTTTGCAGCAAACCAAATGGCAACACAACTGACGGCTTGTGCGATATGGCTGGCAATGTTTGGGAGTGGGTTCAGGATGGGCATCACCATAATTACGATGGTGCTCCAACTGATGGTTCAGCTTGGGAACCGCCTACGGCCTCTGCCCGGGTTAGTCGTGGCGGCTCCTGGGCCTACTACGCCGGTGACCTGCGGGCGGCTAAGCGCGACTTTTTCGGTTCTAACATGCGCACCAGTGGCCTTGGCTTCCGCCTCGCCCGATCAGTGCGCTAGATCCATGCCACTGGTGTGCGCCCCACCCCCAATCCATAACCATTGACCAATTCATCTAGTGGGCCTAGAATCTATTGCTTCCCAAAGCTCGGGAAGTTATGGAGGTTTTACATGAAATCAATTAGTTTTGCTTCGCGGCTGATGGTGGTTGTCGGGATTTGCGCCATCGCTTTGGTTGGCTGCAAAAAGGGTGGCGATGGCCTTTCAAAGAAGGAAGTTGCGGCTGAGGTTGGGGTCATTGATTTTCCGACCGATGTGCTTGGATTTGTTGTGACTCCCTCTATGGATAAGCTGATGGCCGAGATCTCTGCTATCGGGTCGGTGGTTAGCCCTCAGCTTGGGCCGCTGCTGGCTGGGCAGATTCCGGAAATGCTTAGGATGAAGGTGCTTGGGGTTGGGTCGATGACTTGGCTGGATAACCAAAAACCAGTGCGGGTCGTGGTGCTTGACCATAAAAAATTCGCCAAGTCTTATGTGTTCATGATGCCGTTTGCTGATAAGCAGGCTTTTGAGGCCGCAATTCCGCCTGAGCACACGAAAGAGGGCGATACCACCACATGGAAAACTATGGGTGGTGACGACGTGTTTTTGCATGTCCTTGGTAACTATGCGATTTTTGCCTCGGCCAAGGAAACTTACGAGGCGGCCAAAGACTTTATAAAGGGTAATTTTTCTGGATACATGACCAAGGAGTTCGTGGATATTCAGGTGTCTTCCGAAAATCTGCAAAGGGTTTTGGCCAGCGAGATTGAAGCCTTGGAAAAGAAGCTGTTGGAGCAGGCTACTGACCCAGCTTCAGGCATGGAAGAAAGTCTGACCAAGATTGTTAAGGCCGAGATCGAGATCATCAAGGATTTGCTGGCCCAGACTAAGGTTGTGAGGCTGGCTCCAGCTTGGAACCAAGATGATTTGACTTTGGCGCTGCAGGCCACCGTCACCGGGGAAAAATCCCTTGCGGACTTTGTAAAGTCTGCCAAGGAGCGCAAACTTGAGGTTTATCGCCATCTTCCAGACAACGGATGGCTGGTCGCAGCCGCTAATCTTGACCCAAAACTGTTTACAGGGTTGACCACATTTGGAACCGAGACCATGGCGTCAATCCTTTCCATAGAAGGCGATGATTTAAAAGCCCTTACAGACACTATGAATCAGGTAAATCTGCTTAATACCGGTGATTCAGCGGTGTCTATTTTGTACGACGGCGAGTTTCCTTGGCGCATCGTGTCCATTAATGGGGTAACTGATGGGGTCAAGGCCCGCCAGGCCAGAAACGAGATGTACGCAAAGCTCTTTCCAAAACTTGGGGCGGTGATTGATGAGCAGCTTGGTGCCGATGTAAAGCAAAATCTGTCTATCAACTGGTCATCGCTTGGTGGAGTCTTGGACAGTGTTAAGCCAGTCTTGGCTGAAACTGGGGTCAATGCCAACATAGTCGAGCGCAAGGTTGGTGATGGTTCCATCGATGCCTTGGAATTTACTATTGATTATTCCAAGTTCCCATTGGGGGCCCAAGACCCGCAAGTTGAACAATTCGCCCAAGTTATGGGTGGAAAGGTCGGCGGAGCCATTGGTTACGATAAATCATTCACATATGGCGCTTTTGGAAAGGCCCCGGTTGAGGAAATCGAAACCCTGTTTAAGGGGACTGTGAACAGTGGCGAGCCTTTGGCAACTCCCATCGCGCAAGCTGGTTTTGATGTGGCTGGGGCTGGATTTGTGGCCTTGGCTCCTTTAATCAAGGCTGTGGCGCTGATTACACCGGAATTGGCGCAAGTTGCCGCGACTCTGGACCCTAATAAAGAAAAGGCAGGTTTTACAGTCTTGTTGGGCGCTAGTGGTAAGGACGTGTTGAATGCCAAGCTGCATATACCTTTGCGGGCTACGGTGCAGATGTTTGCAGCTGGCGGAGGCATGCCGATGCAGATGGTGGAGTAGGGTCAGGGACAGGGACGGGGACAGGGTCGGGGACGGGGACAGGGTCGGGGACAGGGACAGGGACAGGGAAACATTGCTACTTAATTAATTCTTCAGTACAAGATCAGTTCACAGTCGCTAGTTTAAAGCCAGTTTTGCTAGCTTTCCTTCGCGTTTTTCCATCTGTCTTTGATTCTGTACAGTGTGCGTCTGTTGATTCCCAGGATTCTTGAGGCCTTTTCCTTGTTGCCGCCACTTTCTGATAGCACGTGTTCGATGTAGCGCCTTTCGATTTCCTTTAAGGGCAGCAGTTCTGAGCCTGTTGGCCACATGCATTCTGGGGTTTCTTCAACCGACATCCAAGGTAAATCACCTACGTCAATGACTTCTGAGGGCGTCAAAACGACTAGGCGTTCTATGATGTTTTCAAGCTCTCGAACATTGCCTTCCCATGGCCTTTTTTGAAGCGCATCCAAGGCCTTGGCCGTTAGGCGCTTTGTTGGCCTGCCAGTCCTTTGTGCGTATTTTTGCAAAAAGTGGTCTGCAAGCATTGGGATATCGTCGACGCGTTCAGCCAAAGAAGGCAGCCTGATAGGTATGACGCTCAAGCGGTAATAAAGGTCTTCTCGAAATGCCCCCTTTTTTACCAAGGCCTTTAAGTCTCGGTGGGTCGCAGCAATGATCCTGGTATCAACTGATATGGTCTTGCTGCTGCCGATCGGGCGCACCACCCCATCTTGCAGCACGCGCAGCAGTTTTGCCTGCAGTGCCAGCCCCATATCCCCGATTTCATCAAGAAACAAGGAGCCACCTGAAGCCTCGACAAACAATCCCTTTCTGGCCTGGTGCGCACCTGTAAAGGCCCCTCTAGTGTGGCCAAATAGCTCGCTTTCAAGTAAACCTTCTGGGATCGCAGAACAATTCAAGGGAATAAACGGACCATGGCTGCGGCGTCCTCCAAAATGGACTTCTCGCGCCACAAGCTCCTTGCCGGTTCCAGAATCCCCTAAAATCAAGACGTTACTTGATGAGTCAGACACCAAGTCAACCAGCCTGTACACCTCTCGAATCGCCTTTGAGCGCCCAATAATCCGCCTACGATTGTGGTGTTCTTGGACTTCCTTTCGAAGCCGCAGGTTTTCTTTCACCAACATGCGCTGTTCAAAGGTCTTGGCGACTAAAGCCTCCATTTCACGCAACTTGAACGGCTTGGTCACGAAATAGTAAGCACCTGCCTTCATTGCCTCGATTGCGCCGTCGATCGAGCCAAAGGCCGTGATTATGATTACAGGGACGTCTGGTCGCTCGTCCTTAATGATTTTCAACAGTTCCATTCCGTCGATGTCTCGCATCCGCAGATCCGAAATGACTAGATCGAAGTCGCCATGCCTGAATAATTCCAGCGCATCAGTGCTGCTGTTAACGCCCTCAACGTCGTAGCCAACGCTTGTAAGCATGTCTACCAAAAGGTCACACATTTCTTTTTCGTCATCGACGACCAAAATGCTGCCCTTTGAGTTTTCGGTCTTCATGGATGCTGTTCTCCAAACCACACCCGATATATCATATTTGAGGCATAATGTCTCAATTGTCGTGGAGGCAGCATTTCGTGGCAACGAAAACTTCAGGGTCCAATAAGAAGAACAACATTGTTGTAGAACGTAGGGCTTTGGATGTTCTGGCGGTTGGGCCGGCCCTTACCGCGGATTTGCGCTCCAACCTAAATGGGGCGCGTTTCAAGATTTTTTTTGCTCAAGACTTCGTCGAGGCCAAGAACATCCTAGAGACGTTGCGTTTTGACATCATGATTATCGACATTGACGGCAACCGCGATGCTAGCCTAGCAAAACTACTGGAAAATCATCCTGAAATGGACGTGGTGGCAGTTGATGACACCCCAACCAAGGCTGCCTTTCATGCTGGCCCCAGTCGCATTCTCGAAAAACCCTACGCACCCGCTGAGCTTCAGGCCCTGTTTATGGATCTGTGGGAAAGGTGGCTGCTAAAGGATAGTGCTTATCTTTCTGGTAAGCGCCTTGAGGTGCAAAACAGCCTATCTGCGGAACTTTCAAAGGCTTTGACTCCAGATGATGTCGCCTGGGCAGCTATTGAGGCTGGTCGTCAATTGGCCCAAGTGCCTATGGTTATGTGTGCTGCTGATAGTGCCAGCTCTGATGAAGGTTCAGAACTGTCGGTGCGCCCCCTTGCCTGGGCAGGCATAGATGATGACACGGCGATTGCGATTACCAAAGCGCTTGATATTCAAGGTCGCCTGGCCCGTCAGACCGCTTCTATAGTGGAGTTCAAGCCAACGCCAAAGGATTTGGACCTGGAATTTGATTTGGTGGCGCTGGTGCGGCTGCGTGGTCAATCAAGGGACCTTGGCGCACTGATTGTAGCGGTGGGGCCGCAGCAGGCCTTGGATGAGCATCACTGGGATCTGGTGGAGGCCATGTCAAACTGGATCGGAGTGGCCCTTGAAAGGACGCTTTTGTACCGTCACTTGGAACGGTCGTTTGAGGAAGCCAATCGGATTCAGCGAAAGTTGATTCAGACGGAAAAACACGCGGCCATTGGGCGTTTGACGGCTGGTTTGGCCCATGAAATTGGGACGCCGCTAAACATAATTTCGGGCAGGGCAGAGCTTTTACTTGAACAGTTTGGGGATCGCGAGCCTGCAATGGTGCAGGGCTTGACCACCATTAACAATCAAATTGAAAGGATATCGAAGCTGGTTGCCAACCTGCTGAACTATGCCAGGGAGTCCAAGCCGGCGCTTCAGTGGTGTTCTTTAAGTACCACGTTGACAGCTGTGCTTGATTTGCTTAAACGCCCGTTGGCTCAGGCGATGATAGATATTGATGTCCAGCTTCCCGACGACATTCCACAGATTGTGGCGCCGCCTGACCAGATGCAGCAGGTGTTGCTAAATCTGTTGCTGAACTGTGTTGATGCCATCGAAACAGACCCAGCCCATGGCAACATCAAGCGTCGCGGCCAGATCAACATTGACGCCGAATTTATTGCCAAGGAACGCCAGCTACGCGTCGGGATACAGGACAATGGGCAAGGGATTCGTGCGGACGACTTGGACAAGGTTTTTGAGCCCTTTTACACCACCAAGCCTGTTGGGGCCGGAACGGGGCTGGGATTGTCTGTGGTGTATGGAATTATCAATGATTTACATGGCACCATCACTATTGAATCCGCGCCTGAAGTGGGTACGCTTGTGATAATAAACATGCCCACCGAGCCCCTAGAGGGATGGGGTTGGCGCGGTGATAAGTAAAGCCTTCAAGTCGGCATCCAGGAATCGAAATCCTGCACCGACGAAGTAATCGCGGCCACGACTGTTGATGACATCGTCAACACCAGCGGTGATATAGAGATAATTCAGGAAGTTATAAGAAGCCAAGAGCTTTAGCCTGGGATAGTAGTCGGCCGCAAAGTCAAACAAATCAGCTGAAATCTTGAATGAATTGTTAAAGAAGCCCAGATCGCCACCAATAGCGCCGGTACTTTCAATCAACCCAAATCGACCTGTCAAGGTCACCTTGTCATTTGCTAGCCACAAGGCGCGTGCCAACTGGAGGGTGAATTTGATGCCTTCCTTGGTTTCCACAACCCGTTCAGTCAGCACTGAAGGCAGCCTTGGATCGTTTGTGTAAGTTACACGTTCAAATGTCGAGGTCCTTCCACGCGGATCCCAAACCAGTTCGATCAGGTAATACTTGGTGCGGTCTGGAACAAAGCGCAGCGTCAGGTAGTTTTTGATGTTTCTTTGCAAGATATTGAATTCACTGCGAAAACCAATCTCGGTTTTCAGCCTTGAAAAGCTGCCTACCAAGTCGCCGATGTCTTGCACAACATGTTGGGTGTCTTTGGCGATCTGATCGTCTTTTAGCAGCTTGCCGACGGTTCCCTCGCCTTTGTTCACGGTTTCTGTAATCTCAGCCACCGCTTTGCTTGCCCTTTCTAGGTTGCTGATGGTCGCCTCAACGCGTTCCATAGCAAGCTCAATCCGTTTGGTATCGCCGTCTTGTTGACTGGGTTGAGCCAAGATATCGCGCAGATCAGCTGTGATGGCTTCGATATTTGCGATTGTTTGGCTTAAGTCATCTACCGATCTGTTGGAAAATCTCGATGCATCCGCACTAAAGCTTTCCAGGTTGGCAACAATGTTCCCAAAGCGTCCAGGCTTACCTTCGGTGCCTAATTCATGGCCTACGAAAGCTCGAATGTCTGCGGTTGCCTTGGATATGTCGTCCGCTGAACGGACCACGTCATCGACTACATCGCGAATCCTTTGTTCCCCTTCAACGCCGCCTAAGACGTTAGACAGGCTTGAGGTGATAATCTGGACTTCATCAGCAATTTGTTGGATTTTTGGAAAGATATCAGTTGCGCCTTCAAGCTTTTTGGCTATGGCCATCAAGCCTGATTCTCCGACTACGTTGGGAATGGCGTCGCCGTCTTTAAGATGCACTTCTCCGACCCCGGGGGAGATTTCCAGATAGTAGTCGCCCAGCATCGTGGCCGAGCGTCGCGTGATGGTGGCTGCATTGACCAAGTTTTCATCGGGGCCAAGGGTACCGGCGGACAGTTTCACGTCGTCTTTCATCCGAAGCCAGACACGAGCCTTGGATGAGCCGTCAGGAAGGGTTATAAGCTCGATGTTGTCCATGGTTCCCACCGGAACTCCGGAAATGGTGACCCTTGAACTTTTGGCCAACCCCGCCACATCCTCGAAATCTGCGTAAACGCGGTAGCCTTTGCCCTCACTAACGACGTCTTTGCGCACGGTGCCAAACAGCAAAAACAAGGTCACTACCGCTGCGACACCTACAAGGCCAACTAGCAAAGGTGCCCTAAGATTGCTCATCCGTTTGCCTCCAGGTGAAGCGGCCCTGTACCCGACAGATATATGTATTTTCGCACCATTTCATCATTACTGGCTGAAACCTCTTGGGAAGTGCCAACTACGTGGATTTTCCCTTTAAACAGCATCGCTATTTTATCAGCCATTCTAAAGGTGGAGGCCATATCATGGCTGACAACCAGCGAGGTTACTCCCAGCGTTCGTTGGGCCGTCTGAATCATGTCTTCAACGTTTTCACACATTATCGGGTCGAGTCCTGTCATTGGTTCGTCATAGATGATGATTTTGGGGTTTAAAATCGTCGCCCTAGCCAATCCCACCCTTTTGCGCATACCGCCTGATAGCTCGGCTGGAAACTTGTTTTCAACATTGGTCAAGCCAAGCTGCTCTAGGCGATTTATGGCCATCTCACGCATCTTTTTTCTAGGCAGTTTGGTGTGTTCAACCAAGGGGAAAATGACGTTTTCCATCACATTCATCGAGTCAAAAAGGGCTGACTGCTGAAACAACATCCCGAATTTTTTGCGAACGTCTATCATTCGTCTTTCACTTAAGGTGGTTATGTCCTCGCCGTCGATTTCGATGGAGCCAGCGTCTGGTTTTAACAGCCCAATGACATGTTTTACAAGAACCGACTTGCCGCTTCCAGATGGGCCGATGACGACAGTGATGCTGCCTTCTGCAACATCCAAGTCAACGCCTCGAAGTACTTCGAGGTCATTGAAGCTTTTTTGGACGTTACGCAACCTTACAACAATCTGGGACATTCGCCAGCCTGGTCAGGACCGTCCGGGATTATACCCGTATTTAGTGGGTTTTGTTGGTCCGGCGGCGATTTTGGGTGATTTCAGCGTACATATGCTGATTTTTTCAGGGGATGTGGGACATTACAAACAATATTCTGGTAGGTTGCAAAAATCGATTGGTAAACAGTATGAAGGGTTGTGGTTTTTAGCGCTTGCTGTACTGGAAGTGCTTACGGGCACCAGGCTGACCGTATTTCTTACGTTCCTTGGTCCTGGCGTCTCTGGTTAAAAAGCCGGCCTTCTTGACTGGTACACGCCATTCTTCAGGGTTGTGATCTGCTAGGGCCCTAGCGATTCCGTGGCGCAAAGCTCCGGCTTGGCCAGTTTCACCACCACCACGCACTGTAGCGACAACGTCGAAATCGGCAGCGTTTCCGAGCACTTCGAAAGGCTGACGCACCAGCGTGACTAGGTTTGCACGGCAGAAGTAGTTTTCGACTTCGCGGCCGTTGATGGTGATTTTTCCAGTTCCTGGGATCAGGAACACACGAGCGGTGGCCTCTTTCCGGCGACCTGTAGCTCGGGTGGCATCATTCAAATTAGACATCATGTCCTCTCTCAAACTTTCGACAGGTCAAGGGCCTTAGGCTGTTGGGCATCGTGGGGATGCTCACTGCCAGAATAAACCTTCAGCTTAGTCAGCATTTTTCGGCCAAGGGGACCTCTGGGCAGCATGCCCTTTATTGCCTTGCGCATCATGAATTCAGGCTTGGATGCCATCATGTGCCCAAGGGTCCTGGATCTGAGGTGTCCCACATAGCCAGTGTGCCAACGCCATGATTCACGTTCAGCCTTCAAGCCGGTTAAAGTGGCCTTATCAGCGTTAACCACGACCACATAGTCGCCAGTGTCGGCGTGTGGGGTGTACTGTGGCTTATGCTTGCCTCGTAAAACCATTGCTATGCGGGCTGCTGCGCGTCCCAGGGGGACGCCTTCAACGTCAACCACAAACCATTGTTTGTCAATCTCTTGTGTCGCAAAACTGCGGGTACGCATTGTCCGTGACCTCGTCCTTCCAAAGCACAGGGCGAACTTTGTAACCGATCTTGCAACTAAAGTCAAACCCTTTCTTGAGTTTCGCCGAAAACAACACCAAACGAATGCCCCCTGCCTCCTGCTCCCGCCTCCCGCCTCCAGCTCCCGCCTCCTGCCTCCAGCTCCCGCCTCCTGCCTCCAGCTCCCGCCTCCTGTCCCCTGCCTCTCCCGCCTCCTGCCCCTGTCCCTGCCCCTGTCCCCGCCGCATGGCACC
Source organism: Oligoflexales bacterium (assembly GCA_012840965.1). Taxonomy (GTDB): domain Bacteria; phylum Myxococcota_A; class UBA9042; order DTJE01; family DTJE01; genus DUVQ01. The sequence continues at coordinate 13,099 of DUVQ01000185.1, read as the reverse complement.
GATCATGGCACCGATCTTGAAAAAATGGCACCGATCAGTTATAACCCTTGTTGAAAGGAGGTGGGGGCAATGAGCCGATACATTGAGTCCGAAACTGTCGAATTAAAAGCCAAATATACTGACACTTTTGTGCGTGCTGTTGTTTCTTTTTTAAACACTGAGGGCGGCGTCATTTACATTGGAATTCAAAACGACGGCACTGTAATCGGTGTTAATAACTTAGACAGTGTGTTGCAGAACATTTCAGATTGCATAACTAACCAAATCGAACCCAGTCCGAGAGGGGAAATTACAACCGAAATAATGTTGGAGGATGGTCTGCCGATTGTAGCTGTGAGGGTTAGAAAAGGGATTAGGCCTATTTATTGCCTTAAGAAATTTGGGTTTTCTTCAAAAGGTTGTCTTGTACGAATAGGGTCAACTTGTAAGGAAATGTCCTTGGAAGAGATACAATTTCGCTACAGATCTCAGTTCATCAATGAAGATTATATGTTGATTGCGCCCTCAAAGTACGCACCCTTGTCGTTCGATATGATGAAGATTCTGCTGACTAGTCGGGGCTTTCATGTCAACGAAAGTGCATTTGAGGCGTCATTTAATCTTAGGAGAAGTGATGGCACGTACAATCTGCTTGCGGAAGTTTTGGCAGATCGAAACATGGTGCCTTTAATCTTTGTAAAGTTCGCAGGCACAGACAAAACCTCGATTTCTCAAAGAAGTGACTATGGTGGGCAGAGCCTGTTGCTTGGATATCAAAAGATGAAGGACAGGTTGATTGCTGAAAACATATGCAAGACCGACACCACCGTTCGCCCCAGGATCGATGAGTATCTTTACGACATGGACTGTGCAAATGAAGCACTAGTCAACATGCTGGTGCACAACGACTGGACAATCACAGAGCCACAAGTGTCGTTTTATTCAGACCGTGTTGTGTTTACATCGCACGGTGGAATTTTACAGGGAATGACTAAAGAAGAGTTCTACAGTGGAGTTAGTCGTCCTCGAAACGCGGTACTAATGAGGATCTTTTTGAACCTTGGAATAGTTGAACACACTGGTCATGGAATACCGATGATTGTTAAAAAATACGGACGAGAGGCCTTTGATATTCACCAGACACTCATAAATGTGACGATACCTTTCAATCCGAATGTGTTGGCATCGGTGCCAAAGAATGGCACCGATCATGGCACCGATGGCGTGGGAGTTCGTTCGAGTTTGTCTGACACGGAACGATTGGCAATCTTGGAGTTGATCAAAAATCCTGAGATCACCTACAGTCAACTGGCGTCAGAAATTGGCGTGTCTAGGAGGACTATTTCGCGAGCTATGGCTTCCCTTGTCAAGAAAGAGTTCATTGAGAGAGTGGGCAATAACAAGTCCGGATTTTGGAAGATTATTCGTTGATTTTTTGGATACAATACCGGCTGAGCTAGGGAGGCTTTTATGAAACTCAGGATTAAAACCGCCTTACTGTCACTCTGCTTCTTGTTGGCCTGTACTGCGTCATCCAATCAGCCGGATGTCACAGGGGATAACATCGCCAAAGATTCCCAGCAGTCAGATGTAGCTGAACTGGACAATGCTGGTGATACAACCTTTGAAGACCTGATTGGAGACCTAGCCGACGATACCGCCCAAGACATCGACGCAAGCGACAATCTAGCGCTTGACGAGCTGACCACCCCTGACCCTGTCCCAGAAACCGAAGAGCCAAAAGACCCCTTTGACCCCAAGGACCTCGCCGAGTGGGAGCCGCATCTTGCGCAAATTCACCCAAGGCTGTTTTTTGATACAGCCGATCTGCCCAGTTTGGCTGAAAAGATGAACGCTTCTGATGGTCCCCACAAGACGTTGGCCCAGCGCATAAGAAATCGCGCTGCCCGGGCGCTTCCAATGCATCCGGATGACACGTTTTCTGGGCCAGTTTCTTCGACTCAGGGTGCCATTATTGAAGCTGCCGCCTTTGCGGGACTTGTGCTGGAGGATCAAGAACTTACCCAAAAAGCGTTGGCCGGCCTAGCCGCGCCCTACCCATCGCCTCATAACATGGCATACGACTCCAACTACAACCTTCATGAGGGCGAGGCTTTAGTATCCATGTGCTCGGCGTGGGATTGGCTGGCTTCAAACCCTTTGGCTGACCCTCAAGAGCTTGGTGCGGCAAAAGAGCGTTTGACCCAGCGCATTGAGGATTATCGATACATGTGTCGTGAAGGTAACCTATTGATAATGCTGCTTTTTGCCCAAAACAATCATCTTATGAAGTATTTTGGCGCCGTCGGCCTTTGCGCGATGTCCCTAAACGACCGTCCGACTGCTGCACCTGACCTTCACGAGGCGATGACTGGTCTTGATTTCATGTTTAGCGAATTTCAGGGCAACGCAGATGGCGGTTATGCCGAGGGGTGGGATTATCTTGCATACGGTTCGAACAGTTATCTGCCTTTCTACGTGGCCTACCATCGATGGGCGCAAGGGCGGCAGCTTCCCTATTACTCGGACCCGTTGCTGCAAAACGGATACAGTAAGGCAGGCAAAATCGTGACGCTTCCAGATATCCCGGACCAAGTTGTGCCAAAGGCGGTTTATAAACGAGCGCTTTGGTCCACTAGGCCAGATGGATTTATGAACGCCACCGATGACGCCAATCCAAGCCCGCTTCATGGAGCCGTGCTGGCTTGGCTTTTCGATGATCCAGCCTATCTGTGGCAGTGGCTTAAACCTAGCGTTGCGCTGTTTGCTGACAAGATGGATGCCATCTCCTTGGCACTTTACAATGGTGAGGCGCCACCAGATGACCCAGGGATAAAGCTTGAGGGAACCGCATGTGAGGCCGGTTTTGCAATCATGAGGTCCTCGTGGGATGCCGACGCGACTTTTTTAACCCTGCAGGGCGAGCACGGGAAAATGCGTGTAAACGGCCTTGGTCACGAACATCCTGATGAGCTGTCATTTTTGCTTTGGGCCGATGGTCAAGAGCTGATAGGGGATCCTGGATACATCGACTGGGAAAATCGTCACAAGGTGCATAGTCCTGAAGACCACAACACGATTTTAGTTGATGGTAAAGGGGCTCCGTTCTCTGGGCTGGCTTTACAAGGGCTTGATGTCGGGACGGATGCTTTTTTGTCCAACATGACACACGATGGGCCAACTACGACCGTGTCTGTGGCCACTCGTTATGAAAAGACCGACCTTCAACGTCGTATTGTGCGCCTGCAAGATCCAGAAACGAAACACCAAGTTTTTATTGTAGAAGATCGGATGAATTCCGAGACTCCTCATAACTACACCATGCTGTTAAACACGATGGCTGGCGGTGATGTGCCTGAATCTGGCATTGAATTCCAGGATGATGGCGTGGAATTCTTCAGAGGCCAGGCAAAGATGACTGTGCGCACCGTTTCTAGTCAGGGACAGTTATCCATAGACTCTAGGCTGCAGGAGTATGCTTTGCGACATGGTGCCTGGGGGTATCACACGCAGCTGATGTTGTCGGCAGACATGGATAATCTGGCCGGTTTTTTGACTATATTGGCCCCGCTTGATAAGCCTGAGATTACCGTCAGTCGGGTTCGCGACGGGGTGATGATGGGGACTATCAGTTTTGGGGGTGATTCCGGGTGGACTGTGGTGTCCAACCAAACTGACTTGGCCCAGGATGTAGCTGGCCTAGGCATGATAGAACCTGGGCTTGCCATCACAACGGGTGAAGGCCAGCAGGTCTACCATTTTTTGCCAAACGAACCCCTGTGTACAGAGCAGGAGAACCGCACCGTGTACCGAGCAGGAGAACAGTAAATGATTAAGCCCGTTGGAGTGACTATTGGAGACCCGGCGGGGGTTGGGCCTGAGCTGATTGACCATGCTTTTGGGCTTGTGAAAACCGGCCCAGTCAGGCTTTATGGCCCAAGGCATGTGGTTGAGGACATAGCGGCACGACACCCAAGTGTTGAGCCAATTGGCACCAGTGACGACCCGATAGTGATTGGCCAGTACAGCAAGGTATCTGGGGTGGCCTCGGTGTCAGCGCTGGCAAAGGGTGCCGCAGATTTGGCATCTGGGGCTATCAGGTCGTTGATGACTGGCCCCATCTCCAAGTTAGCGTTGGCTGACATGGATTTTCCTGGTCAGACCGAATATGTGGCATCTGTGTGCGGGGTAAGCCGGTTCGCCATGATGCTAGCGGGGCCAACCTTGAAGGTGACGTTGGCGACAACCCATGTGGCAATAAAGGATTTGGCAGGCCAGCTGACGGAAAACATGGTATATGATGCTGGTGAACTGACCGCCCAATTTCTTGGTTCAAAAAAGGCCAGGATTGCAGTTCTTGGATTGAATCCTCATGCAGGTGATGGCGGTCGTTTTGGTGACGAGGAGGCAAAAATCATTGAGCCTGCAGTTTTAAGGCTTAAGGCCGCTGGATATGATGCTGTTGGCCCGCTGCCTGCTGACACTGCCTTTTTTAGAGCTGTAAGTGGCGATTTTGACGCAGTTGTTGCGATGTATCACGACCAAGGGTTGGGCCCCCTAAAGCTGGTACATTTTTTTGATGCGGTTAATATCACCTTGGGCCTGCCGCGGATTAGAGTTTCCCCAGACCATGGGCCAGCCTTTGATCTGGCTGGAACTGGCAAGGCAAACCCAAAAAGTACCGTTGAAGCCCTTAAAATGGCTAGTATTGGGTGATTTTTTAAGAGCCCATTTTTGTTGACTATCGGAGGGAGTCAAACATATGATACCGACGATGGAGCGGTCGTCTATAAAAGTAGCTTTGCCCTGTATTGTTACCCTAACCAGCATGGTCTTAGGTTTGGTGTCTATTGTTTTATCAAGTCGGGGCTACTTTGAGTGGGCTGCTTGGCTGATTATGTATTCCGCTATCTTGGATAAAGCGGACGGAAGTTTGGCTCGTTTATTAAAGGCCGGCAGCGAATTCGGGATGCAGATGGATTCCTTGTCGGACTTTGCTGCATTTGGGATTGCCCCTGGCGCCTTGACTTGGTTTGTGATCCAGTCGATTGACCCATCAACCACGATTTTGGTATGGGCCGGCTTTGCTGCAGTTTCTTTTCCAGTGGCGGCGGCCTTGCGTCTGGCCAGATTTAACGTCATTGACTCTGAAGATACCGAATTTTTTAGAGGCGTTGCCACCACCTTTGCCGCTGGGCTTTATGCCGCATTGTACCTGACGTTTATCGATCTGGGGTTGGCTGAAGGTGCGTTACAACCGACCTTTGACCTTGGTGTAAAGATCAACCTGGCCTTGGTGCTACCCTCGGTGGCTTTGGCGCTGGCCGCTTTAATGCTTAGTAACGTTAGAATCCCAAAGTTGAGGTTCCCAAAGAACAAGGGGAAGCTGGTTGTTTCACTGGTACTTATGCTTGTGCTTCTTGTTCTTGCTGTCCTCAGGGCTTTTCCTCAGGCTCATCTGCTTTCAGGTGTTGGCTACTTGGTCATCGGGGCGATGATTGGGGCCAAGTCTAAGAGTACGAATTAGCCGCTTAAAAGTTGGAGGCTTAGGTGAGTAGTACGCGTCCAAGAATCCTCATCCTGGAGGACGATGCTGGTGATCGGGAATACCTGTCGCAGCTCTGTCATAACCAGGGGTATGAGCCGGTTATAGTTGACTCCTTTGAGGAGGGGGAAAAGGCAGTTCCTTTAGCAGCCATTGTGCTTTGTGCTGATATTCGCAATGGATTTAATGTCAGCCACAGATTTCGTAAGGACCCTGTCTTGGGGGAAGTCCCTTTGATTTTGACTACTGCCAAGGCTACGCAAAAGATTTTGGATAGGCACAAGATGCTGCCTACTAAAGCTGATGAATACGTGATGAAGCCGTTTTCGGATGGTTTGATCGAGCAGGCACTTGGACGATTGGTGCCTGTTTCAGATCTACCACCTGAGATATCTGATGAGGCAATCCAAGATGCGGATGACCAAGTTATAGAGTTGGAAGTTGTTGATGTTATTCAGGAAGAGATAGTTCCACCGGATTTGGCACCTGAACCGCCAGATCTAGCACCTGCTCCGCCGGATTTGGCACCTGAACCGTCGGATTTGGCTCCTGAACTTCCAGAAGTGGAGATTTCAGACTTTGACCTAGATGACGACACGCCTGTCAGCGGCCTTTATGACCATGCCGCGGTTGTATCGCAGGAAATTGAGTTGCACTTGGCAGAGATTGGGGAGCTAAAAGAGGAAATTAGGGCCCTCAAGTTAAGAAATTCCTCGTTGTCGGAGGAACTTGCGACTATTCCAAAGGCTTTTGAAGGTCGGCTTGCCAAGCTAGAAGATGAAAATGAGGCCTTGAAGGCGCGTTTGGCATCGGCTGAAGGCCTAGAACAATCTTTGGAAGCGGTAAACGCTCGGGCAGACCAGGCTCAAGCTGAATTGAGCGAATATCAGACATCAAGCCAGGCATACGAGTCGCGCATCCAGGAACTGCAGTCACAAAGCCAAGCATACGAGTCGCGCATTCAGGAACTGCAGTCACAAAACCAGGCATACGAGTCACGCATCCAAGAATTGCAGTCACAAGACCAGGCATACGAGTCGCGCATCCAGGAACTGCAGTCACAAAACCAGAAAATTCAGGTTGAAAACCAGGAGCTTTTGGAATCAAACCAGAAAAATCAGGCTCAGGCTGAGCAGGCACAGCTTGACCTTGAGCATGCAACCGGCTTCTTTGAACGCCTTGAGATTGGTTACAAAGACAGCATAGCCATGCTTGAAGCCGAAAAGGCTGCTGCTTTGGAGTCTGTAGATGCCCACGAGGCTAAGGTAAATAAACTTAACGCCGAGTTTGCTGAACTTTCCAAAGCTAAAGAGGCGCTAGCAGTTTCGCTTGAGGAACTAAAAAAGGCTAAGGCCGCTGAAATAAACGAGCTTCAGGCAATTATTTCCCGTTCTGCTGGCTTTGAAAATAAAGTTGCCCTGTTGGAAGCTGAAAATGCCAAGCTTCAAAACAAGATCAACGAGTTGGATGCAGCCAATCAGGCCCAGGCAGCACAGATTGGTGAGCTGATCAGGGTAAAGCGTGAATTGGCCGGTTTGGAGGCTTGGCATAAAGAGGCGACTGAACAAATTGCAGCCCTAGAAGCTAAGCTTGGTGGGATCCGTGACATTGTTTTGGGAACTGCCCCAGGTCAGAATCCGGCTGTGTCTAAGCCCAAGGAATCCTATGGAGATGTGTGGGCTTCTAAAGATAGTGAGGATAGCGGGGGCTAGGGCATCTTAGATATTGAAAAAGGTTTATGAAAAAGCTTTCTGATATTACGAAGTTACTGTTGACCCTTGTGGTGTTGTTCTTTGTCTCCTGTGCCTCGCAGATTGGAGATTCCTGCTCCAACAATTCGGACTGTGGCGTTGGTAGGCTGTGCGACAAGTCCCAGCCCGGCGGTTACTGTACCCAGAGAGCATGTGACCGTTATGAGTGTCCTGCGGAAGCGGTGTGCGTTGATTTTGGCGGCCAAGAACGATACTGCATGCAGCGGTGCGGTGCCTTTGCTTTTTGCAGGGAAGACTACGTCTGCGTCTTAGACTTTCCAAAGACGGGTGGCCAAGAAGGAGAGGTTTACCCTGCTTTTTGTAACCAATCTGCTGACTATAGTGTTAGCGCCAACTAGTTTCCTTCTTTAACCCAGAAACAAATCAGGCTGCTTTGTCGATATGTTGGCAGTGGCTGCGGCTTTAGACTGCTTATGCTAAACTAGCCGCGGCTCGGCTTCTCCAAAATCGAGCTTGAAAGTTGATTCTTGCGAAGGACTTAAATGGAAGAACAGCTCAAGAAAATCGGGAAGCGTCAAAAACCGGTTTTGCCAGAATCATTACAAGATTCCAAAGTGTTAGCCCTAGAAATAGTCAAAGTGGCGTGGGATCGCAATGCTTATCAGACCAAGATCTACGACGTGCGCAAGCTTATCGATTACACCGACTTGTTTGTTGTCTTAAGCGGGCGCTCAGAACGCCAGGTGGCCTCGATAGCCGACTCGATTCAAGCCGAGATGAAAGCGGCAGGAGCCATCCCGATAGGGGTGGAGGGGCGCCAATCTGGGACCTGGATTTTGCTGGACTATGGCAGCGTTATTGTTCATATCTTCACAAGAGATGCTCGGGAATACTACGACTTGGATCGCCTTTGGGCAGACGCACCGTTGGTAAAAGTGCAAGAGCCCCAATGGGTTTTAGATTTCGCCCGGGACGAATCGTACGATTTCTGAAGGGCGATTTTGGTAAGCCTTTAATAAAACTAAAAAGTTTCGTTGTTCAAATAGTTGATCTGGTTACAAAAGCCATCATACCCAGAAGGTGCGCCAGTTGTGGGGCCATCTTAGTTTTGGAAGGATTGGCCCTGCCTCTTTGTCCTGAGTGCTCCAAGGCAGTTTTTCCATTGGAGGCAACCTTTGATGTGTCTTCGCAATTGGCTAGGCCTAGCGCTTGTGGGTCCAAGCCAGCCATGAATGTCACGTCGGTCTTTGCTTATCAGGGCCTGATCCCAGCGTTGATCTTGAAACTGAAATATGGGCGCGCCTTTTGGCTTGCAAAGGACATGGGCAGGCTTATGGCTGTAGTATCTGCAAAATATGGCCCATTCGATTTCATAGTGGCAGTTCCAGCTTCGCCAGGTCGCCAACTAAAGCGTGGCTATAATCAGGCGTTTTTATTGGCAAAAGAAATCAGCTTGGTTCTGCATACATCAATTTTGCCTAGGGCCATCTATCACAAAAAAACCAACAAAAGCCAACGCGATTTAAGCTTGGCTGAGCGTTGGGAAAGGGCTTCTATCAGCTTTTTCAAAGGCCAACCGTTTCCAAAGGGCGCAAAGATTTTGTTGGTCGATGACGTGGTTACCAGTGGTGCGACACTTACAGTTTGTGCAGACATCCTTTTTGAGTGTGGTGCATCCTCAGTTACTGCGGTAACTATCGCCTCGGCGTTGACATCTTAGGCCTAGTCTTGATAGTTTTCCTGCGGATTAAACTTTGGATCGACCTAGGTGAAGCCAAAAAATACAACAAAACGACGTGGTCCAGGCAGCGTTTCATTCATAGTTGCGGCTTATAACGAGGCCAAAACCATCGCAAGCGTGCTTGAGGGTATCAAAAAGCACACGCCTGGATTGCTGGAAGTGATTGTAGTCGATGATGGTTCTACAGATAACACCGCCGAGATCGCAAAACAACACGGAGCAACGGTGGTGAACCTAAGTCCCAACCAAGGTAAAGGGGTCGCGCTAAGGGCTGGAATTGAAAAGGCAACTGGTGAAATCCTGATGTTTATCGATGCAGATGCCCAAGATGACCCAGCCGAGATTCCCTTGTTGTTAAATGCGATGACGACTGATGTTCACATGGTGATCGGCTCGCGCTTTTTAGGGACGTTTCTTGATGGCTCGGTGACTTCCTTGCACCACTTGGGCAATCGTTTTTTAACTAAGATGTTTAACTTGTTGTACAAAACGAGAATAACGGATACCCAAGCTGGATTTCGCGCAATTCGTAGAAGCGCGATTGATGTCAACAAGCTGTCAGCGGTCAGATATGAGATCGAGACGGATCTGAACTGCGCAGTTGTGCTTGGGTGGGGACGGGTCATTGAGGTTCCAGTTACTAGGGCGCCAAGGCAAGCTGGGCGTTCAGGTTTTCGCTCGTTTTATGATGGAGCTCGCATCTTGCTGCACATGATTCGTCGCCGGTTTGAAACGTCTGGTTGGAATATTTTTATTGATTAAGTGTTTGCTTTTAGCCAACCTTTGGCAAAAACTAGTTTGAAAAAACCTTCTGGATTCGCAACTTGGATTCGCAACTTCAAGGAGGTTCTTCAAGGAGGTTCTTGGCCGTGTCGACATCGCAGACATCAATGATTTCAGTCCAAAATCTGGTCAGAGATTATGGCCCAATCAGGGCCCTTTCCGACGTCTCTTTTTTGATTGAGCGTGGCCAGGTAGTTGGACTTTTAGGGCCAAACGGCGCTGGAAAAACCACGTGCATGAAGATTTTGACTGGATTTATCGCCGCCACGTCTGGGCAAGTGTTGATCGATGGCAAGGACATCGTTGAACATGGCGTGGAAGTCAGAAAGCGCATCGGTTACCTGCCAGAAAATGCCCCCCTTTACCAGGATATGAGGGCACGAGATTACCTGCACTTTGTGGCGCGGCTCAGAAACATAGCGCCCGAGAAAATAAAAGAGCGCATTGAACACGTTGCAAAGGTCATCCAGATTGAATCTGTGCTAAACCAAGATATTGGCACCTTGTCCAAGGGTTATCGCCAGCGTGTTGGTTTGGCGCAAGCCATGATTCACGACCCAGAAATCTTGATCCTGGATGAGCCTACATCTGGCCTTGATCCAAACCAGATCATCGAAATCCGAGAGCTGATCAAGGAAGTAGGTAAGGATCGAACTGTAATCCTTTCGACCCATAATCTTCACGAAGTTACTGCTACATGCAATAGGATTTTGATTGTGCACAAGGGGCGTCTGATTGCAGATGGTTCTCCTGCTGAAATCCAGGAACAACATGGTGGAAGCAACACCTTTAAGATTTCTATCCAAGGTGCTGGTGAGTCGGTTAAGGACACCTTGATGGGCCTTGAAGGGGTGACCGATGTTGTAAGGCTGGAAAATCAGGACCAGGCGGCAACTGATTGGCGCCTTTTCGGGGCTGCGGATGTTGATCTGCGGGCTGATATCTTTAATTTGGCCGTTCAAAACGGTTGGACTTTACTTGAACTGCACCACGAACGTCAGGATCTTGAGACCATTTTCCAGCGCCTGACGCTTACTTAAGGAGCAATAAATGCGAAACATTCTGGTAATAGCTAGGCGCGAGTTTTTCGCATATTTCGGCTCGGCGACCGCCTACATCGCCATAGCCCTGTTTTTAGCTTTGCTTGGCATCACCTTCTTTTTTGAAGTGCCGTTTTTAATTGCCAAACCCGCCTTTTTTGATGCCCGTGTGGCGGATTTAAGGCCGCTGTTTGAATGGATGATGTTCTTGTTCGCGATTTTGCTGCCAGCGATTTCCATGAGGCTGCTGGCCGAGGAGCGCAAGCTTGGCACCCTTGAGCTTTTGTTGACGATGCCGGTTACCGAGTCTGAGGTTGTGCTTGGTAAGCTTTTTGGCGCAGTTGGGTTTTTGCTGGTCGCTCTTGTTTTGACGCTGGGATATCCCTTGCTTGTTAGTATCTTAGGGCACCCAGATGTGGGGCCCCTTGTTGGTGGCTATCTTGGGGTCTTGTTGGTTGGGACTACCTATTTGGCGCTGGGGCTGCTGGCCTCTTCCTGGACTTCAAGCCAAGTCGTGGCCTTTTTGCTGGCCATCGTAATTAGCGCCACGTTTACTTTTATCGACTTGGTTCCAGAAGCCCTTGGTCTTAAAGCCATTCCTGCCTTCGAGGTTTTGTCGTTTAACTATCACTTCAAATCGATAGCGCGTGGGGTATTAGACCTAAGGGACATCGTGTTTTTTGTTTCCATCATAATTGGAGCCGTCATGCTGACGACTTGGTCCTTGGAATCAAGAAAATGGAAGGGGGCATGATATGGCAACACGTCGTACTATAAAACGAAACGCTTTATTTGCCCTTGGTTTGTCCATTGGTATCTTGGTGCTGGCCAATATCTTGGTCCAGTGGATACCTGCCAGATTGGACCTGACTGATTCAAAGCGATACAGCCTGTCTCAGGTCAGTAAAGATGCTGCCAGGGCTTTGGATGGGGTCGAGGTGCGGGTTTTTGTGTCGTCAGACATGCCAAACAGCATTTCAGGGCCTTATGGTCGTAAGCAGGACATTAGGGGTGTTGCTCGCGAGTTTTTGGACCGCCTTTTTGAGTATGAATCCAGGTCTGGTGGCAGATTAACTGTGACTAGGGTGACCGCTAGCAGTGGGATGTCCTTGGAAGACAAGGCTGCCGAGGCGAAGCTAGAGCTTTTTACAGGTAAGGAAGCCGAGTTTGAAGGTGGGCGTCTTGAGTTTCGCAGATACGCCTTGGGCGCGACGTTCCAGTACAAAGACCACATAGAGGTTTTGCCTTTGGCGTTGAATCCGGAAACCCTAGAGTTTGAGATTACAAAACGGCTGACCCGCTTGAAAGAAAAGGCCGAGTTATCAGGCGGTATGGAAGCAGAACTTGGGATAGCCTTTGAGATGTCAAAGGCTGTTACTGCTTGTAATCACAAGATTATTGCCTATCAAAAGGGGCAGGATGCAAAGGCAGACCTGTCCGCGTTGGTAGGTAGTGGGTTGCTATCAACCATTCGCGAAAACATCCAGGACTTCAAGGCTACCTGTGATGGCGTCGCCGCCCAGTTGGCCTTGGCAAAACCGCTGGCCAGGGACAATGAGTTGGTTGAACAGATGGTTGAAAGCGCGACTGCCTACGTCGAGGCCATAGATCACATGGCCCACTTGGTGAATGCTGCCGACACCAATGAACAAACGGTGCAGATGCTGGCCGAGCGCATGGTTCAAATTGGGGAACTGGTTGAAGGTGATGCAACTGCAATCAAGGATTCTCCAGGGCGCAAGACCATCGGCTTTTTGTGTGGGCATCTGGAGTTTTGCCCGTTTGCAGACTCGAAACCGTTGATTCAACCTGAGTTGCTGCAGATTTTAGGGCAAACAAATCCGATGATTACCCAGTTTGCTCAGGTTGCCGCACAGATCGAGCAGCAGATTAATCAAATGAATGAACAGCTTAGGCGTAGCCTGTTTGAAAGGCGTGAAATCAGGCTTAAACGAGTGGATGCTGGCCAACCGGTGCCAGATGATGTGGCTGTCCTTGTGGTTTTTGGTGCCAGACGTCCCATGAGCGAGCGCGACATGTACATGATCGACCAGTTTTTGCTGTCTGGTCGTTCTGTGCTGGTGTTTTTGGACACTTGGGATATCGCGGTGTTTAACTTAAGGACCTCCGATACTAGCCTTGGTGCAGATGCCCTTGTGGCGGACAAAACTCATCGCCAGGCGTGGCCGACCAACCTTGCGGATTTTTTGAGCCACTATGGGGTAAAACCCGAGGGAACTTTAGTTGTTGAACCAAATCAACACGAGGCCATAACTGTGCTTCAGATGCAAAGGCAAGG
>DUVQ01000184.1 GCA_012840965.1 Oligoflexales bacterium | reverse complement strand
TCTTGCGAAATCACACAACGGCCACTTTTGGGATGGGAAATCACTGGGCTGGGCAGCTCTTGGACCCACCATTTGCCTGGTCTGAAGGCTGGGCCAGCTTTTTTGGCATCTCGATGAACAGTATGTTTTTCCAAGAGGTCGACCCCATTCTTTGGGCACCCCTGGAATTTAATAGTGTTTTGGTAAGCTACGACAATGATTCCAAGATCAAAACCTCCATTGTGGTACCAGATCCTACGAAAGGACTTCTGCAACCGCTTGACGAACGATTTGTGACTAAAGCCTTGTGGGAGCTGTGGTTCGCCCTTGCTTCGACAAAATCGCCTGATCAAGCGGCTGCAAAAACAATGGTCGAAAATCTGGTATCCAAGCGAATGTTAAAGTGGGATCGAGGCCATCAAGGCGTAGATTTGGTTGACTTTTTAGATGGATTGGTTTGCAAAAACCCAGACTACAAAACGATAATTGACCAGTCAATCAACACTGGTCTGGGTTTTCCTTACGACGACGGCGGGCACTGTCCATAAATGTTGGGAGGCGAACTTTCATGTCTGATAAAAACATCGTGTTTTTACATGCTTTTCCCTTTAATTCAGCCATGTGGCAAGAGCAGATTCGCCTTTTACCAAGTGGCTGGAATACCTTCGCCCCGAATCTACCTGGATTTGGCAACACGCCAGTCACACAACTCAGCCTTGATGACTGGGCCAGTTGGCTGCTTGATCAAATGGATCAGCGCGGCATTAAACGCACTTTCTTGGTGGGGCTTTCCATGGGTGGTTATTTGGCGTTTAGGCTTCTTGCAGTCGCCCCAAAACGGTTTTTGGGTGTTTTGCTGGCGGATACTAGGGCGGCTGCAGATACCCCGGAAGGCAAACTCAGACGCACTGCCACAGCGGCCAAGATAAGGGAAGAAGGAATTGACTGGATGCCAGAGGCCCAAATCCCTGGACTGTTGGCGGCGCAGACAATAGCTAACAAGCCGTCGGTTGTTGACTTTGTAAGGACGATGATTCTTGACGCCAATCCTGCAGGCGTGGAACAAGCGCTTTTGGCGATGAGAGATCGACCAGATTCATCTGACGTCGCCAGCAAACTGACGATGCCAGTCAGCGTAGTTTGTGGCCTTGAGGATGTATTGAGCCCACCAAGGGAAATGGCGGAATTGGCCGCTACAATCCCAGGTGCGTCCTTTCACGAAATCCCAGGTGCCGGCCACTTGTCCTGCCTTGAGGAACCCAATCATTTTGCAGAAATTCTGGCCGACCTGCTGAACTGTAATGTGCCCTAAGATCGCCACCAACCCATGATGCCAATTTCCGCCAAATCACCGCTAGGTTTTGGCGCTAATTTGGTGCCGATTTTGGCCGCCACAGTGACTAGCTAAGCGCGGCGAACCGGACTTGACAAAGCGGGATTGATAATCATTGTCAGATTCGACTTTTACGAGGAATCCTCATGAGCAAGCTGGCCGTATCGCTGGCAAATCCCGCAAAGCTGTTTAAAGCGGTCAACAACCCGTCGATGGAACCACTGGCCAAAGAAGTTGGACAGCGTCTTCAAGCCGTCCTAGAGCGCATCTGAGGCCACAGACTCAGGGACGTAAACTTGCGTAATCCCTGGCTTGTTCTCTTTTGTTCAAAACCCTCAAGGCTCCCTTTACCAAGGCGATCATTTCGTTTTCACCTGGATAGACAGCCACACCACACCCAAGCGCAGACACCAGCTTGGTAATGCTATCAACCAACGCCTGGGATCTTGCCATGCCACCAGTCAAAAGCACTTTGTCGATTGGTTCGCCATCAAATGCTGGCAACAAAGCCGTGATGGCCTTTGAAATCTGATAACACATGGCCTCAAAGACATCTTTTGCCCACTGATCGCCTTTACTGATCCTGTCTTCGACTTCCCGCAGGTCGGTAGTTCCCAACAGGTCGATCAAACCGCCACGACCAAGATTTAACTTGCGAATCTCGGCCTCGGAAAGCTGCCCAGAAAAGCACAAATCTATGAGCTGACCAACTGGTAAAGAGCCAGAACGTTGCGGCGAAAAAGGTCCTTCACCATCTAGGGCATCGTTGACATCTATGTAGTGGCCTCGTTTATGCGCCCCAACGGATATGCCTCCACCCATGTGAGCTACGACCACGTTTATCTGGTCATAAAAAGTTTCATTGTCAGCTGCAAATCGATGAGCCGTTGCAATCTGGTTCAAGGCGTGACTAATCACGCGGCGCCGAATTCTTTTAACGCCTGTAATTCTGACCCTTTCTAACACTTCATCAACAGTCACCGGGTCAACTATGAAGGCCGGAATGTTTGAATTGTGGACCAATTCGGCTGCAATAAGCGCACCTAGGTTTGAGGCATGCTGGCCCATGACGCAGGCCTTAAGGTCAGCCAGCATCAACTCGTCTATCCAGTAAGTTCCATGAGGGATAGGATAAATCAGCCCGCCCCTAGCGGCTATTGCAGACATATCACCTGGCTCAAGCCCACGCTCGGCCAAGGCAGCCAAGACGGCATCCTTGCGAAAGCGAAACTGACTGGTGATCGGTTGGCCTTCAAAGGGGGCGATTTCGGAGGCACTATGTTGAATCTCTTTGGTAAACAGTTCTACGTCGTTTTCATAGACAGCGATCTTGGTTGAAGTAGAGCCTGGGTTTATGGCCAAAATCTTGTGCAACGGGAAAAAGGTGTCCAAAGGCGTCTTTTCCCAACCCATTGATAACAAACGCAAGGTAGTGGCCTTCACGGCCAGTCTGATGTCTTCGGTATTGGTGTCCATCGCTAAATCAACGACTCGGCTGGCAACACCAAAAAGGACGGCGAATTTTTTGGCATCCGGGTACCAAACACCATGAAGGTGGTACATAAGGTTGCCCATGTCCAAGTTTGGGCAAATGATTACTGATGCAGGGTCATTGGGATCGTCAGGGTCTCCATTGCTGTAATAGGCGGCAGATCTGCTTGACAATGCCACGCTGACCTTGATTTCACCTGTGATGTCGATTGTCCCATAGCGAGGCTGCTTGGCCACTCGCTGCGCTAGACGCTCAGGCACGAGTTTCATGGCCTCGCGGACCAACTCCGGTGACGGGCCATCGTCAGAACCACGATTGGAGTATGAAACGATAGCACCATGAATTCGTGGAAGAATATGCTCAGGAATCACATCTCTGGCTATGCAACAGGTGCCAACAGCCACCTCTGCCAGCGTTTCAGGGGTCATCGACGCATTGACGGCAACATCACCAAACACAGCGATATTATGGGGAAACATCTGCTCTGATGTTTTGTCTGGCAAGACAAAGACACCGGCCTCACACAGCACATCACGATTAGCCAAAAGGCGCAATGCCGGCCTAATAAAATCTCTGGGTTCATGGGTAGCACCACCTACAACCATGTCGGCATGACCAAGTCGAGTGGCCATCACGCCAAAAACGGCTGGTTCTGCCATCTTCAAGGTGGCCTGCTCCAGATCCATCCCGGCTACTAAAGGATCGCCAATCTCAAGAGCCGCCTTAGCAAATTCGGCCAGCAACTCGGTTTGGTCCTTAACGCGTAGGCAAACACTTTCGGCCAAGACAAAATTGACGCGGTTTTCATCAATGTGTCGCAGGTGGGTCTTGGTTATAAAGCGTATCTCTTTTTCAGGCGCCAAAAGAACTGGCCTGACGTACCTTGACAGGTGAAATACAGCCTCCAGGACTCTGGGATCCATTGCCTCGACGAAGATCACTGTAGGCCTGTTTTGTGCCTTATTTGAAATCTCTTGTTCCAGAGCTGATTCAATGTCAAACACTGTTTTCCCTCGCACGCAGCAACAAAAGGCAATTACCATGAATGGCAGGTGATTTAAAGTTGAAACGATATCAAGAACCTGATTTCAGCAATCATTTGAGCAGTAAAATGGTCTTTAATAGGCAAATACAGTCCCTGCCCCCGTCCCTGTCACCGTCCCAGTCCCTGTCACCGTCCCTGCCCCCGTCCCTGTCCATCAACCGCCACAACAGCAGGCAGAATCCTGACAATCCAACTCAATAATCAATCTAAAGGGCCCCCAGTCCTCATCTTCTTCAAATGACCTTTGACCATCTGCAACGATGGTGTACCACCCCTCAACGAGGGCTACGTGGGTGAAAGTCTCCACTCGACTTGTGTTGCTTTTGTACTCGCACAGAATGAAATCCTCTTTCCAATTGGCCTTGCACTGGGTTCCTTTATAAAGCTTGAGGGACATAGCGAACTGGGATTTTAAAGGAGTGAGAGTTGCTTTTAATTTTTCCCCTTCCAACAAATAAACCCTGAAGAAAGCATCGAACTTGGCATCCCAACAACTGGGGCCACCAAAGCTTGGCAAGTCATCTTTATTACGGTGATTTGTAGTGTCTCCTTCCAGAACAACGCCTTGTAAAGCTTGTGTTCGGCCGACTATTTTTGCAGTTGCGCAACTTTTTGAGTCAGGGCTGTCATCAGAGGCACACACATCTAGGGTCGAGCAATAATCGACACATGTGTGATTGCTGTCGCAAAGGTGCCCTTGTGGACAGTCGCTCTTGGAAATGCACTGAACACATTCATTTCCATCAAGGCAATAGGGGGTTTCATATGCGCAAGGCTTGCACTCTGGGCCGCAAGCCACCGGGGTATCACACCCACTGCAACGACCGTTGGTGCATATCCGCCCAGAACCGCAAGAGTCTGCCACGCAATTACAACCATTTTCGGTGCATTCGGGCTCCCAAACTGTGCATACCTCGCAATACATGCCGCAATGCTGGGGATCGAGACCACATTCACGACATTCGTTGTTGAAGCACCATTTTCCCTGACCACAGTCCGGGTCGACAAGACACTGGACACATTCCCCTTGATGGCAAAGTGGGTGAGTCGCTGGGCATGGTTCGCATGTTGGGCCACAAGCCTGGGAATTATTGCAGTCAACACATGAACCATTAAAGCACAACAGGTCCCCACAGGACGTGGAAGTACAGACACAAGCCCCATCAACACAGACAGGGGTCTCACCAGAGCAAGTGCTGCACTCGGCCCCACAATGTTCAGGGTCGGTAGGACCGCAATCTTCACACTGCTGGTTTTCACACCACTTGCCAGGGCCACAGTCCGAACTAACCCTGCAATTGACACACCTGCCGTTATAGCAAAGGCCAGTTGGGTCGGTGCAGACTACACACTCTGGCCCGCAAGCCTCGGAATAGATACATGGTTCACAGACATCCTCCATGCAGAAATGTCCTGAACCACACACTTGCCCACCACAAAGCTCCCCAACTTCATCTGTGCCGTCGTCCGAGGTTACTTCGTCTTCAACCTCAGGGAGCAGGTCTGTGGGGGGCAGCTCCTCAGGAGGCAGGTCTGTGTCGCCTCCAGGGTCATCTGGTGGGGCATCCACATCAACTTCGGCAGGATCATTGTCGATAAAGCCATCGTCGCGTACGTCAGTTTTGTCGCCAGAGTCAGCAGTTGCGTCCACCGGCCGCTCTTGGGAGTCTGGAAAAACAAAAGGCAGGTTGTCGGGATCTTGCTGGTCAGTCCCTTTGCCTGAGCACCCCACCAACAAAATCGAACAAGCAAACAGTAAGATTCTTCGCATTATTCACCCTCAAAATAAGGTGTAAAACCCAAAGCAAGCCGCTTTGATGCTGAGCCGCCAGCGCTAAAAAACCCTACCAGTTTAGGGCGTTGCAAGTCAATCCCAAAATTA
>DUVQ01000183.1 GCA_012840965.1 Oligoflexales bacterium | reverse complement strand
GAGACTGGTGCGTGTAAATTCACGGAAATCAAGTGTGACGATGGAAACAAGTGTACGCTTGATTTCTGCAACAGATTAACAGGAGAGTGCGATTACGTAGCAATCGATTGCGACGACGGGAACCCCTGTACTGAGGACAGTTGTAATGAGATTACAGGCTTCTGCATGAATCAGCCTAAGAGCTGTAATGACAACGACCCGTGCACAACCGACTTCTGTAGCCCGGTGGATGGCACTTGCATCAACGAACCTGTGCAATGTAACCAAGGAACAGCGTGCCAAACAGGTTCTTGTAATCCTTTGACTGGGAGATGCGAGTACTTACCGATTGCCTGTGATGATGGCGATGCATGCACCGCTGATCGCTGTATGCCTGATGGTACCTGTGTTCACGAGGCAATCAGTTGCGATGATGGAAACGCGTGTACAGCGGACACCTGTGATCGTAATAGAGGGTGCCGCCATCGAAATATCTCCGCTGAATGTGATGATGGCGATGAATGCACGGTTGACAGTTGCCATCCTTTGGTTGGCTGTATCAACGCCTACACACCAGATTCAGAGATTGGCTGCCCTGCATGTGAAAGTAACGCGGACTGTGACACGGGTAACGTCTGTATGCAGGCGATTTGCACCGCAGAAGGGACCTGCGAGTACACCAACCGCAACGTCTGCAATGACAATAACCCTTGTACCATCGACATATGTGATTCTGTGACTGGGGCTTGCACCCATGTTCCTAAGAATTGTGACGACGGGCTAAAATGCACCATAGACACCTGCAATCCCGCAACCGGTCAGTGCGAGCACACCCCACGAGTTTGTGACGACCATAACCCGTGCACAACCGATTATTGCGACATTATGACTGGTAAGTGCGCCTCGGTGGATCGTAACTGCGACGATGGAAACCCATGCACCATCGACAGCTGTGACGTTCGCTTTGGCTGTATCTACTCGAACCAGAAGTGCGACGACAACAACCCGTGCACCATTGACTCTTGCGATCCGCATACTGGCCGATGCTCCTATACTCCAAAGGTGTGCGACGACAAGAACCCGTGCACTACCGACTTGTGCATGCCAGCGACTGGCACATGCGCGTTCATTCCAAAGACTTGTGACGATGGCAATGCATGCACTACGGACAGTTGCGATCCCAGAACTGGACGTTGCATTAACACACCAAAGGACTGTGATGACAACAATTGTTGCACCAGAGACACGTGTGATGCCTTAACTGGCGTTTGTATCCATAACCCTGAGACTTGTGATGATGGAAACCCATGTACCAGGGGCTTCTGCAATCCCAATACCTGTGGTTGTGACTATCAGTTTGTGACCTGCGATGATGGAGACCCATGCACCATAGATGTTTGTAAACCATCTGCTGGTGGTTGCACCCATCAACCGGTGGTCTGTGATGATGGCAAGCCAGAAACCACAGATTCTTGTGTCCCAGGTATTGGATGCGTCTATACACCCACAAGTTGCGATGTCGACAGCGATTGCGATGACAAAAACGCGTGCACCACTGACAAGTGCGTGAACAGGCGTTGTGTCAACACTCCAAAGACTTGTAATGACGGCAACCTGTGCACTGTGGATTCATGTAATGCGATTACAGGACAGTGTCAGTTTAAGGCTAAAAACTGTGATGATGGTGACCAGTGTACGACCGACACGTGTGATCCTAACACTGGGGATTGCGTACACACGCCTCGCACCTGTAATGACCACAATCTGTGTACCACCGACACGTGCGATCCTGTAAGCGGACAGTGCATATTTACCCCTGTGAACTGCTCTGATGGGGATCCATGTACGATTGATGAGTGTTTTGCTTCAATAGGTTGTAAAAGCACTGACAAGGACTGTAACGACTACGACAACTGTACAGAGGATTCCTGCGACAGCAGAACTGGACAATGTGTTCACAAGGCCAAAGAGTGTCATGACAGCGACCCATGTACACTCGATTTGTGCAATCCATTCACTGGACAGTGTGAGTTCAGGCCTGTAGACGTCGACGACAATAACGCCTGTACAGTTGATGAATGTGACCCAGCAACAGGTCAGATCAGGCACTACCTCAAGTCATGTGCGGATACGGACCCATGCACTATCGACTCCTGTGACCCAATGACTGGAGAGTGTCTAAATACTCCAAGGGCCTGCGACGATTACAATCTGTGTACTATCGATACATGTGACAGTAACACCGGTATGTGCGTGTTTACACCCATACACTGTGACGATGGAGATCCTTGTACCCAGAATTCATGTGATCCGGCTACAGGACAATGTATATACCCACCAGTGAACGTTGATGACGGGAATCCATGTACTTTCGATTACTGCGACCAGGACACAGGCGAGATTGTCAACGTTGAGGTAACATGTCCATCAGACAATGACCCCTGTACAGAGGATGTCTGTAACCCAGCTGTTGGCATGTGTGGGCATTGGCCTAAAGACTGTGACGACGGCAACGCTTGTACCAACGACTACTGCGATCCTGTGACCGGCGAATGCAAACACGAAGAGCGAGTCTGCGACGATGAAAATCCATGTACGACGGACACCTGTGACCGAGATGTTGGCTGCGTGTTTACTCCACGGGTTTGTGATGACAACAAGAAATGCACACGCGATTCTTGTGATGTCCTGACTGGTGAATGCGTGTTTACCCCAATCTTCTGCGATGACGGTAACGCTTGCACCACCGACACTTGTGACGAGGCCACTGGTCAGTGTCGCTTCACCCCGATCAACTGTGCAGATGAAGACGCTTGTACCATCGACTACTGTGACTCCGGAACAGGCCTGTGCGTAAACGCAGCCAAAAACTGTGACGACACAAATCCGTGCACCACTGATCGCTGTAATAAAGAGACAGGTGAATGCTACTATGAAGACGTTGTATGCCCGGGTGACCCCGGCAACCTGTGTTTGGTGGGCGTCTGTAACCCAGATGATGGCTCATGCTCTATCGAGGAAAACCTCTGTGACGACTTCAATGGCTGCACCCTTGATTCCTGTGATCCTGTAACTGGCCTGTGCTCGCATGAGCCACAATCCGACTGTACTCAATGCTTTGAGGCGGCAGACCCAGTATGCAACGATGGGGATCTGTGCACCGAGGACTACTGTGACACGATGCTTGGTGTTTGCTATCAGGTTCCAAAGTCCTGCGACGATGCTAACGCCTGTACCACTGACTGGTGTGATTCAGATGTTGGCTGTGTCCATGAGGAAAAGGATTGCGAGGATGGCAACCTTTGCACGATCAATTACTGTGACGTTCGAAGCGGCCAGTGTTTGACCACAGCGGTGCCAGTAGACGACGGCTCCCCTTGTACTGTGGACTCATGCGATCCTGACATTGGGCCGATCCATACGCCCAAGTGCACAAGTAACGACCCGTGCTTTACCGCTTCCTGCAACGAGCAAACGGGCGAGTGCCTTCTGAGGCCTCTGGACTGTGACGATGGGGATGCCTGCACGACTGACGCCTGTATAAACGGTGAGTGTGTTCATATTGACAAGATTTGTGAAGGTACCGACCCCTGCATAAGCTATTTCTGTGACCCCTTCACTGGTGAGTGCGCTCAGGAGTCTTTCTGCGAGGATGGCAATCCTTGTACCATTGACACATGTGAGGTGCAGGGTGGTGTGGCAGTTTGCGTCTACGAAGACGTGACTTGCGATGACTCCCTCGCATGTACTTTGGACATCTGTGATAGGGCCACCGGAGCCTGTATAAATCTGCCGATTCTGTGCGATGACAACGATAAGTGCA
Organism: Oligoflexales bacterium; assembly: GCA_012840965.1. Classification (GTDB taxonomy): domain Bacteria; phylum Myxococcota_A; class UBA9042; order DTJE01; family DTJE01; genus DUVQ01. The sequence goes on along the minus strand of DUVQ01000183.1, from coordinate 19,977 downwards.
CATCGGACGAATGTGACACTGACACTGGATTATGCAAATTCACCCCTAAAGACTGCTCCGATTCGGACCCATGTACTGAGGATCTCTGTGAGCCATCCACTGGAACTTGTTTCTGGATTCCGCTGAGCTGTGATGACGGCGATCCATGTACAGAAGACTATTGTCACCCTGTGGATGGTTGCAGACACGATCCAATAGTCCCATGTCAAGAATGCGTGGATGAGTCGGATTGTGATGAGCCCCCACTGTGCCACCTTGTTGACTGTGTGTACGGAAATGATGGGGGACGCTGCGTATACAGCGTGAACACGTGTGATGACAGTAACCCATGTACCGAGGACAGCTGCGACCAGGCCACTGGAGAATGCGTCAGGACTCCAACATGCAATGACGGCGATCCGTGTACTCATGACATATGCGATGTCCAGACTGGAGACTGTAACTTTGTGCCGATTGACTGTGATGACAACAATCTGTGCACAGAAGATATTTGTGTTGAAGGAAGGTGTGTCAACGAAATGATCGACTGCACCTCGTATGTGAAGTGCACAATTGGTGGCTGTGAGCCAAGTGTTGGTTGCTACACTGTTGACGTTAATTGTGACGACGGCAATGTTTGCACCGAAGATTCGTGCAACCCAATTACCGGTAAGTGCGAATATGAACCTGTAGACTGTAATGATGGTAATGCTTGTACAACCGAGGAATGTGTCGAAGGTATCGGCTGCGTGTACACGTCGGTCGAATGCAATGACGGCAACCTGTGCACCACAGACTCGTGTCATCCTGTGCTCGGCTGTGTCTTCACGCCGATCCCCAGTCCAATTCCAGACCGATGTGTGGACAGTGAATGTGACCCTGACACTGGGGTTTGGACGCATTCACCAAGGTGTGTTGACAACGACGCATGCACCATGGATATCTGTGACCCCTTGACCGGCAACTGCTCTAATCCGCCGATTACAGGAATTTGCGATGATGTCCTTAGCTGTGCGACCCATCAGTGTAATCCGATCACTGGTCAGTGCGACTATGACTTTAGCAATTGCGAGCCTTGTAATGTAAGAGAAGACTGTGGACCAACTGGAGAGCAGCAGCCCGAATGTCTCACCGTTGAATGTATCGAGCTTGTGGGATACGGTAAATTCTGTGAGCAAGGACCAACGGTCTGTGTTGACAAGGATGACCCTTGCCGTATTGGTGAATGTATCGAGGGGTCTGGCTGCGTAAACTACCAGCAGGTGCAGTGCCCAGATTCGACGGTTCCTTGCATGGAATACACTTGCGACAGAAGAGGTGGCTGCATCCTAGTGCCTGTCGTGTGTGACAACGGTGACCCATGTTCAGCTGGCATCTGTAATCCATTGACAGGTTCATGTGAGTTCGCGCCTAAGGTTTGTGACGACTCTGGTGATCCATGCATCGTTGCCACCTGTATTGCAGGTCATGGTTGTGTCGCGGCACCTAAGGAGTGCAATGACAATAACCCATGTACTAAGGATTATTGCGAGCCGTTGGGTGGAGGATGCATCTTCGAATTTGACCCTGATGCAGGTTGTTTACCATGTCAGGTCGACGACGATTGTGACGATGGTTTAGCGTGTACCAGCGACTTCTGCCATCCGGACTTCAATGTTTGTGTAAACGCTCCAACCTGTCAATCGCAACCTGGATCATGTGAGACCTACACCTGCGTGGAATTAGGTCAAACAGGCCCAGATGAACCGGACTTTGAGTGTGTGGAGAACACCTTAGCCTGTGACGATGGATTGGGGTGTACAACTGATTTCTGTATCGAGGATTTCGGTTGTGTGCATACACCTGTAGTCTGCCCTGATTCAAGTAATCTTTGTGAAACTCCGCAGTGTCGCGAGCCATTGGCCCATGAGACAGATCCGTACATCTGTGAGGGAGTCCAGATTGACTGTGACGACACCAATCTTTGCACGGTTGACACCTGCTCCAGTGATGTTGGCTGCAAGCACACCCCGGTGGAATGCGATCCGACGGGACTGCACTGTGAAGCCAACGTCTGTAATCCAGTCACTCGTGAATGCGAGGTTGGGCCTCGGGATTGCGATGATTTTGACGACTGTACGACAGATTCATGTGATAACGAAACGGGCTGTGTTAACGTCATTGATCCAACAGTATGCCAAAGCTGCAACGAAGATTCGGACTGTACACCGCCAGAACCTTGCTTAATCAATGCACGCTGCGAGGAAGGGCCAAACGGCGGCTTGAAGCGATGTGTCTTTGACGAAAACACCTGTGACGACTTTATTAGTTGCACAATCGACACTTGCAACCCACAAACAGGTGTGTGTTCCCATGAGCCTTACTGTCCTCCAGACGGAGACCTGTGTACAGTGGATACCTGCAGCCCAGTTGCTAGATCGTGTATATACGTTCCAGTCCATTGCGACGACAGCAACCCATGTACCAGCGATCAGTGCAACCCAGATACTGGGTTGTGCGAGCATGATTGGCTACCAAGCTGTTGTCTCACCGATGAGGATTGCGTCACCATAGATCGCTGCTCAGTTGGAAGCTGCAACGGAAATATCTGTTCATTCACTGCGAAACAGTGTGATGACATGAAACCATGTACCAATGACTCATGTAATCCTGTGAACGGAGAATGTGTGCACGATTGGATTCCAAACTGCTGTTCCACCGATGCTGATTGTGATGACAACAATCCGTGCTCGAACGAGATGTGCGACATGGTGAACATGCAGTGTGTTTACAGCAGTAAGGACTGCTACGATAACAACCCGTGCACACAGGACACTTGTGATCCAGAAACTGGGGATTGCGTACATACTCCAATTAATAACTGCTGTCAGACCTCAGGCGAGTGTGATGATCAGGACCCCTGTACAGTGGACACATGTGAAGCAAACCGCTGCGTGTTCACACCGATCCCAGACTGCAAATAGTTTTTCCAGTGCATCATAGATTGTGAACCGACGTTATCTGACGTTATCTTTCGAAAAGGCAAAGGAAAGTAGTTTGAGGTTGACTAGGCGGCCATGGGGGACTATAAGAGGCCGTGTAGTAGTTGGGCAGGAGGAACCATGAACAAAGACCTTAGTGATTTGATTGTCTATTCTGGATTGTCTCACCCATCGTTAGCAAAACGGATTGTAAGTCATTTGGACCTGCCCTTGGGACGCAGTCAATCAATAGTTTTCAGCAATGAAAACATAATGGTAAGGCTGCAGGACAACTGCCGTCAAAAGGATGTCTTTGTAATACAGACATCTTCTTCACCAGTTAACGACCATTTGGTCGAACTGTTAATCCTGTTGGATGCCATCAAATACGCAAGCGCCGCCAGAGTAACTGCGGTTTTGCCCTATTTTCCATACGGACGGTCTGACAAGAAGGATGAGCCAAGGATTTCGATTGCGGCACGGTTGGTTGCCGATCTTTTGCAGACGGCTGGCGCTGACCGAGTGTTGACCATGAACCTTCACTCCCCACAGATCCAGGGTTTCTTTAGAATTCCAGTGGACCAATTGCTTGCGGCACCAATCTTTTTTGATTACTTTAATGAAACACTTTTCATGGAAGAGAGCAAGGAAGACTTTGTGCTTGTTATGGGTGATGCAGGTGCTGCAAAGGCCTTTGGCTATTATTCTGATGAGTTGAATCTGCCTGTGGCCATTGTCGACAAATTCCGCCCAGATCACTCTGAAAAGCCGATTATTCGCCAGATTATCGGGGATGTTCGTGGAAAATCCTGCCTGATTGTTGATGATGAAATCACTTCTGGAGGCACCTTGATTGAGGCTGCGGAAAGATTGTCAGCGGAGGGGGCAAAACGCATCTTGGCTGCGGCTGTTCACCCTGTTCTGTCGGGCGATGCTGTTAAAAAGCTGGTGGCTTCGCCTATCGAACGAATTATTGTTGGCGACACAGTACCTGTGCGTGAAAAGATTAAGGGCCACGAAAACAGGTTTGCGGTACTGGACCTGTCTCCCTTGTTTGCAAAGGCCATCCTAAGCATCCACAACGGCTCGTCTATTTCAGCTCTGTTCCCGCCTTCGGTGCGACGGCGCCCCTAGTTAAGGATCTAAATAATGAAAACCAACGCGATTATTGTTCGCTTTGCTGAGATATTTTTAAAAGGCGGCAGGCGACAATGGTTTACTGCACGCCTTAGGGAATCACTTGCAAGGCAGGTTGGCGGTGAATGGCGAGTGCGGGAGTTGCATGGCCTGTTTTTGGTGGTACACCCTGATGCTCAGGGAAACGACCTGCCTGAGTTTGAGATGGGGCAATCCTTGGCGGATGGTATAGCCAGGACTTTTGGGGTTGTTTCCTTTTCGCCTTGTCTGTTGATGACCAGGGAGATCAGTGCGCTTGAGGAACTGGCAAAGGTAATTGCCGATGAGCACGTGGCGGGGCGTTTGCACTTCAAGGTTGCCACAAGCAGATCTGACAAGGAATACCCGCTTAATTCGGTCGAGATTAACCAGCGGCTCGGTGGGATTATTCATCTAAGAACAGGTGTACCCGCAAAGATGAAGGCCCCAGAAGTCACTATGCACGTCCAGATCCTGCATAAGGGAGCAGCCGTCTATCTGGATGTATTGGAAGGTCCTGGAGGCCTGCCGGTTGGCACATCAGGAAAGGTGCTGTTGCTGCTTTCAGGTGGCATAGACTCTCCAGTGGCTGGGTATCAGATGATGCGGCGTGGGTGTACGCTGGATGCGGTCCACTTTGAGGCGGCTCCATACACAACCCCCCAGGCCAGGGAAAAGGTGGTGCAGCTAGCGCGGCACCTCAGTCTTTATCAGCAATCGATGAAGCTGCATATAGTCCCGTTTGGAGGGATTCAGGCCCACCTTAGGGATCATGTTCCAGGGCGGCTTTTGGTGGTGTTCTATCGGCGTTTTATGGTCAGAATCGCAAACAGGATTGCTGCACAAAACGGCTTACAAGCGCTAATTACAGGAGATAGCCTTGGCCAAGTAGCCAGTCAGACCATCGAAAATCTTGCGGTGATCGAAGAAGCGTCGAAGTTGCCGCTTTTTCGGCCGCTGCTGACTTTTGACAAGATGGAGACTGTCGCGCTTGCACGTAAAATGGGAACTTATAAAACGTCCATTCTTCCTTTTGACGACTGTTGTTCTTTGTTTGTGCCGCCCCATCCAGAAACGGCTGCAAAGCTGGAAAAAGTCTTGGAAATTGAAGCAACGCTGGATGTTGACGGAATGATTGATGAAGCTATAAAAGTGACCGAAACGGTGGCTTTGGACAATTAGCCTCGAACAAGCCTGCGCTGCCTTTCTTCACTGTAGTTTAGTGCCGCCTTTATAAACCCCTTGAACAGCGGATGAGGAGCCCTAGGCCTGGACTTGTACTCTGGATGGAACATGCTGGCAAAGAAAAATGGGTGGTCTTTAAGCTCAATTATGTCAACAACACCACGCCTGCCATCAGGTAGTGGTGGCGCTGATTTGGCTCGTTCGCCAGTGTGAATTCCGGATATGACGAGGCCACCAGCATCTACAAGCTTACCCAACAACTCATTGGACACCTCATAGCGATGGCGATGGCGTTCTTCGATTTCCTTCTTGCCATAAAGGCGATGGGCCAGGGAACCTTCATCAAGCAGACACTTGAAGGCACCAAGTCGCATAGGTGGAATCTCTTCACCAGATTCACGACTCTCCGGCGGAACATTAACGATGGGATACGGCGAATCAGGGTCAAATTCGGTAGAATTGGCACCCTGCAACCCACAGATATTTCTAGCGAATTCGATCAGCGCCAACTGCAGCCCAAGACAAATTCCCAGGAACGGCACTTTATTGACTCTAGCCCATGAAATCGCAAGAATTTTTCCTTCACCCCCCCTTGATCCAAAGCCTCCTGGAATCAAAATCCCATCTACACCGGACAAAAGCCCAGAACAATCCGATGTTTTTTCGATATCGCCAGCTTCAATGAAGCGAATATTTACCTTGGCCTCGTTTGCAATCCCCCCATGACACAAGGCTTCATTTAAGCTTTTGTAGGATTCATGCAGGTCAACGTATTTACCAACGATAGCCACGGTGACTTCCTTGGACGCCCTCTTCATCCTGTCAACGATCTCTTTCCAGTCTGACATATCGGCATCCTTAGCCAATATTTGCAGCTGCTCAGAAATTCTGCTATCAAGGCCTTCCTCAATAAAGCCCAACGGTAGCTCATACACAGACGGCACATCGATTGCTGCGATTACATTGTCAGGGTGAACATTGCAAAAAAGGCTTATCTTCCTTTTAACTTCAGGGGGCATTACTTTTTCGGACCTGCAAATCAGGATGTCCGGCTGTATACCGATCTCGCGAAGCGCCATGACGCTGTGCTGGGTGGGTTTGGTCTTTAGCTCACCAGCAGTCCGGATATATGGGACGTAGGTGACGTGCACAAACAGCGTGTTTTCGCGGCTAAGCTCCAGTCGAATCTGCCTGATGGCTTCCAAAAGGGGCAAACCCTCAATATCACCAACAGTTCCACCGACTTCCACTATGCAAAGGTCCATCCCTTCGGCGGTCAGCGCGATCCTTCTTTTAATCTCGTCTGTGATGTGAGGAATTACCTGAATGGTTCTACCACGGTACTCGCCGCGACGTTCACGCTCCAAGACATCCCAGTAAACCTTTCCAGACGTCACGCTGTTGTTTTTGGTCATGACTGCCGAGGAAAAGCGCTCGTAATGGCCGAGGTCAAGGTCAGTTTCGGCGCCATCATCAGTGACAAACACCTCTCCATGCTGCAAAGGATTCATCAATCCTGGATCCAAATTCAGGTAGGGGTCCAGCTTCATCAGGGTCACCTTCAGGCCCCTAGCCTCCATGATTGCGGCTATGGATGCGGCGCTGATGCCTTTTCCTATCGAGGAAACAACTCCGCCAGTCACAAAAATAAACTTAGTTTGCCTTTTCTTAGCGGGCATACGAACTCCGTTCCTGGAAATTAACTGGCTGACTCTCTGTGTCGGCCGTCAGATACTAGACCCACCACCTAAGGCTTGTCAATCGGACATTTTTTCGAATCTTTATTTGGTTGTTTTTACGGGAACTTTGGGGTGATTTTAATAATTTGGTTTTCCAGTTTGTAATAAAAACATGGGAATTTGTGGGCCCAAAGTTGACTGTAGGCGATAAAAAACTAACATATCGCCATGAGAATTATCGAGATATTTCGGTCAATTCAAGGTGAAAGTTCAACAGTTGGAACTCCTTGTACCTTTGTACGCACCGCGGGCTGCAATCTGAATTGCTATTGGTGTGACACCAGATATGCGATGGAAGCTGGCATCGAGATGTCTGTCTTGGAAATTCTTGGACAGGTGCGGCAATTTAATACCAAATTGGTGTGTATCACAGGTGGGGAGCCCTTTTTACAACGGGATTTGCATGAACTTGTAAATGCGCTTCAAAGTGCTGGCTATCAGATTCAGATCATGACTAATGGGACTGTGTTTTTTGGACTGATGAATAGCCAAGTAAGCAGGGTAATTGACATCAAATCACCTTGGGTGCTTGAACCAGACGTACCAAAAGAGCTTGAATCGTTGCAGTTGTCTCCGGTGGGTTTGGATCTGTCCAACCTCAAGCTTTTGTCACCGAGCGATGAAATCAAGTTTGTGGCCCGCAACTTGGTGGAGTTTCAGTGGTTTTTGGCATGGGCGAAATCTGTGGACCTTTTTGGGAAGGGTGTAGCTGTGGCTGTTGGGCCAGCCTGGGGAGTATTAGATCCAGGACTACTTGTCGACTGGATCCTGGAAAGCGGACTTCCAATTCGATTAAACCTGCAGATTCACAAGATTATTTGGGGTTCTGAAACTAGACGTTGAATGAAAAGGTCAAAATTTTTGGCTTTATCCAAGGATTCAAAATCAATCGTCAATTGCAAATCCAACTGACCGCATCTTAGCTGCCAACTGACTTCCTGAGGCACGACTGACCAAGGCCTCTAGGTATCTGGCAATTATGTCGACTTCAATGTTTACCTTGGCACCCGACTTCAAAGTAGCAAGCGTAGTATTTGCAAAAGTATGAGGGATAATCATGACTTCAAAGGTATTTCTTGTGACTTTATTTATGGTCAAAGAAATCCCATCAACGGCCACAGAACCTTTAGCGGCAAGATACTTCATCAGTTCGACTGGTACTTCGATGGCGACCTTTGATGAAGCACCCTGGGCGGTTATGGATTGAATCCGCCCTACTCCATCGACATGACCTGCGACTATGTGGCCTCCAAATCTGCCATCTGCAGGCATCGCCCTTTCAAGATTTACAAGATCGTTGCGTTTTAGGGCACCAATAGTGGTTGTCGCCATGGTTTCTGAGGATGCAAAAACCTTGAATCCATCTGGGTCAATCTGCTCAACCGTCAGGCATATGCCGGAAACAGCGATGCTTTCCCCCAAGACAACAGGTTCACGTGAAAAGCTGGCCTTAATGGATAAAGACATGCCGCCGCGGTCCTGGCGAATACTAGAAACGATACCTGTAGTTTCAACCAATCCAGTAAACATAGAAAAACCTCCACTCAAGTCAAAGCTAACAGGTTGGAATCATTTCGATTCTGATGTCTGGACCGCAGCGACTGGTGCGTAGGATCTTAAAGCCAAGTGCTTGATCCAGTTGGGTTATACCTAGATCGGCCACCAATGGCTTTGCATCAGGATCGCCAAGCATTTTAGGGGCTATAAAAAGCTCTAACTTATCAACCAGTTTTGCACAAAGAAGGCTTGCTGCAAGTGTGTGACCGCCTTCACATAAAACGGAGGCTATGCCCTGTTGCCCTAGCGTGTCCAGCAGCAATTCAAGGTCCACACCTGTTTTTGGGGCGGGTGCATTTATGACCTGGATTGGCAGGCTTGAGAGGGCGGCGGGGACAGGGGCAGGGGCTGGGACAGGGCCAGGGACAGGGGCGGGGGCGGGGATGCCTGCTCCTAGGGCTACTGCTACTGGTCCACGATCAGTTGTTGAAAACAGCTTTGAGTTCAGGGGTAGATCACCAAAAGAAGAAACGACCACCCTTAGAGGCGCTTTTTTCATCGGATAGTAGACAGGAAGCAAAAGCGGATCATCGGCCCGCACAGTACCAGCACCTACCAAAATGGCATCAGAACCAGCCCTTAAACGATGGACTGTCTTCCTGGACTCAGCACAGGTGATCCACCTGGATTTGCCATCCCTTTGAGCAGTACGCCCATCAAGGGTGGCTGCCATCTTTAAAGTCACAAAGGGACGCCGCGAGACAATCCACTTGGCAAACGCCTGGTTTAATTCCCTGGCTTCCTTTTCTTTCAGGCCAACCTCAACTAGGATTCCAGCGTCTGCCATCATCTTAATCCCCTTGCCAGAAACCAGGGGATTAGGATCAACCATTGCAACCACCACGCGCCGCACTCCAGCATCAATCAACGCTTGGGCACATGGAGGCGTCCTGCCATGGTGACAACAAGGCTCCAAGTTAACAAAAACATCTGCACCCTTGGCCTTTTTCTGAGCCTGCTTTAATGCGACTATCTCGGCGTGGTCTGCCCCCAAAACTCTGTGCCAGCCTTCACCTACTACAACGCCATCCTTGACGATTACGGCACCAACCATCGGATTGGGACTTACAAGGCCAAAACCTCGACGAGCCAGGCTTAACGCCCGATTCATGTGTCGGGCATCTGTACTCATCCTTTGGCTCCCTTGGATTTCCGGCTTTTGGTTTTGGGGATAAGAGAACGGATTTCTTCCTCAAAAGCGGTTAAATCCGCAAAACTACGGTAAACACTGGCGAATCGAACGTAGGCAATCGGGTCCCTAGATTTTAAAAAGGCCATTACCTGCTCGCCAATCCAGACCGACTCTACTTCGTGGGCCATCATGTCTTGAATTTGGGCCAGCAACCCATCGACAAAGGCTTCCAGGTCCTTAATCGAGACTGGTCGCTTCTCGCATGCCCGCATCAGGCCTTCAAGAACCTTTGAGCGCTTAAATTCCTCGCGGCGGCCATCTTTTTTGATTACTCTGGGAATGAACTCTTCAGCCCGTTCGTAGGTAGTAAAGCGCCGGCGGCAGTCCTCACATTCCCGACGACGACGGATGGCGCCACCATCCCCGGAAACCCTTGAATCGACCACTTTGCTGTCGGGACTACCACAAATCGGACACTTCATCGTAGGTCCTGTCAGGCAGGACTTTCCCTGCCGCTTGTCTCAAGTTCAGCGACCATATCCAAGCGTCGCTGATGACGAGCCTCGAAGCTTGAGTTTAAGAAAATATCCAAAAGTTCGAAAGCCAGTGCAGGCGCCAACAACCGCCCACCCATGACCAGAATGTTGGCGTTGTTATGCTCTTTGGCTAATCTGGCAGTGGTAACATCGTGGACCAAGGCGGCCCTTACCCCAGGGATCTTGTTGGCGGCAATTGACATCCCTATTCCCGTGCCACAACAAAGGACGCCAAGATCGACATCCCGATTGGCAACGGCGGTGCCCACCAGCTGGGCATATTTAGGGTAATCAACAGATACCGAGGGATCGTTGGTTCCAAAATCCGTGACCTGCACGCCTTTGGATTGAACGTGTTTAATCAGTTCATCCTTCAGAGCGCAGCCACCATGGTCCGCTCCAAACCCAATACGCATAAGAATCACGCACCGGTGGGTTCAGGGGCAACGGCTATGCGATCGCGATAGAAACCACACGCGGGGCAAGCACGGTGTGGCATTCTGGGCTCACCACATCTGGAGCAGGACGACAAAGATTGCAGCACAACCTTGTCGTGATTTGCGCGACGCATGTCCCTTCTGGATTTGGAAGTCTTTTTCTTAGGGGTTGGCATCTTGTTCTCCTTGGATCTTTATGTGCTTCAAGGCCTCCCAACGAAAATCAACCACGTCAGGAGCACAGTTGCACGGGCCTTCATTCCAGTTCTTACCACACCGTTGGCAAAGGCCGCGGCAATCATCGGAACACCGTGGTATCGCGGGAAATGCAATTGCAAGCTCCTCACCAACCAACGGCTCCACATCAATTACTGGGCCTGTAAAAAAAGTAACGTCCAACTCTTCAGGTTCCTTAATATCCTTAGGCACTTTGGGTTTGGACGATTCTTTCACAAACAGATGAGAAAACTGCTGCCTAAACTCGTATGGAAAGGGCTCCGCGCACCTGCTACACACCGCGGTCATTTTCCCTTCCCAGTGCCCCACAACAGCAACCGAGGCACCAGCACGAGACAGCTTTACAAACAGGGTGATCGAGTCTTGGGCCAATGAAAACTGCGGCCCAAGGTACGGAGCAGCCCAAGCAGCATCAAGCTCACCTGAAAACTCCACCCCAGACTCGGGTATTTCCTCAACAACAAATCGAAACACCGCCCCTCCAACCGCAGGACAAACCCCGCCATTTGGGCAGGATATTTTAGAGGCAAAGCAAAAAAGCGTCAAGTGAGGATTTGCTTAGGAACAATTACCGTATTTTCATTCAAATCTTTATATTTCCCGTGCGATCCCTTTTGAGAAACAAATGTAAATCCACATTTTTCTAAAACCGATATTATTTCTTTAGACGAGTAAATATTAGGCATCTATTAATTCACGCCCCAACATGATTTTATTGATTTTGGGAAGATCAAAGGCTTCATTTTCAAAGTAAAGCTCAACCGCTTCTTTTAGGTTTGCCGTCGCCTCGTCTATAGTTTCTCCAAATGACGAGACATTAACGTTAAGACATTGTGAGACATAATATTTCCCTTCTTGCCAGATAACAAATTCGATTTCTTTCATAATTTGCCTAGCTAAAATTTGAACGACAAATAAAGTCTAAAAAAATATCCATCATGTGTAACACAAATCCAGAACTTTTTTTTCGCTTTCAAATCGGTAACCAGCATATATCTCAATCAGCTTTAACCACGACAAAAGCGAACTCGAACATTACTGTGGTGGGGAAGGTCTAAATTGATCTCATGATTGACGCCTTTAACCGCGGCGCGTAGAACCCGCCGGTGGTTCTCGAACCTGACGCGGAGGTCTATTATGCCATCTAAGAAACGAATCGTATGGGTTGAATACTGGAGCCTCGTTGCTCTTATTGTGCTCTTTGTCGGTGCCTGTGGTGGTGACGAGAAAGGCACGGACACCAATGGTAATACAGATATAAGCCAGGACCGACTAGATACTAGCGACACCTCGCAGGACACCCCTGATATCGAAGATGACGTCACCGTTGATGTCCCCGACACCACGGCCGATGATGGGAGTGAGCCTGACGACTCACCCTCGCCCTGCGCAGGCATCGACTGCGGTGGTCACGGCTCCTGCTTAGTCTCTGATTCTAACGAAGCTTATTGCGACTGTGATGCAGGGTACCATGCCGATGGCACGACTTGTGTTGAGGATTGCGAGCCAAAATGTGGCGACCGTGTCTGTGGGCCAAACCCACTTTGTCCTGACGAATCATGTGGCGATTGTGAGGAAAATAAAACTTGCAATGACCAAGGTCAGTGTGAGTGCACGTCAAAATGTGGCGACCGTGTCTGTGGGCCAAACCCACTTTGTCCTGACGAATCGTGTGGCGATTGTGAGGACCCTGAAACCTGCAACGATGATGGACAATGTGAGTGCGTAGCGAAATGCATCGACCGTGTCTGCGGCCCAGATCCGGTGTGTCCTGAAACATCATGTGGTGGCGATTGTGGGGAAAATAAAGAATGCAATGACCAAGGTCAGTGTGAGTGCACGTCAAAATGTGGCGACCGTGTCTGTGGGCCAAACCCACTTTGTCCTGACGAATCGTGTGGCGATTGCTCTGTCGATAAAGTCTGCAATCGGCTTGGTGAATGTATCCCCAAGCTAGAAGCTGATTGTACTGAACACTGGTGTTTGATTCCAGCAGGTGATTTTGCGATGGGATGCTCGGATGATAGTTGTGAACCTGGCGATTATAGTTGCGCACATCAAGGTGGGTATTTCTGTGATCAAAATACTTATCCAGTCCATTCAGTGACACTTACACGTTCTTTTTACATGAAACGGACCCAAGTAAGCCAAAAAGAATGGCGAGAGCTAATAGGCAACAACCCATCTAACTTTAACTCCTGTGAAAACTGCCCTGTTGAAAACGTGAATTGGTTTGATGCCGTTACATACGCAAATAGGCTTTCAGAATCCGAACAACTTGAGAGCTGTTACACGATTACCGGATGCACCGGCTCTGTAGGCAACGTTCTGGACAATTGCACGGTAACTTTTAGTAGCTTAGACTGTAAAGGCTATCGTTTGCCTACAGAAGCCGAATGGGAATATGTAGTACGTGCTGGTACTACTGGGGCCAGATATGACGACGTCGGTTTCATCGCTTGGTATGGAGACAACAGTGAAAGTTCGACACATCCATGCGGTACAAAGGACCCTAACGGCTGGGGAATACACGATCTGTACGGCAATGTTTGGGAGTGGGTGCATGACAATTTTGACCATAACTACTACAGCGATTGTGAGGCCGGTTGCACAGATCCGGTTGGCCCTACTTCGCAGAAGGATAAGCCTAGCAAAAGCATGCGTGGCGGCTCCTATTCGAACCCCGACTCGTCCATGAGGGCACACCATCGCAACTACAGCGTTGTAAATACCGCCACTAGAATGATTGGTTTCCGCCTTGTTAGGTCGGCTCTCTAGTTTTCTGATTCCTCAAATACTTTCCTAAATGCCTGTCCAATTGATGTCCACGGTTGGCTGTGCAAGGGCAGGGACAGGAGCAGGAACAGGGGCTGCGGCGGGGGCAGGGACAGGGGCTGCGGCGGGGGCAGGGACAGGGGCTGCAATATATGTGCATCAGGGCGTTTTATTAGACCTTCCCCACTCCCCTCGCAGACGATGCCGACGATCTGCTTGCAGGCTCGGGCCGAGTCTTCCACGCTTCAGTGCCTAAGGTACGCCCGGATCCATTGGGCCGCCTCCTCGGCGCTTGCACGAAAACTCGCCAAATTTACGTCCATTTTTCCTGAATCAAAGTAAACGTATGCGCTCGATCATAACGAACTCGAAAAGTACTACGGTGGGGAAGGTCTAACATGGTTTCAATTTACACAATTTTCTGCACCGGATGTTGTACAATATTCGGTGCAGAAATCATATTTTGTGAATCTCTGATTCCAAGGTGCGAATAGTTTCCATAACATCCTCAAACTTCGGGCTTTCTCCCATAAACATCTCCCTCATTTGCTCGTAATCTTTCCTCAATTCTTCAATTCGATAATTATCAGGAACCAATTTGATATGGGTTTTTGTCGCTTCCTCATATTTTGCCCATTTTCTCGGATAAAACTTAGCCTTGAATTTTACAACTTTTTCCAACAATTTTAATTCTGCAAACGCCCTCTCCTTATAAACTGAGTTAGCTATACAGTAGATATCATAATAGTGTCTAGCATATCGTGCCGGTATTCTTAAATCTTTCGGACGATTAGCCTCGTGATGAAGAATAGTTGCCTTTTCCCAAAATGTTCTCTCTACCGAAACAGCTTTTAAAGAAATCTTTTTGCCTTCAAATACTTGCGAATACTCAACGGCAATATATGGTTCTATCCAAGCCGTTTCCGATGGTGTCCATGCAGCTAACGAGCCAATCTCCAACCGTATCGCCTCTGTAAGATAATCTGAAGAAAAAAACTTAGGATAATAAAAAAGAATAGTTTGCGGATTTTTCTCATCAATTATGAGTTGAAACGGCTCTGTCAGTATATCTTCTAATTCTCTTTTCATTTGTACAATGAAAACTTCAGCTAAAAACATTTCCGTTTTTTTGTTCGCTTCTTTATTGAAGAGGTCTTGTTTTGTATTTGATCTTGTCTGCCACGGCTCATCCTTCTCATATCCCAGTAATCGCCAATCCAAAATTAAGTCAATATCTTCTGAAAATCTGTCAATGAGAGAAAAACACTTTGATAAACTCGTACCTCCCTTAAAAGTAAATGATTTATTCCACTCCGATTGGTGAAACAAATAATCCAAAATAAAGCAAACCCAATAATCTTTTTCCACAACTGTTTCTTGAATCTTCATCTTGTTTGCAGTATTTCTTATCAGGACAATCAAATCCTCTTGCTTTATCTTATCCCAGGCAAACATCATATTACTCATCTTCTCTCCCTATTTTTCGCAAAATTTCATAAATCCAAGCGGTTGCGGCTTTACCTTCTCTTAATAGTGCTTTCTTTTCTTCACTGGAAAGTCTCTTTTTCAATGAATCAATTTGATCCTCGGTTATCCTGTCTTTTCCTATTGCCTTTATTGCTTGAATCACCATTGATGTAATCGTGGACATATTGGATATCTCGCCGTTACTTCTCCTCTTGAATTCAATATCAATACCCTTAAAAGAATAAGTGACATATCTCCCATCCGAAAGATAAACCCATTTGGCTGGAACTTGTGTAGATAGACCAAGAATATTAAGAGCGGTGTTTTCAGAAGGAGTAATTGTCCAGTTGTATTTTCTGGCAATAGCAAGGGCAACTTGGTGTACGTTTGGTGCTTCATATTCATCAATTAGTTTGCTATATCTGGGGTGGTAATATACCCCGTTTAAAATACGATGAATAGTTCCGTCCTTTACTAATCTGTTAAGAATATTACGAATGCGTTCATAGCTTGCGATTTCCAGAAAATCGTTGGCTATAAACACAGTTCCCGTTTCAAATGATTCTATTTTTTTGACGACCGACTCTTTATATGAAATTTCCATTTTATCACCATTTTGCACCGGATATTGTACAATATTCGGTGCAAAACATCTATCTTTAATTTGTTAATACATTTTTCACGGAGAATTTTTCATTTGAAATAGTGATTGCGCATTGTTTAACAATTTACAGATTTTGTATTAATAGACCTTCCCCACTCCCCCCGTAGAGAATGCCGCGCTCGTCGTTGCGGTCGTAATCGCTGTGAGTTTTATCACTTGCAACTTGGCAATTACCTGATAAAATGCTTGCGTTTTCTGTCCGCAGGGACTTTGGAGGCGTATTTAGTATGGTGAAACTGAGATTAGCGAGATTTGGTGCTAAGCAGCGCCCCTTCTACAGAATCGTTGCTATGGACTCTCGTGGAAAGCGAGACGGACGCTATATCGAACTGTTAGGGACCTACGATCCCATGGTGACCCCACCGGCAGTCAAGTTGAACGAAGAACGCATTCGCTATTGGCTTTCCGTTGGTGCTCAACCCACCGAGGCAGTCGAAAGATTCGTCAAGAAAATGGGTTAAACGAGCTAGGCACGCTCCAAATAAAGGAGATTGGCATGGCCGGTATTGTAGAACTAGTTACTATGATTGCGAAAGCTCTGGTTGACGAACCAGAGGCGGTGGTTGTAACTGAGCTCGAAGGCGAACAGACCCGCGTTTATGAGTTGAGGGTCGCCAAAGACGACATGGGTAAGGTTATTGGAAAGCAGGGCCGAACAGCCAAGGCGATCCGCACCGTTGTTGGGGCAGCCGCAGCTAGAGACAACAAAAGAGCCATCTTAGAGATTGTTGAATAACCATCCCAATAAGACTCCCGATGGAAAAAGAATTGGTTGAAATTGGGGTCATCGGTGCGGCCCACGGTCTGCGTGGGGCCGTGTTCGTGCGCCTTTACAATCCCTCGTCGAGTCTCCTGGAGCCAGGCACTGAAGTGCTGATAAGTGGTCAGCATAACACACATTTTTTAAAGGTTATGATCGAGATGATCAGCCATAGTCCAAAGGGAACCAAAGTGAAGTTCTATGGCATAGATGATCGCGACGCCGCTGAAAATATTAATGGCTGGACATGTGCAGTCGAGCAATCGCAGCTTCCCGTTCTTGAGGAAGACGAGTTCTATTACCGAGATATCATTGGCTCTCCTGTGTTTTCTACCGACGATATTGCGATTGGCACTGTAGAAGACGTCTTCAGCGCGGCAACTGATATCTTGGTCATCAAGACCACCGAAGGAGACGAACTGCTGGTCCCTGTCGTCGACGTCTTTGTAATTTCCCTTACTCCAGGTAAAGTGGTGGTTGATCTGACTGGCCTGGAGACTGATTAATGCCTTACCCGATTACTGTTTTGACTCTATTTCCAGAAATGATTCTTCAGGCCGTGTCCCACTCTATCATTGGCAGGGCGATTGGTAACGAAATTCTGGACATTAAAGTCTTAGATATCAGAGACTTTGCAACTGACAAGCATAAAACAGTTGATGATGAGCCTTATGGCGGTGGCGCTGGAATGGTGATGAAGGTCGACGTCGTTGTGGCCGCAATCAGAGAGGCAAAAAAGGCGAGCCAAGGTGCCAAAGTGGTCCTTATGTCTGCCTCTGGTCGCCCATTTAACCAAGCGGTTGCCAAAAGATATGCAAGCCATCTTGGCGGAATCATTCTGGTTTGTGGCCATTATGAAGGTATCGACGAGCGGGTGGCCGCGCACTATGTGGACGAAGAGGTGTCTGTAGGCGACTTTGTCCTGTCAGGCGGCGAGATACCTGCTTTAGCCATCCTGGATGCAACTGCAAGGCTGCTTCCAGGGGTGCTTGGAAACGCCGAGTCCTTGGATGTTGAGTCTCACGAAAACGGACTACTTGAGTCACCACAATACACCAGGCCTCAAGTGTTTGAGGGGCATGAAGTGCCAGCTGTGCTACTGTCGGGTAATCACAAGGAAATTGAACTGTTCAGAACCAAAGAGGCGATAGAAAAGACAAAGAGAATGAGGCCTGATATTAAGCTGCAACTTGAACCAGAACCGCCACCTATGCAACTAGGTCGCCCAAGGGAGCTTGATAATGGGTAACACTCCGGTGGCGATAGTCTTGGCTCATTATCCGGTCTTAAATCGCCGTGGCGAAACGGTGACCACGTCGGTTACATCGCTAGATATCCACGATATAGCCAGGGCTGCTAGGACCTATGGGGCAGATCCTTACTATCTGGTGTCGCCAGTCGCAGCACAGCGTGAAATGATTGAGAGGGTGACCCAACGCTGGATTGATGGCCCTGAGGCTGAGCACCCAAGGGGTGAGGCCATTGGTCATATAAAGGTGGCGTCATCCATTGAAGAGGCCGCCGATGCTTTTGGGGCAAGAATAAATGGGCGGCCATTTGTGGTTGTGACCGGTGCGAATTTCAAGGCAGGCACGACCTCTTTTCATGAATTGCGCTTGGGAATAGAGGCTTGTAAATGGCCAGGGGTCCTGCTGGTATTTGGTACAGGTTGGGGCCTGACAAACGAGATTGCGGCTAACGCAGATGCACGTTTGGAGCCGATTAAAGGCGTTGGAGAATTCAATCATCTTTCTGTTCGTTCTGCGGCAGCAATCGCGCTTGACCGATTATTATCTCCTGGTATATAATCTCGTGCCTTGTTGTCCTGGGTGTAACCAATAGGTCAACAAATTTGGAAACTTATGGCGACGAATTCAGTCGCAAGCCTTGAATCTTGATGGGGTGCGCCGTGCACAAGACAATCCAGCTGGTTGAAACTATTCAACTACGATCTGATATTCCCCAATTTTTCCCTGGGGATACCGTTCGCGTTCACTTCAGAATCCGCGAGGGGGATAAAGAGCGCGTACAAGTTTTTGAAGGTGCTGTTATTGGCATCCGCCACGGTGGCGCAACTGAAACCTTTACCGTTCGTAAGATTTCTTATGGTATTGGTGTCGAGCGAGTTTTCCCGCTTCACAGCCCAATGATTGCCAAGGTGGAAGTAGTGACACGCGGTCGCGTCCGTAGGGCGAAGCTGCACTACCTCCGTGCTCTGCGTGGTAAGGCGTCCAAGATTCGCGAAAAGCGCACTTGGGTGACTCAGACTGGATCCGCTGAAACTGCTGAATAACCTGCTATCTCCAACTAGCACCGGATATATCGAGCGATGGGCGGCTGCGGCTGGCTACACTCCTGTGATGGGCGTGGATGAGGCTGGTCGAGGTTGCCTTGCTGGCCCTGTTGTAGCTGCTGCCGTGATTTTGAAATCTACCGACGGTTTAGATGAATTGGACGATTCTAAGGCGCTTTCTGGGAAGACACGTGACCGTCTTTTTGGTGTGATTAAAGAAAACGCGGCGGCGATAGGAATTGGTGTGGTGAGTGCTGCTGAGATTGATGGGGGCAACATCTTGGCGGCTACTTTGACGGCAATGCATATTGCTGTGACTGAGGCGGCCAAGAATTATGGGCATCGAGTGGGAATCGTGATTGTTGACGGGAACCAGCAGATCAAGGGCCTTGCAATGCTGCAAAGGGCATGGGTTAAAGGTGACCATCTGTCTTGGAATTGTGCTGCGGCGTCAGTTATTGCAAAGGTGACAAGGGATCGAATAATGGAGGGGCTGGATTCGACTTACCCGGGCTATGGATTTGCACAGCACAAAGGTTACGGAACGGCAAAGCACCTTGCGGCCCTGAAAGCCCTAGGCCCCTGCCCAGAACACCGCCGCAGCTTCGCACCAGTGAAAGATCTGCTGCGACATTAAAGTATGGAACATGAGCGTGGGCCTGACCCTGAGCCTGCTGCGTGGTTTCGTAATGGTGAGGGGGAGGCAAAAAAATCGATCTCAAACTCCACCATCCAGCAGACGCGCCACTTCGGGCGCCCCTGTTGGCCACTGGCGCCTACGCTGCGCTGTCGCCTGGCCAACAGGGGCGCAGGGCCAAGGGCCCAAGGGCCCAAGAGCCAAGAGTCTAGCGCACCGACTTCGCGAGGCGGAACCCAAGGTAGTCGCGGCGGTAGCGCGGATCGCCGCCGTGGCGATCAGCCGCCCGCACGATCCTGGCGTCGTCGCCCCAGCAGCCGCCGCGATAAACCCGGGTAGAGCCTGTCGGCTTTTCCCAAGCTGAGCCATCAGTTGGTGCACCTTTGTAACTGTCATGGTACCAATCCTGTACCCACTCCCAAACGTTGCCGGCCATATCACACAAGCCGTGAGTGGTGTTACCT
>DUVQ01000182.1 GCA_012840965.1 Oligoflexales bacterium | reverse complement strand
TGTCCCTGCCCCGTCCCTACCCCTGCACCTGTCCCGCCCTTGTCCCTGGCCCTGTCCCGCCTTTGTCACTGGCGCAGGCCCAGAAAAATCGCTAAACTTTCGAACCTTGCCGTTGATACAAAGACAGGAGCACTCCAATGCTAAAACTACAAAGACACGGCCTCTGGGTCGCCATCGTAGCAACAGTGACCTTATTTGCGTGCTGGTCCGCATCTGACTCCACGGACGACAGTAACCAAGGCGAGCTAGACGCCTTCCTCGACACAGATCAAGATTCCAAAGACTATGAGAACTACGAAGCCTTAGACAACGCAAGCGATGACACAAACGTTGAAACAGACGTTGACACAGACGCACCAAACGCCGACACAACCCAGGATCCTAAGCCCGATACAGGGGCCACAGACGACCCCACAGATTATGAAGATCCAGACATCGAACCTTACCCATGTGATAGCACCGTCATGACACAAAACATTGAGGCTATCGCCACGGTGATACAGCAGGCCAAGACCATCTATCAGGAAACATACAAGCCTAACCCTCCCTACCTGAGGGAAAAGGCAGTAACTGACGTGATTGCTTACCTACAGTCGCACGATAGTGTTTCTCAGGTAGAAGCCTCTAGTGATGGCTCGGCCATCTATTTCACCTGGGAACCAGGAATTCGTTGCAGTATTTACATCAAAACTATGCTTGATGATGATGCAGTGGAACCTCCATGGGCATCCCCACCTACCCAATTTCCAACAAGAGCCCCAGGAGGAAACGGCAAAGCAGCTATCTACTCGACGTTGGCTGACGTCCCCGGTTTTCAAAATTCGCACCGAGGTATCGCACAATTGCTTTCAACCGCTGGATTCCAAGTTGAACCCTTGTTTGAAGGACCTGCCGTAACCTTGGACGCCATCGGCCGGATGTCCGAGTTTGACGTCATTTACATTCGAGTTCATGGCAACTTTGACCGATTTGGCTTCAATTTCATGACGGGCGAGTCTCCGTCTGGCGACATTTGTAAATACGGTAGTCTACTTGTTTATAACTACATTGGACTTGGGGCAACACTCGACAACGATGGTCTGTATTTCACAGTCTACCCACGATTTTTCAGGAACTCCCGATTTACACCCAAATTTAACTTTCGTGAAAACAGCTTAGCGTATTTCTCGGCTTCCGATGGACTCCTAAGTACTTGCCTGGCAAGTCAAATGCGTAAGCGAGGACTTGGTGCCTTCGTTGGCTGGTCGGGATGGCTTGCGTGTGCAGACGAAGACGCTCACACGAACATTGCCCTCTTCGAGCGGCTTTTACAGGGGGCCTCGCTAGGTGTTGCCATAGCGGAACTAGGGGAAGAAAACGAACGCTTTGGCCAGACTTTAGGTTGGGAGGACTTCGATCAGGCCGGAGCTCTTTTGGGATACTACCCAGGACTTGAGGGGGGACAGGTACGAATCACCAGTACCGGATGTGACAAGGACTCAGATTGCCCACAGGATCCTGAGCCCCTCGTCTGCATAAACCATCAGTGCATTGAACGCCCCATTCCTGAGTGCGCTGGTCGTGTTTGCGGACCCGATCCGGTTTGCGGTGAGTCCTGTGGAAGCTGCGCTAACAATATGGTTTGCGACCTTGATGGTAAATGCTCAGCCCCATCACAGAATTGTTCCAACGGCTGGTGTTTGATCCCAGCAGGGTCCTTCAAAATGGGCTCCTCAGACAATGAACCAGACCGCTTCGATAATGAAGGGCCAGTTCGTTTTGTCACGATCACACGTCCTTTCTACATGAAACAGACCGAGGTAACACAGGGAGAGTGGCAGGCCGTTATGACCGACAATCCATCTCACAACAGCACCTGTGGCAATAACTGTCCCGTCGAGCAAGTTAGTTGGTTTGAGGCAGTCAATTATGCCAATACCCTTTCTCGGAAGGAATTTCTTGAAACCTGTTACGAGATAATTTTTGATGGTCCCGACGTCAATAGAGCCAAAGTCACTTTTAAAGGTCTCGACTGCAAAGGTTATCGTTTACCCACTGAAGCTGAATGGGAATATGCCGCTCGCGCTGGCGCTACAGGCCCTCAATATGGCAACATCGTCAACATAGCTTGGTATAGCGGCAACAGCTCAGATAAAAGCCATCCAGTAAAACAAAAAACCGCTAACGCCTGGGGATTAAATGATGTGCTTGGCAATGTTGAGGAATGGGTGTACGACAGCTTTAAAAGCGATTACTACAGCTCCCGACCATTCCGTTGCACAGATCCTATAGGTCCACCATCATACATCTCCTATAAGGTCGTACGTGGCGGTGCCTATAACAGTGCCACCACGCAAACACGCTTGGCCTATCGCAACTGGTTCCCTGGTGACACCCAGAACAAGCAGCATCTTGGCTTTCGCCTTGTAAGAACCCAATAGTCACCGTCAAAATTCTAAAAAAGGCCGTCGCAGAGCAGACCGCAGATTAATCGAGGGAAAAGGTCCTTCACCGCCCCTGCCCCTGTCCCCTGATCCTGCCAACTAGCATGTTTTGACTCCTGATTGTTTGTTCTTTTTGGCGTTTTATCTCTTCGTTACAGTTGTAAAACATGTCCGTGGGCATCCTTCCGGGCCCAAAATCTCCCGTAGCCACCCCGACTGTCTCTTGGTGACATCGTCCGGGCGAAATATACGATTGCTAACGTGCACGGCCATCCTTTTGGCCCGGACGGGCCGCTGCGCGG
>DUVQ01000023.1 GCA_012840965.1 Oligoflexales bacterium | reverse complement strand
GTCCGGGCCAAAAGGATGAACGTACACGTTAGCAATCGTATATCTCGCCCGGACGATGTCACTAAGAGACAGTCGGGGTGGCTACGGGAGATTTTGGGCCCGGAAGGATGCCCCCGGACATGTTTTAAAACTGCAACGAAGAGATAAAACGCCAAAAAAAAGAAACAACCAGGAGCCAGAACAAACAAATTAGCAGGATCTGTAGCAGGGACAGGGCAAGTCAAATCAATTCTGGCCCCATAATTCGTTAAAATAGGTGACCGCTTGATTTGTCAGGCTGCTTGATCGAGTTATGGCTCCTGCTTCATGGTTGTTTTCCATGCTGGCCAGTGACCAGTTGCCTGAATATAACACCAGACTATCGTCAATTATCACCATCTTCGAGTGAGTAACTATATTCTTGCTATCAAAGCGCACTTCAATCCCATTGTTGCGAAGGACTTGTGCCGCCTCTTGATTTCCATCGTTTACCGAGTAATCCCAGTCACTGTCTTCTAAAAACACCTTAACTTCCACTCCACGTGAATGGGCATCTATTAGCTTAGAAATCAGTTTGTTAATCTTGTTGGACGTTTGAGAAGACCAGACCACCTGATACATGACCACGTAAATTCTGGCCTCGGCCTCGTCAATTATTGGATAAACCCTGTCATAGTATTGTCCGCTCCCAATGGGCGTGACCACACCATAAGGCCCAGCATCCAACCCTTTCAAGGCGCCTGGGTAGTCGTAGATTGAGTCAACATAGCCGCCGTATACATCCCCAAGCTCAGGATCTTCAAAGTAGTAGTTGGTCTCGTTGTTGTAGTACATGGACGAACTACTCCAGTTAGTTGAACCAACCAGCACTTGTTGATCATCCACAACAACCACCTTGACATGGATCCAACGCCTAGTGTCATCCACCTTCGCGTTGATGCCATTTTCTTGCAGCGCCTGCACCTTTGCCGGGTTTGTTTCAACCTCACCCTCAAGGATGACTTCAACTGTAACTCCTCGATTACTGGCATTTACCAGCGCATCAAATATCTGATCCGGAGCATTTCCATCTTTAAAGTACTGGTGGGCGATTTTAATCGTTGAATCTGCCCCGTTTATCATTCGCAACACCCTATCGAGATAGTCACGATTGGTTACGAATTTAAAGGTCGGATCCTCAATTTCAACAGTTTCCGAGTCATCAACAGGGGAAGTATCCGAATGAACAGGCCCTTCGTCTTGGGTCAACTCCGACGCACCATCATCCCTTAAGTCAGCCGGAAACTTTGTGTCATCAGGTTTTATTTGGGTGTCATCTTTGGACCAAGTATCTTGAGACCAGGTATCTCGCGGCGAATCTACGTCAGCGTCAGATGGGCTAAGGTCTGATTGGTCATCATAGTTATCTTCAAACCAATGGCTGTAATCTTTGTTGTAAACCAGGTTTCCAGTGGGGTCCCCACAACCAAAGGCGAATAAAAGAACCAGATACGGCGCAAGTTTTTTCAAAGCACGCCCCCCACAACTTCTAAGGGCTAACCACTTCTCCAAGCTGTCCACAGGCAGCTCCAATGTCTTGGCCTCGGCTGTGGCGAATCGTAACAGTATGATTTCGCGCTTCCAAAATCTTCTTAAACGCCTCAATAGCTTCTTCCGTTGGGCGTTTGTAAGGGCTCCCAAGCCAAGGATTAAATGGTATCAGATTTACCTTTGAAGGAAAGTGCGCCAACATCTTTGAAAGGCGACGAGCGTCCTCAAGGGAATCCCCAACTCCTGAAATTAATTGATATTCAATGGTATAAACATGCCCATGAGGCAGACGATTGGCTTCAAGAGCCGAGATCAGCGCCTCTATCCCATATTTTTTCCCAATCGGTACGACCCTGTTTCGCGCCTCATCAGTGGTGGCGCACAGCGATATGGCAATGCTGGCCTTGGTCCCACTTTCAATGAATTCAACCAACTTTGGCACCAAGCCAACTGTTGAAACCGTGGTTCTTCGAGGTGCGATTTTCAGCCCCTCGCGGTGAGTTATTATCTTGACCGCCCTTATCACCGCTTCCAGGTTGTCTAAAGGCTCACCCATCCCCATGAATACGACATTTGACACGCGCTGAGGTGAAAGCCTGATCGCAGCATGGACCTGCCCCAGGATCTCGGCAGCTGTCAGGTTGCGAACTCGACCCATTGTCCCGGTAAGGCAAAACTGGCAACCCATCCGGCATCCGATCTGCGACGAGATACACAAAGTCACCCTGTCCAAAGAAGGCATCAAGATGGCGCTAAACTGTCGCCCCTGCTCGACCTCGAAAATCAATTTTCGAGAACCATCCTTGGAATCAAGGATGGCAACCGGTTCCAAAGATGAAATGGTGGCGTTTTCGACCAGAATGTTGCGCAAATCCTTGGGTAAATTGGTCATAGATTCAAAGTCAGCCGTCTTTTTATCGTGTATCCACTGAAAGATCTGCATTCCACGATACGGAGGCTGTCCGTGTGAAGCCAACAGGTCGGTTATTTCCTGTGGAAGTCGGTCCAAAAGGTCGATTTTAGTTGGAGCTGACATTGTTTAACTCCATAATCTCACGGAGTTTTAGCACTTGACCGTAGATTTAACCAAATCCTGCGTTCCTTCCAACAACGACACGGACACTTCAGACACTTTAAGGTCCGCAATTGCAGCACTATCAGCTATCCGTTGCGCAATCAAGGCCGCCAAAGCTTCGGTAGCTGTGCTTGTGGTGTCAATCAAAGTACAATCAGAACGTGGAAGAACAACTGTTTCACCTGGCAAAACCAGTTTGACAACGTCTTGTAAAACCTCGACATGTCCAATTGCTGGTTTACTGGCTATCAAAACTCGGTGTTCAAGGTCAGCTATGGCGTCCACTGTTGCGGCTCTTAATATCTCTTGAGCATTGTCAGGGCCGTTTCCAGCAATCCAAGCCGATACCGACACCCGGTAGTCATGGCCGTGCAACGGCTCTCTTTCTCCATTTGGGAAAACTAAAACGTGGGCAGCTGCAAACGACAATCCCGAGACGCCGATTTGGACTGTAGTTGGCCTTGCAACTTGGCCCCCAGGCCTGTAAGTACACTTTGAAGTCGGGCTTTCATGAACGGTGACAGCTGTAACGCCATGAATTCTGGCTGCAAGTCTATCGAACAGATATTTGGCCAAATTTTCCGACGTTGGGTTTTCCAACCCTGGAATATTGTTCAAAACCCTGTGGTCTAGCGCCCCAATGACTTCTTTGCCTGCTTTGGCTAGGTCAGCAAAGTCGATAATCCACCCCATAATGGGGTCGATTTCGCCGCCAACTGTCACCTCAACCCTGAACAAGTGTCCGTGGGTCCTAGAACACTTGTGAGCATCTCCAACCGATGGCAGATGGTGCGCCGCCTCAAAAGTAAATTCTTTTGTAATTTCTGTGGACAAACATCCCTCCGCAGCCCAACGGGCTTTTAAGGCTGGGCTGAATAATCCGGCTTTACAAGAAAAAGTCAAAGGGGAACGCAATGATAACTATATTTGTGGCAGTTATTTCCAGCCTTGGTCAGACGATCCTGGGCTTTCTTGTGGGCTTTTTCGGCCTTAGTTTCAGCAGCCTGCGCCTTTTCCACTCGTTTTCTGGCGTCTGCTACAGCCTTGCCGACATCCAGGAATTGTGTGTGGTATTTTGTTGCGGTGAAGCCCTTGTACGGGATTAGGCCCTTTTTGGAAGCCAGCTCAGCCCTTTGGTATTCATACTCGGCATCCTTTGCGCGGGCCTCAGCTTCCTTCAGCTTTAATTCAGCTTCCTGGCGGGCTTGCCTAGCCTTCAGGTGGGAAGCCTTCGCCGCAAGCTCATCGCTTAACAGTTCAGCTCTCTTTGCTTCGGTAGTAGCCTTTCCAACATCGGTTTTAGTCTGGGAGAGAGCGTCTTTAGCCTCTTCCGCATCCTTCTTGGCCTGCTCAAAAGCGGCCAGATACGGGTCAAGAGCGGCTCTTTCTTCCTGGGGAACCAGGTTTAAAACATCTGGTCCAAGCCGGTGAAGGTCCTTCTTTCCACCGCAACCAACGGCGACACTAGTAATCAAGACGGCAACAGCCAGTGCTACTGAAGTTCTCATTTCGTCTCCTAATAGTTCGAGCAACACGCATACAGGTACACGCGAACAATGCAATTGGATCTTCGGTAGCTTTTGTCAATGTTTATTTTGGAAAGTAAAGGGATTAGGCGAGTTTACTGAGCGTCAATTTGATAAACGTTTTTCAGGCCGTTTTCATCTGGAATATCCAACTCCAAAGCCTTGGCCAGATGCTTGGCCCCTTTCTCGTGGTCACTTCCGGCATACAAAAACGCCATGGCGTAGTGCACTTCACCATAATTTGGATCGATTTCCAGTGCTTTTTCATAAAGTTCAGTGGCCTTCACCATGTTGAAGTTGTTAGAAAGCGCAACATAGGCAAGCCCTCGATATGCCTGCACAAACTTTGGATTTTCCCTAAGCATGTCTTCAAAAATCTGCTGTGCCTTACCCAAATCCCGCAAACTCTTGTTGGCACTGAACGTCAAGCGAAATGCCTCTTCAAACTTGGCCTTGGCCTCAGCACTTTCAAGCGTTTTAAGGGCTCTTTTAAGTTCCCACGCACTTCCAAGGCCCTTTAAGCGAAGCGGCATCACGTTATCATCAAGCTGGGTTGAATCCACCTCACCGTGTGCTGAGACTGGAGACATAGCCCCACCTGTGGCAGCCCCCATCTTGGCGCGACGATGCACGTCATCGTCTGGCATTTCAGCTTGGACGCCTTGTGAATGCACCTGCCCACCAGCAGCAGCCTCAGGCGTTGGAAGACCCTTGGCTGGAGTCGCAACCTTTTGCAAAGGCCCAGCAGATTCAGGCTTCGAACAGCCCATAACAGCAATCAACGCCGCGCCTAAAAGATAGAAGTAAAGCTTCATGAAAGTCTCCCGTAAAAGCCTGCAGATAATGTGCACCCCTTAAAGAAAATTCAACCCCTACCCTCCTTTGAGGCTACAATGGTGCAGCTCTTTAGTTTGGAGTTTTTTAGATGAATCGCATTGAAAACCTTACGGCCCAGTTGGATAAAGGCCCACCAGCCGGACAAGAAGTCGCGAAAGTAGCTCGCAACATCCTGCAATTTCTAGGCAATCGCGACAAACCATCCATCGCGGTAATCCTAGGCTCTGGCCTTGGTGGTTTTGAAAAACGGCTCACAGATTCGATTGTTTGCCCTTATGCTGAAGTTGGCCTTCCCACTTCGACCGTCGCAGGACATGCCGGCAATCTGGTTGTCGGCAAGCTTCAGGGCAAAACCGTTGCAGTGCTGGCCGGCAGGGCGCACTACTATGAAGGCCACGATATCCAGACAACGGCTCTTGCTGTGCGTGCCTTGGCCGTTATTGGCATAAAGCAGCTTTTGGTCAGCAACGCTGCTGGTGGTCTGCGCCCCGAGTTCACGCCTGGCGATTTCATGCTGCTCACCGACCACATCAACATGATGGGTGCCAATCCTTTAAGAGGGCCAAACCTTGATGCACTTGGCCCCAGGTTCCCAGATATGACAAAACCCTATGATGGTGAAATCATAGATAAATTTGTGCAAGCAGGTAAAAGCCTTGGAATCGACCTTCACAAAGGCACATACATGGCGCTATCTGGCCCAACTTACGAGACTCCTGCCGAGATTAGGGCGTTCATGTCACTTGGGGCTGACGCAGTGGGTATGTCCACAGTGCCTGAAATCATTGCGGCAAGGCATGCTGGAGTCAGATGCGCGGCCGTTTCCTGTATCACAAACGTAGCCGCTGGCCTGTCAGATTCCTTGCTGTCCCATGATGAGGTCAAAGAGGTTGGAAACCTTGCTGGCAAGCGCCTGTCCGATCTCTTTGAGCAAACTATCGCGTTGATTTAAAATGGGTCGCTACTTGAACTAACGCCCATAATTTCCAAGTGTTTGGAGAGCGTCATGGAAATCACAGATTATCCTCTTTTGCTGGAAAAGGCCTCAGAAGCGATGCAAAACGCGTACGCACCCTATTCCAGATTCAAGGTAGGTGCCGCGGTTCTAGGCAGCAAAGGCGGCATCTATGCTGGGTGTAACGTTGAAAATTCGTCCTATCCAGTCGGAATGTGCGCCGAACGAGGTGCAATTGCAGCCGCTGTGGTCGCAGGTGAAACCCAAATCACTGCCTTGGTGATAGTGACCGATACAGATACACCATGCCCCCCTTGCGGGATGTGTCGTCAAGCCTTGTCTGAGTTTGACAAGAACATGGTCGTTTTCATGGTTGCCAGAAACGGGGTCACCGACGTGTCCACGTTGAAGGAGCTACTACCTAAACAATTCGACCAGACCTTGTTGAATCACTAAAAACAGCCTGCTTTCCAAGGCATCAACAGCCGCAACCAGTTTAATCGCCTGATTTTTTTTGCTTCAGCTTCAAAAGGAACGCTGTTAAGCAAAACGCTATGGTGCAAAACTTCCAGCGTTTTGGGTCCTACCCCTTTTATCCGAGCCAGCTCTTCCCAGGATTGGTACTTGCCCAAAGCTTCGCGGCCTTTCACAATTGCCTCGGCCACTCTTTTGTTTATCCCAGGAACTGCAACCAGGTCCTCTTTGGTAGCCACATTGACAGGCACCCGCACCCCAAGTGCAACCAGCATCTCACCATCCATCCAGCCTTCCAACTCATAAGCCAGTTGATCCCCCTTTACCGCTTTAAGCACTCTGCCATCGAGAACACTGGGCAAGCCACCCTCAGTTTTCTCGATGCGCTCGCTGCCATCCTCGCTTATCACTTTGGTAAAACTAAATGAAGCCGCCACTGGCAAAGGTTTCTTTCCTGAAGGAACATAAAGAATAATCGAAGCAACAACGCAGACCGCAACAATCACCCAAAGGGACACCACCAAGGAACTTTCGAACTCCATCTAAGCCGCCCAACAACCCAGACAGCTATTAATATCGAACAAAGCCCCGCCCCTGATCCTGCCCCGCCCCTGTCCCTGCCCCGCCCCTGTCCCTGCCCTGCCTACCCCTGAGGCGCACAATCCACAGAATCATCAAAGAAATCATCTGGGTATTCAATTTGACACAACTCGTCACACCCACCATCTTCTTTCCAGTTACAGGGGTCTGCAGCACTGCACGAACAGTTGGTATACACCCTTCTTTCACAGTGGTCATTTGGCAGCGAACAGTCGTACTCACACTTGCATTTATCACCTTCATGTGGCGGAGTTGTAAACGTGTGACAAACACCACCAAGAGCGCCACCCTTAACACAGGCTGCATTACAGTCGTGTTTAATCACCGATTTTGTCACCTCGTTACAGTAGGCTAAAACAACGGTTTCTTCAGTGGAACAAACCTTCTGGTAAGTGTTCGGATCACACGGCCCATGGTATTCGCTAGGCGGCCCAAGAACGGGAAGCAAATCAAAGTCTGAATAAGTATGAGCCCTTGCCTGGTCGACGATCAAATATGCCGTTACAACCGCCTCACTATCGTTCTGCCAAGCCACCCCACCTTGGCCTTGCGCCAAACACTGCGCCTCAATTCCCTCTTGAGCTGGAATGACCAAAGAAATTATGGGACTAATTCCAGTCAGTTCAGATGTGCTGAACACCCCGTAATCTCCAGGTGCAAATTGCACGCGGTAAACGACATCAGGCCCTGGCGTTGCCCCAGCACATCCGAAATCCACGGCATCATAATCTGCTTTGGCCCCAAAGGTCGTAACCATAACCTTCTCACCCGAAGTCAGGTCGATGGCCCCTTCAATAAGGTCGTTGCTTGGGTCTTCAAAGTAAAAGTAATTGACATCTAGGTCAAAGTTAGGGTCACCACCTGTGTAATAGCTATCAACTATCAGGAACAGATTGGCAGGTTCATCCTCCGTGTTTGCCCACATGAAGGACTCAATGCCGGACCCCCAGGTATCGTCGGCGCCCGTCATGCACGTTTCATTGGCATTTTCACAGTCACTGACCAACGAAAGTTGTGAGTCAAATGGGGCATCAATGATTACCTTCATTCCTCTCTTGGCTGGAACTTCAAGTCTAAACGCCAAATCCTTACCAGGGAAACCATAGCCAGTACAGGATGAGATGGAAAAGGAATCAACCGCCACTGATATGTCGTGTGTTTCAGCTCCTTCTTCCAAGAAAATCGCCCCTTCACAAGTATTGTTCCCTGCCAAATCAAAAATATGCACGGCCAACAAGTAGTTAAACCTGGCGGCACCTGAATAATAAGGCGACTGTCCTACCTCGATGTAGATGTCCATGGCTGTCTCAGCGACGAAACCGTTAAGCCAGCTGAAATACCAGTTTTGAGCAATATCATCATTTTCCCAACCCTCGATCGGCACCCCATCACCCGTTACCAGACGTAGATAAGTGTCAGCCCGCTGATCACAGAAAGGCTCGGTCATGACATCAAAGACTTGCCCAGCATTCAGGTGAATCTTAAAGAGATCAATGTCGTATGCCTCACCTGTCATCAACAAACTCGCGGCTACCCTGGTACGTGGCCCAGCAATAACCTGAGCAGTACTAAGGTCATCATTGGGCTCGACCTCCAAAACATATTCATTGGAAACTACGCACGAACCGCCTGAACATACAAGCATCTCACAACCGCAATCGTCATCGACTGTGCACTGGCCACCCAAGCATTTGCCATCGACACAACTGCCACCAACACACTCAATGTCTGCACTGCATGGCATGCTGTCGCCAACCGGACGGATGCAAAGTCCGTCACTGCCACACACTGATGTGATCTCGCAAGCCCCCGTAATGGGAACGCACGCCTGAGTATATCCATCAATGGTGTAACATCTGGTACCTGGTGGGCAGATATCGTAATCATAAAGGCCACATTGCGGAGCACAAAATCCTGTATCTTCCCCGGTTTGAACACAATGATTAAAAAGTCCACAGTCGCTGCCAAAATACCATGGGTTACAAGGCTTACAAAGGTTTGTCTCCTCCCATTCAGGGATTATCGAGCCCTCACACGGAGCCTCATCGAAGCACGTATCTGTACATTGACCACGAACACAAATGCCTGTCTCACAGTCCTTATCAACGCGACAGTTTCCAAATAAATAACTGCCACCATTAAAACTCCCCAGACAAGACCCATCGATACACGTCATTCGTGATGGACAGTCATTATCTACCGTACAATCAGGGGCGCAGTAAATGGCCCAAAACAGGCCATCCAGGAAACAAGTACCAGATTCACAGTCTTCGTCAGTCTCACATCCGGCCAGACATACTCCACGGTAACAGCCTAAGCCACTGGCACAATCAAAGCTAAACATGCAACTTTCACCCAAGAGCACTGTTCCAAGCTCATCTTTTGGAATACAGAGTTCTTGATAGTTCACCACCAAACATTCCGAAGTGTCTGGGCACGGTTCCTCTTCGGAGCATTTAAGCATGCAGACTTGCTGACCACGATACTCCAAGCACTCACCTTCGTCGCATGCCCAGTTACCCTCACAGGATTCACCAAGCTTACGGTGGGCCTGCCCAGCTGGAACACAAGCGGTTAATTCCTGGTCCTTTAAGAGCCCTGGTATGCAAACCATCCCTTCAGGACAAGTACTAACTCCATCCCCAAGGGCAATGCACTGACCAGAGCACCGGCCACCCTGACAGAACGGAATAGAGCAGTCAAAGCTCATCCCACAAGGATCACCAATTTCATTGCTGCCTTCAGGTATACAATAGAACGTGTAGATGTACCGCCCCTCGTCACTGCCCTCACGTCTGTCCTCAAGACATTCACCACACGTCCCGCATATCGTTTTGTCCGCACGACCATCCACCTCACAGTTCGTCGTACAGAAACGCTTGTTACCGTAGGCTAAGCAAAGACCGCCCTCACAGTCCTCGTTGGAGTTGCATACCGCGTATAAAGGCTGGGAAGCATCACCTGGCAGAGATTTGTTCCTGTTAATCAGGTGGCAGTGGCGGTTTCCAGTCTGGTCACGATCACTGACACAGACCATGTTCTCGGGGCAGGCTGGCAAGCCCTCGCCACAACGCCTTGAACAAAAAGCCGTCCAACTATCGTCCCAGACGTAACACCACCCTTCTTCACATTCAGAGTCGTAGTTACAGGGATATCCAGTCGGTTGGTCATAAGTACGATGGTCACATCGCCCAAAACCAAAACAAGCGCCATCAAGGCAGGCTCCACTACCATCCAGCCCTTCGATTGCCTCACATGGGCTGTTATTCGGCAGGTCCTCATAGACGCACCCTCCTGACGAGGGGTCGCAAGTGCCTGGCTGCTGGCAGGCACCGTTGTCGTCACAGACCAAAGGCCCACCGCCCACACAAACGCCAGTCTGACAGGTGCCAGGCACGAGACAGGGTCCTGTTGGGCCACAAGCTTGTGATTCGTTTAATGCATTGCAGCCGTCACAACATTCATCATCCGTGTTGCATACACAGGTAACCTCAGGTTCAGTGTCGCCTGCACCGTCGTCCTGGATGGAATCGGGCCGTTCAGCATCCCCACCTTTGTCATCCCCAGTATCAACATGCGAACCGGGGTCATCTTTGCCATTGACATCCTGTTCACCAGGGTCCGTTGTGCCTCCACACGCAATGAACGCAAACAACGTCACAACCATAAAAATCTGACGCAAGCCAATCCTCGGACTCAACATGACAAACCTCCAAACAAATCAGGCGGGCCTAGGCGAAATCAAATGAAACCAAGCAATCCCAAATAGACCCAGACTAGCGTATGGCTTAATCAATTTTAGGACAAGGGTAATTATGGAGGTTATCGATGGATTTCAAAGCACTCAGCAAGAATCAAATTCGAATTCGATACTCGTTATACGCGGCGCGCTCCAAGAATGGTTGGAACTGCGGGTCAGCCACAGAAATCAAGGCCTTTATAAACTCAGCCTGACTTTTACCAGTCAAATCTGCCATGCCATGTTCGGTGACAAGAAACGAACGGGCCCCTTCGCGACCACCGCACATGTCAGGTCCTGTATAGCAAATTGGTGTCCCCTTTGGCATGAACGGGAAAATCGATGAGCGCAATTCACCCTCAGGAGTCTTATGCGTTGATTTCATGCACAGATATGAAATACCGCCTCGCGCCAGCCCTCTGACGATTGCCGCGCCACCCCCAACCCCGGAATAATGGTTTTTGTCCCTGGCCGAGATGTTGACGTGACCGTTGAAGTCAATCGCAAGGGCGTTGTTGATGCCTATCCCATAGTAAAAACCCTCAGGAATCACAACCCTAGACGAGGGCGCAACAACAATCGCAGGGTTGTTATCGATCCTTTGATAAAAATCGCCACCTTTGGTCCCAAGAGTAAAGGTGCACACGATTTTCCCATCCAACATGGTCCTACGACCGTCCTTTTCAATAAAGTGAGAGCCAGCAATCTTGCCAGATTCAAACAGGTCCAACATGAAGGGCTCAAGCATCTCGGTATAGCAGCGCCCATGCCACGAAGACTCCTTCAGCTTACGCACTGCCAGCACTCCAGTACCACCAAAACCAACCTGAAGCGCCCGACCGTTGGTTGTAGCCCCATTTAGTTCCAGGTGATTCACAACCTGATCTGCAATTGCCAACTCGGTTGCTTGTGGCTTATCAAAACGATTTGGTGGAATCGCCGGAATTGGGCCGTCATCCATCACCACATACAGTCTGCCGGCCTTGGCCATCTTCTTGAATTGATTTATGTGGAACGTGTTAGGTGCGTCTGGAAGCCCCCTAGTAAACGGATAGTTTTTGTTCACGTAGAGCAGCAAGTCGGCGTCACAATTCTCCAAAATTCGTTCGATTACCTCGCCATTACATGCCGCAGAAGGACCGTGGCTCATCTCTCCATCTTCGTTGGGCGGCGTCATTACAGCCACAAAAGTGTCGCCACGAGGCTTACCCTCAGCATCAAACCCCATTGCATCCGCGGCATCAGCAAAATGTAAAAACTGCATGTCACAAAGGCCAAGACGAGTCGTGTTGCGGCCAATGCAATCTGGATGCATCACTTTGGTTACAGGGGTTTCAGGTATAATTGTGTTTAACACAGGCGACAGGAAGCCTGAGGTAAAAGTGATATTTCGCTTCTTTAATCTCTCGTAATGATTAATCAAACGCTGCAGACTTTCTACTTTCTTGGTGGCGTTATTGATGGCTCTGGCCCAAGTGGCCAGCATTGAAAAGCTGATCTCATCAGCCACCCCTGGCAACAACCCCTTGGTCTTTAAGGTGTTTCCAAGAAACAAATCATAAGGCATCAAAACTAGTGCACTTCGAAAACTCAAGTCGCGAATTTTCTCTTTTCTAATAAAATCCCAGACATTACTGTAAAAAGTAACAGGTTCCGAAGTGGCAAAGCCTGTCACAATCCTAGTGCCATTGCGCACAGTTTTTTTAAGAGCCTCTTCCTCTAAAACAATCCTATCTCTAAAAAACTTTGGAAATTTCTTTACATCCATGAATTCGCTCCAGTGAAAGTGCGTCCTTCGACGACGGCAGAAGTTACACAAAAATAACGCGGCGCGTCAATATCATTTATGGTGATTTGGCCAAATTCGATTATCTAGCTGCGCTTTGACGGTTCATTCATTTGCTTTTGACACCTACAAATGATTAAATCCCGCCCCGAGTTTTTGGAAAAAGCCTGGAGGCTATTGGACTGATGCAGCTGACCTGGACCCAAACACTGGAAATCAACGAAATACTGCACCAGCTAGCCAAGGAAACATACGAGTTAACAACCCGACTTCAAAAGCCAAAACTTAAGGACGTGCGGTGGCGCAAGGCCATGATAGACAGTTGTCAAAATCTGGCCCAAAAGGTACGCGCAGTCAGCGATTCAACAAGCATTGACGTTGTTATTCCAACACTTGAACGTCTTTATGAAAGCCTAAACGAATATGCTCGAACGTTGGTATCTGATGCCAATATTCGACGGCTGAAAGAACTGACAGGCACAATGTCAGACCTGTACGAAGAACTGCGTCGTCGAATCCGCACATTTCGCCGTTCTCACAAAGACGAACTTGGTCCAGCCGCCAAGCCCATTGAACTACGCCCATTAAAGCCTACCAACTACAGGCGCAATCTATTCCACGTTGGCATGGGGCTTTTTGGCGTTTTAATGTACGAACTTGTGTTGAATTACCAATGGGCGGTTGGCATCACAGGCATCTTGGCTGGAAGTGTAGTTTTACTGGAGCTTGCTAGGCGCATCCATCCAAAAGTCAATTGGGCTTTGACGCTGCCCTTCAAGCATATTATTCGTCCCTGGGAGCGAAACCGCCCCAACTCAGCCTCCTGGTACAGCGTGGCCGTTTTCTTGGCGGTTTTGTTGATGCCACAATTTGCAGCCGAGCTTGGAGTGTTGATTCTGGCCTTCGCCGATCCAGCGGCCACTTTGATGGGCAAACGATTTGGACGCAAAAAGATCTACCAGGCCAAAAGCTTCGTTGGCTCCGCCACGTTCTTGGTCACAGCCCTTTTAACCGGAGCCATTTTGTTTGCCCTTGCAGGTCCTGAAATGCCCCCGGTGCGGGCTGCAGGCATGATTGGAACGGTTGCTATTACTGCCACAGCCACAGAGCTTGCCTGCGACCGCTTGGACGATAATTTTGCTATCCCCTTGCTAGCCGCAGGTGTAGCCACACTGTGGCTGACTTATTAAACCTATAATTTCCCAGCGTTAACCCATTTAAACATGATGTTCTAAACGGTCCATTCGCCTGCCTAATGAATTTATTTGTCAAGACCTCGTCTATCGCTTTCGGTGCCACAAGCACAAGGAGGTAGCGAGATGACAAACAGAAAACTTTTGACTCCGGTTGTTTTTCTTTTGGCTGTTTTATTCACAGTTCCCGCATTTTCCAAAGCAAAACCCAAACCAGGCGATGCAATTCTTAGAGGAAAAATTGAAGCGGTGAAGGTGACACCTTTTAACCCAGTGCCGGACAAAAAGATGTGGGCCAAGGTTTTTGCCTCGGTCAAAAGAGACCCAGATGGCATCATTCGTGTGACCTTAACACATGAATATTCTGGGGAAACCTGCCATTTTGCCGCGAAACGAACTCGATTTGGACACCTTGAATTCATCCCTCAAAAAGCCTGTACTTTCAAAGCGCTTTCCAGCAAAGGCACACTGAAAATCGAAGAGGGGGTCATTTTTGAAAAAGGTGGGCGAATGGTCTTTGATGCAACTATGACAATCAAGTGGCTGAATTACAAAGGACTAATTAAGCTGAACGCTTCAGGGGCGTCAACTGCCACTATTGCCGCGCTTGATGACGAACTGTTTCGCAAGCACCAGGGAACGGCACAACCTGGCCAAAGAAAAGGCCCACGCACTCGCCGCCGTTAAAAACCTGCAACCGATTAAATCCACACAATCGCCAGACTTTTTCATTTCAAGGGAATATTTAGCTTCACGTTGGTGTAACCTAATGACGGGATTGGATTGGCATTGGGAGTGAAAAAAGATGTCCGACAGCTTGGAAAACAAACCTAAGGGACCGTGGTGGAAGGAAATTACCCAGCCATTTGTGGACCTTGCAAGGGCCCCTAGGGCGCTATGGGGTGTCAATCTCTCCTACTTTATTGAGGGGCTGGTTTATTTTGGGATGCTTGGCTATTTGGCCATGTTTTTCAATACATCTGTTGGGCTTAGCGATGAGGCCGCCGGCATTTCAGTTGGGTTTTTGACCTTTGGAATTACCTTCAGCATGTTCTTGTTTGGAGGCCTTGGCGATAAACTCGGGGTTAGAACAGCGATTTTGATTGCCTTGACCCTGATGTTTATTGGTAGAGCCACCATTTCAGTTGGCCCAACCTTGGGTTTGGGGCCTGATGGGCTTGGGTCCCCTATTCACCTGCTTAGTATGGCTGGAATCTTGTTGATTGTACTTGGTTATGGAATTTATCAGCCGTCTGCCTATGCAGCCGTTCGAAAGTTCACCACACCAGCTACTGCATCTATGGGATTTGCCATGCTTTACGCTTTGATGAATCTTGGAGGATGGCTACCCTCGTTTGCCTTTTTGCTACGCGACGAAAAATATTTGGGTTTGGGGATTCCAGGTGTCTATTGGATCTACACAGCGCTGACCTTGGTTGGAATCTTGGTCACGTTTTTCATTTTGACCCCCAAAGTTGAAAAAGAGGCCATTGCTCAAGCAGCGCTAGCCCACCAACAAAAGGAAGTTGAAGAAAGTGCCGCAGAACCGGTGAAACTTCCAGCGTCAGCGCCTTTTTGGGCGAAGGTGTGGCACTGGATCAAAAACCATCCACTGGCAAACCCCAAATTCAGCTTTTTCATTTTTAGTTTAATTCCAGTACAAACGCTGTTTGCTCACAACTGGTTGACGCTGCCGATGTACGTCAATCGAGCCTACCAGGGTACATGGTTGGGGCAAAACTTTGAGCTGGCGACCAATTTCAATCCCTTGTTGATCTTCATCTTGGTTCCGATAGTGACTGCTTTGACCTGGCGACGAAACATCTACACGATGATGATTCTTGGGACAGCGATAATGGCATTGCCCACGTTTTTGCTGACAACTGGGCCATCACCGGCCGCACTCTTTGGTTTTTTGGTGTTGATGACGATTGGTGAGGCCATGTGGCAGCCCAGATTTTTGCAATATGCCGCCGAAATTGCACCTAAAGGACGCACAGCTGCTTACATGGGCATCGCACAGTTCCCATGGTTTTTGACAAAGGTCATAACTCCGCTGTTTTCGGGTTATTTCCTTTCAAAATACTGCCCTGCTGACACTCCGGTAGCTGAGCTAAATACTGAAACCATGTGGCTCATATATGGCATAATTGCCTGCACTTCTAGCGTTTTGTTGATTTTGGCCAGAGGCTGGTTGGGCAAGGATTTTAGGGCTAAAAAAGCGGTTTAATGTGATAGTTACACTGTGATGTTGTTTAGAGGGGGAGGATTGCGGTTTGCGGACACAGCCTGTTCTTTACACAAAGCGGTTGATACTACGACCACAGCAGCTTACAGACATCCCCGAATTGGTGAGGTGGGCTGGCGATTTTGAAGTTGCTGATACAGCTTTAAACATTCCGCACCCTTACAACGATGAGGCAGCTATCCAGTGGATAAACTATAGTTTGGAGTCCTGGAAAAACCAGCAACAGGCGGTATTTGCAATTGAATTCAAGTATAAGCCTGGACTAATAGGGGTAATTGGGCTGGCCAGTATTGACTACAGGCATCGCAACGCTGAGATGGGTTATTGGCTGGGAGTCCCTTTTTGGGGCCAGGGGCTGGCTACAGAAGCGGCTGCAAGAATCCTGGCATTCGCATTTGAAGGCCTAGATTTGGACCGAGTCTACGCTCAGTACTTTGTGCGAAACCCGGCGTCTGGGCGCATCTTAGAAAAGATAGGCATGCAGCAAGAAGGTCGCCTGCGTTCTCACGTACGCCAGTGGGGAAAGCCAGAGGATCTGATACTGTGTGGGATTTTGCGAACTGAATGGCTCAAGAACGGGCAGGGGCGGGGGGAAGGGTGAGG
>DUVQ01000181.1 GCA_012840965.1 Oligoflexales bacterium | reverse complement strand
ATCCTTTTGGCCCGGACGGGCCGCTGCGCGTCCTTCATGTCAGCTAAGAGACGTCGGGTCCCGGCAACTCCCGATAGCGCCCTCCAGGATTGCCCCCGGACCATGTTGCAGGGTGCCCTCTCGACCTTCTTTTAGCTCCAAATCGTGCTAAACAGCACAAACGTCTTCCCGATTCAGATCCTGCCCCTGTTCCTGTCCCCGCCCCTGTCCTCAACTGTTCGCCTAGTCTGCGCCGGCTTCTCTGATGCCATCCGCTCGGGGCTTGCCTCCTGGCAGTTTTTCCAGGCGTTTTAGGTAGTTTTCTGCTTCTTTAACTTTGTCCAGCTTGATAGACACTTCTGCTGCTTCTGCCAGAAGGTCAAACAAAACAGCGCCTTGGGGATTTAGCTTTAATGCTGCTCGATATAGGTGGAGAGCCTGTGCAAAGCGGCCTGCTTGCTTTTGGCCTCGTGCCATTTCTAATAGGTCGTCAGCCTCTGGTTCCTCCATTTCATCTGGCATCGCTCCATGGCGGTCAGGACCTTGGCTGGCTAGTGATGCTATGCCTCGGTCATGTTGTGGTGCCATCCGTGCGAAGGCGGGAGCTGCCATTGAGTCGGCTGAGCCGCTTCTGGCCCTGCTGGATTTTGTGCCGCTGGACTTGGCTTCAGTGGGCTCGGCACTGCTTGATCCTGCAGCGGTAGTCTCGGCATTGTCAAACCTAGCTGCGCTAGTCTCGGCATTGTCAAACCTAGCCGCGCTAGTCTTTCCGCCTGAGGCTCTTCGAGATGCAACCGCTGGGGCTGTGCTTGTGGGAGCTCGTTTTTTTGCTGGTGGGGGCGAGGGTGGCGGTGGTTCTGGCGATGCGATTTCTTGCCCCTCCTGCTGGGAAACTGTTGGGCCATCAACCTCAGCTACAGGCGCTGCCATGGTCTGTTCAGGTGGTGTGGCCGCTTCTTTTTGCGCTATCTCCACGGGGCTTGTTTCGTGGGCTGCCTCCTGAAGCACCTCCACTGGGCTTGTTTCGTGGGTCGCTTTTTTGTAACCCAGCATCCCTTGGTCTTGAACCACAAAAACAGCAATTGCTACGGCAGTAACAGCAACCCCGCCTGAAGTGGCCATAAAGGCCGGAGACGTCAAAAAATTGACTGCTTTTTTCCAAAAATTTGACCATCTGAGCGACTTGGCGTGGGCATATGCCTCATCCAAAATCGCCCGTTCGAGGTCCTTTGGCATCTTCATGCCTTCTGCTGCTGCCTTCCTAGTGCCTTCAAGCTCTTCCAGTTCCTTTTGAAGCTCGGGATCGGCCTCAATCTTGGCCCTAAACTCAAGCGCCTCTTCGCTGGGCATCTCCCCATAGATATAGTCAAGCAACCTATCAAAATCATTCATGGTTGCCTCCAAATCCCTTTAGTGACTGCCTTAGGCTTTTTAAGGCATAGTAAACCCTGCTCCTTGCCGTTTCTTTGTTAACCTGCTGGATTTCTGCAATCTCAGGAAAGGTCATCCCATCGATTTCCCGCAGTAAAAAGGCCTCTCTTTGCTCGGGTGGCAACTTGGCAAGCCCCTTTTCCATGGCGGATGACAGTTGGTTGGAAAGCAATTTCAGGTCACTTCTATCCGGAGTAGCCAGATTCTCCAGTTCGTCATCAGCCACAGTCACCCGCTGGCCTT
Organism: Oligoflexales bacterium; assembly: GCA_012840965.1. Lineage (GTDB taxonomy): Bacteria > Myxococcota_A > UBA9042 > DTJE01 > DTJE01 > DUVQ01. The sequence goes on along the minus strand of DUVQ01000181.1, from coordinate 14,213 downwards.
TGACTGCATCCAATGCAGCGTGCCGTACCAACACGAACAAAAAAGTCCTAAACGACGAATCACCCCTAAATGAATCCGCAGATTTTATCACCCTGATGAATGCCTCTTGAGACACATCTCTGGCCAGCTCGCTGTTGCCCAAAAATCGCGCTAAGTAGCCAAAAACCATGCCAGAATAGCGATCCATCAACACCCTGAAAGCAGCCGCATTTCCCTTGCCATACATCCGATAAAGTTCCTCATCAGTCAGACTTTGCAGCTGTCGATTAGCGACTGAAAAGAAGATGGCGAACATGAAAAGCAAGGGAGTTGTCGTCACAAAAACAACCTCGTCACAGGTCGGGATTATATCCTAACTGACTAGTCTCTTGGCGGCTTGGCGAAACGTCTGGCAGAATCTGGGAAAGGGTTTGCCGTTTCACGCAGCCAAGTCTCGCTTGGTTTATGTTTCTTGATAACACCCTGTGCCACCAAGCCTTCATAGTCGTTGTATCGAACAGTCAGAATCTTGGTTGGATTCTTTGGGTTTGCCCTTACAAACCTTGTGTTAACGACGCTGGAGCTACGGTTTTCCCCAAACTCTGTTCCAAGACCGGGACGAGCGGTACTTTCTTGGAGCATCATATCGTGGGAAGGAATGGTACTTTCTGGGAGCATCATATCGTGACTAGGTGCTGACTTGGCATTAAAGCCTGCCGACCCATATCTGGCAGCACCCGCTGGAGCTCTTTTGGGAGACGCTGACCTTTCGGCAACGATACGCTGCGGCTTAGGAACCTCGACCTTTTTCTCGGTAAACACAGCCACTCCAATTACCCCAACATTCCTAGCCCCAGAAGTCTTGGCCGCATACGAATCAGCCACCGCCGAAAACCGAAACGCCGCCACTTCCTGCATGCTAATGCGAAAACCATCAATAATTACCTTACCATAAGGGGCCACCACATAGCCACGCTTCTTGGTAAAATCCCCAGCCAGCCCATCGATTACATCCAAACCATCTACCGAGGCAACAACCTCAATCCGCCGGTCAGTATTATTTTTAACCAAAATCTCGTAGCGAGCCCCCTTTTGTCCCTCAACCCATGTCTGTCCCTTATGCAAATATTCCAGCAACGGCCTCCCATCAACAATAATATCAACCTCATAGGGAGCTGCCTCAACAGAACAATTGACCAAGAAGGTAGCGGCAAAAAGCACAAACAAGCAGTAAAAACGGGTTTTCATAGCGTCCTCCAATAAAAAATGGGAAAAAACAGGGCCAAAAATCTGGCCATCGAAAAGGTAGGCGACGAAAAATCAAAAAGCGTTTAAATCGTTTTTATGATTTTTTTCGGAGGCGGGGACAGGAGCAGGGACAGGGGCGGGGACAGGAAGGCGATTGTGCCGTTTAGCAGGATTTGGAGCTAAAAGGAGGTCGAAAGGGCACCCTGCAACATGTCCGGGGACAGGGACAGGGCGGCACCTACTTAGGTTTCATCGCTTAAAGTGCCGTTCCCTCTGAAAGGATATCCACATATTTTTTATACACATACTGCCTGTATCGCTTTTTCTCCTCTACCAGTTCTAATATGCCCAGTTCCATTAAGTTGTCCAAAATCTTACTTATGGTTGGCTTGCTAAGGTCTAACAAATCTTTTACATCACCTGCTTCTAAAAACGGATGCTTCAATAAGTAATCGTATACTGCAAGAAGATTTGACATATTCCCCTTAGAAAACAAACGAATTTGATCCATATCATTCTTTTTTAGTTCAACAATTTTTTGAATTGACATGATCGCATCTTCAGATACTTCACAAATTCCTTGTATGAAAAATTCAATCCACTCTTCAAAATCTCCCTTGATACGAACATTATTAAGAAGCTCGTAATATCTGCTCCTGTTCTTTTTGAAGAAATAGCTTAAGTATAAAACGGGATATTCAATCAGGCCCTGTTCCTTTAAAAACAGAATGATAAGCAATCTACCCATTCTGCCGTTTCCATCTAAAAACGGGTGTATCGTTTCAAACTGGTAGTGAATTAAGGCAATCTTTATTAGATTTGAAATTGTACTGTCCTCATGCATATATTTTTCTAAATCGCCGAGGCAAATATCCATCTCATCCGGTGCAGGTGGAACGAAACTTGCGTTTTGTAGCGTTGAACCCGCATGCCCAACCCAATTTTGAGATTTTCTAAATTCACCCGGTAATTTTTCTTGTCCCCTCACTTTAGACAATAGAACCGCATGAGTTTCTTTAATCAATCTCATGCATAAAGGCAGCTCATTCAGCCTTTTGAATGCGTAATTAGTTGCTTTGATGTAATTTACAATTTCTTCGGTATCTTTAACTTTTTTGTTTTTCCTGTCCTTTTGCAACACGTCGATAAGAGAAGCTTGTGTCCCCTCTATTTGTGAACTGATTACAGCTTCTTTTTGGACATACATAGATACGAAAAGGTCGATATCCGGAAGTGTAATCGCCATACCGTCTAATCTTCCTAAAAGTAGATATGCTCTGTTTATCAATCTGTTCATGTCGTCATCGATATCTATTTTCAAGTCTTTTAAATTATGAGGAACAAAGCACTCGTAGTCACTCTGCATTCTCTTCAATATTCCGGCTCTATTATTTTCCAATTGCAAGATCATCACCTCGTAAGTTAATAACGCTTAACTTGGAGTGAGTGTATCCCGTCTAAGTAAAATTTTCAAACGTTTATTTTACTTATAGCTGGAGGCCGGGCCGCGACTGGATTAGCAGGGAGAGGGGCAGGGCCAGGGACTGGGCACGACTAGGCACAGGACGACGGAGACGGCTTTTCACTTGACCGATTAGGGCCATCGTGATATCCCCAACAACGAGCTTTATTTGGAGGTAATTCCATGGGATTTCCAGACAAAAGAATGCGACGCTTACGACGCACTGAAACACTGAGACGAATGGTCAGGGAAACTAGGCTATCTGTCGATAACTTGATTTATCCAATGTTTGCATGCCCAGGCAATAACGTCCGTACCCCGATAGGCGCCATGCCAGGCCAGTTCCAGCTGTCAGTCGACCAGATCGTTAAGGACGCTGAAGTCTTTGTCAAAGACGGCGTTCCGGCTGTTATTCTGTTTGGCATCCCCGAAAAAAAGGACGCCTTGGGAACTGAAGCCTTCAATGACAAGGCCCCAGTCCAACAGGCCGTCAGAGCCCTCAAAAAGGCGTTTGGCCATGACCTAGTTGTCATAACCGACGTCTGCATGTGTGAATACACCGACCACGGCCACTGCGGCATGCTCGACGGTCACGAAGTCCTAAACGACGCCACCCTTGAGCTGCTTGCCAAAGAGGCGCTGTCACACGTCAGAGCCGGGGCCGACATGGTAGCCCCATCAGACATGATGGACGGCCGCATTGCCTTCATCCGCCAAGAACTCGACGAAGGCGGCTTTGAAAACATACCAATCATGGCCTATGCTGCCAAACAAGCCTCTGTTTTTTATGGTCCATTTCGCGAAGCAGCCGAATCGGCACCAAAGTTTGGCGACCGCAAGTCCTATCAAATGGACCCAGCCAACGCCCGCGAGGCCATGATTGAAATGGCCCTCGATGAAGAAGAAGGCGCCGACATCCTGATGGTCAAGCCTGCAGGCTCGTGCCTGGACTTAATCAGAATGGCCAGAGATGAATTCGACCTTCCCTTGGCCGCTTATCAGGTCAGCGGTGAATATTCGATGATTAAAGCCGCCGCCGAGCGAGGATGGCTTGACCATGACCGCGCAATCATGGAGTCGTTGCTGGCCATCCGCCGAGCCGGGGCCGACATGATCCTGACATACTTTGCCCCCCACGTTGCCAAACTGCTTGGAGGCCGCTGATATCACGCCCTTGAGACTGCGCACAACCCTCGGAGAGACATGCTGACAGAAAAAGCCCTAGAACAATATCGTCAGTCTGATGAACTCATGATCCTGCCCATGGGTGGGTTTGGTGAAATCGGAATGAATATGACCCTTTTTGGGTACAAAGAGACTTGGTTTATTGTCGATGCTGGCGTCCAATTTTGTGATGTCACCACCATCGGTGCCGAGGTAACCATCCAGGACCTGGACCTCCTGAAAGAGTTCAAAGACCGCATTTCGGCTATCTTTGTTACCCACGGTCATGAAGACCATATTGGCGCGATTGAATATGTGGTTGGCATTTTACCTGTTCCAGTATATGCATCTCCCTTTGTGTGCGAGCTCATCAAGTTGAAGGCCTCGGAATTTGGCGCACAAAACAGGCCAGACCTGATTCCTGTTTCACCTGGGGCCACAGTTGATGTCGGCCCGATGACCGTCGGTTTTGTGCGAGTTACCCACAGTATCCCTGACAGCCACGCCTTGGTGATTGACACCCCGGTTGGAAAGGTCGTTTACTCCGGTGATTTCAAGATCGACCCAGCGCCGCTGGATGGCCAGCATTTTGACAAACAAACCTTAAAAACCCTAGGGGACCAAGGGGTTCGCTTGCTGTTGGCTGATTCCACCAACGCGATGGTTCCAGGGCGTACTTCATCGGAACAGGAAGTGATTCAAAACCTGATGGAGATTGTTAAACAAATTGAAGGTCGTGTAATCATTTCGCTTTTTGCATCCAACGTCTACAGGGTCAGGGCCTTGATTGAGATGGCGCATGCCTGTGGCCGTAGGGTGGCCTTGGTGGGGCGCAGCCTTGGTATTTATCAGCAAGCGGCTGAGCGGGCTTTTAAGCTGTTGCCCCCCGAAAACATGGTGGACCCACATCATATAAATCGCGTGGTTGACTCAAAAATCATGGTCCTTTGTACTGGAAGTCAAGCTGAACCCAGATCTGCCCTTTACAGAGCATCCAACATGGATCACCCAGACCTTCGCATTAAGGAAGGTGACACCGTGATTTTGTCAAGTCGCATAATCCCTGGAAACGAAAAAGCTATTGGCAGGATGACCAATAATCTAGTCAGGTTGGGTGCTCATGTAATCAATGAGAAAATGGCAAAGGTCCACGCTTCAGGCCACGCTTATCGAGATGAGCTGCGAGAGCTGCTGGAGCTGGTAAGGCCCCAGACTTTTGTGCCAATTCACGGCGAATACGCGTTTATGCGCAGTCATGCTGAGCTTGCAGAGTCTTGTGGTGTCAACGACGTTCGCGTGCTGGAAAATGGTGACTTGTTTGCGGTTGACGAAACAGACTCGACGGTTTTAAAACAGTTCCCACTGAACTTTCATTTTGTCGATGGCCCCTTGGTTGGTGATGCAGAACAGCTGCGGCTTAGCGAACGCAAAAGAATCGCCTGGTCTGGTGTGATTGCAGCCAATCTCAAGGCCACCCGAGGACGCAAAAAGTGGATCATCAAACTGGATGTCCAATCTGTAGGCATCCCAATCCTGCAAGAGGGCTTGATGGATCGAGTCGCTGATTACGCGCTAGAGCAGGTCGAGGCGCTGCCTTTAATGGCTTCTGCGCCAGATATGGAAACCTGCCTTGTGATGGCAATTCGCTCTTTCTTTAGAAGGGAAATGGACAAAAAGCCGGTGGTGCTTCCATTCGTGGAGATCAAGGAGCCGTAGCCACGCAAGAATTGACGAATCAATTTAAGTTTAGCGACCTTGCCGAGGCCGACTTGGCTGATATTTCCGAATTGGAATCCAAGTGTTTTGCTGATCCATGGCCAGCCAAAGCCTTTGAAGATGAAATCAACAATGAGCTTTCCAGATCCATCCTGATTCGCACCAAGGAAGGCGAACTTGTCGCCTACTGCATTTTTTGGATAGTTGGCCCTGAAGCCCACCTTCTAAGCATTGCTGTAAGCCCAGCACATCGCAGACTTGGAATAGCGAAGATGCTGATGCTCAAAATGTTTGAAATGGCAATCCTTGAACTTGCCGAGTATGTTGTTTTGGAAGTACGCAAATCTAACGAGGCAGCTAAGACCCTTTATCGAATTTTAGGTTTTCAAACTATTGGATTTAGGCGTCGCTACTATCAAAATGGCGAGGATGCCGAGGTCATGGTGTTGCAGATTGCATAATTTGAAATCGTTTTCAGTTATCATAACCAAGTCGTCTTTGGAGTCAGGTGGTAATTATGCGTAATTTGTTGGTTTTGCTGGCCGCCATTTTGTTGGGATGTGGTGCTTCAGATCCTGTCGGTCATGACACTGTGATTCAGGATGAATTGCCTGGAGACGCTACGTCTGATGATGGCAGCAGTGATACTGGCGATAATGGGGAAGAGGAGCCGCCAGATTGTATTTTTGGTGACCCTGACGTGTATGACATTGAAGAGGTTACACAAAATCAGGAGCCTGTCTCACTGATAATTGGAAAATCGACCCTTACAATCGATGGCTCTGCCAAGACAATTACGTTTAGTCACGACTCAAAATCCATGACAGCGCTAGATTTCGAAGGCCTTATGATTGGGGTGGTTTCAGAGTATGAAGACGACCTGGTTTATGAGCCTTACCTAATAATTACAAAGCATTCCATGTCCCAAAAACCAAAGGGTTTGCGCTGGCTATCCATCGTCGGAATGAAAATGCAGGAAAACGACAAAAACAGTGCCAAGTTAATACTTGATTACGGTGAGTTAACAGTTTCAGCGGTCATCAAAGCCCAAGCAGAAGGCAGCTTTTCGATTCAAATGACCCCAAGTGACCCAGATTCCAAAATCGCGTTTTTTAGGGTTCGCCCCGAGGTCGATTCGCAGGAACGTTTTTATGGTCTTGGCGCTTATTTAGACCAAGTTGAGCACCGTGGTACCATCAGGGCCATGCAGTTTGTGGTGGACTTCGAAATGGAGTCTGGCTATAACGAAGCGCACGTCCCGGTTCCCTTCATAATCAGCACCAATGGATGGGGATTGTTTGTTGAGTCCCCTTATCCAGGCGCGTTTGATGTGGCGGCTACTGAAGAGGACAGGGTAGATGCCTGGTTTGGAACCGGAGTTGATTCAAAGGATGGCCTCAGATTTTGGCTGTTTGCAGCTGACCACCCACTGGATTTGACAAAGAAATACTATGACATCACTGGCTATCCCATGTTGCCTGCAAAGTGGGCTCTTGGGCCGTGGATCTGGCGTGATGAAATCGATAATCAGACTGCGGTTGAGGAAGATTTGCGTACCATCCGAGCCCTGAATCTGGCCACCAGCGGTTATTGGATTGATCGGCCCTTTGCAAGCGGTGTTAATGCCTTTGACTTTAAACCACAGGACTATCCAGACCCTCAGGCAATGATAAATCTGGCTCACGATTTGGGCTTTAGAATGGCCTTGTGGCAGGCGCCCTATTTGGCCGGTAACAAGGAATCTTCAGATGAAACAAAGGCGCTTTTGGCCCATGCCAAGGAGCAAGGATTTTTTCCAGATCCTGTTGGTGTGGCGCTTAACGGATGGGGTGACATCATTGATTTTACTAATCCCGAAGCATTTGCGTGGTGGAAATCGCTGATCGAGCGCTACACCAACATGGGGATTGAAGGATTCAAGCTGGATTACGCAGAAGACGTAGTTTTGGGGCTGTTTTCGGGCAGAACGCCTTGGGGTTTTTGGGATGGTAGCAATGAACGGACCATGCACAGCCGTATGAAACTGCTGTATCACCGTGTTTATGCGGAAACATTGCCAGAAGACGGCGGATTTTTGCTTTGTAGGTCAGGAACTTATGGTGATCAAGTAAATGTCAGCGTTATATGGCCAGGAGACCTGGACGCCCGCATGTGGGACCATCGAGAAGTAGTTGAAACCAATAAGGGACCCATCATGGCTGTAGGTGGACTTGGGCCGTCGATTATCTATGGCTTAAGCCTTGGGCCATCAGGGTTTCCTTTTTATGGCGCTGATACTGGCGGTTATCGACATTCGCCACCAGACAAAGAGACATTCATGAGGTGGTTTCAGCAAACGGCCTTATCAACCGTAATGCAGGTGGGCACTTCATCCAACAACGTTCCATGGGAGTTTGATCCCGATAATGGTGACTTTGATCAACAGGTTTTGGATACCTACCGAGAATATGCAAGCCTTCACATGAGGCTGTTTCCTTATGAGTGGACTTACGCCCAGAATCTGGCGGTTGACGGGCGTGCTATCCAAAGGCCGATTGGGCTTGCCTACCCTGATTTGGGGGTGCATCCATCAGATGCTTACATGTTTGGGGACCACCTTTATGTGGCGCCAGTGGTGACGAAAGGTGCCGTGGAAAAACAGGCATATTTACCCCCTGGTCAATGGCAGAATTGGTGGGACGGTACGGTTATCGAGGGGGCTCAAAGCCACGTCCTGCCTGCCCCATTGGATCGTCTGCCTTTGTACCTGGCCCAAGGTGGTATTGTGCCCATGCTGCGCCCAACAGTTGTAACGACAGCGCCTGTCTTGGACCCTGAAACTATAGATTCCTACGCAACCGACCCAGGCATCCTTTGGGTCAGAGTCTTCCCAGCTCAAGCGTCAACATTTACCCTTTACGACCAGACCGCGATTACCCAAGAGGCAGATGGAAACCATATAAACCTGTCCATTGGCCAAGGTGAAGAGTTTAAAGACGGCGCGGTGTTCCTGATTTTCGGCCTCGAACAAGAACCTGCATCAGTGGCCTGTAATGATGTTGATGCGGCCAAAGTGGCCGATTTAGATGACCTTTCAGGTCAAGACGCCGCTTGGTTCTGGTCATCAGACAATGGTGGGGTTCTCTATGTCAGGCTGAAGCAGGGGACCGCAGTTGTCACAAAGGCTGATATGGCTGACTAGACCATGCCCCGATTAGTTTGATTAGATTTATCCAAGATACTAAGATACCAGTGTTATTTTGGGGCAAAGGGGGAGCTGATGCATAACGTCTTAAGATCTCTTTTGATTGCTTTGTTGGCTATCTCGTTGCCGCTGGTGGCGAACGCCCAAGTCAAGGCGACAGATATAGCCTTGATTGAAGACGTAGATGGAAGTATTACAGCGGCGGCCGCGACTCCTAACTCATATCTGGCCAAGGCCTCCTGTGCCGCTCGTGCTGCAGGATATACCGACACGTACGATGCCATCTTTGTCTATTCCGCTATACCACTAAACTTCTTGACAAACACCCAACAGGGGTGGCCGGTGCGCCAGGCTACTAGGGGGATAGGGCGGACACCCACTAACTCTTCTGCCGCTTTTTGTTCAAATTCTGGTCGGCTGCGACAGGCTGTAAAGATGGGGGCTGTGGCCACAATGCCTGATGACCCGGATGACACCTATCGAGGGATTCCAGGATATGCGTTATCTGGAGTTGAGCTGATTGCCCATGAATTTGGTCACCAGTGGCTGGCATCTATCACTTTTGACAAGGGAGATGGTACAGGAAAGCATTGCTACCTGCGTGGTGTGGAAGGAGGGGGTGGTGATGTACAGCCTGGTGATGAGATGTGTGATGGCTACCCCATAACAAAATACAACAACCACTGGTCTCATTACTTTAATTCGGGCTCAGTCATGTACGGCAGTATGATCGAGGACTTAGGAAACGGTAAGTTTAAGTTTTATTACAAGGATCCTAAGTACAGTCAGTTGGACCAGTATCTCATGGGCATTCGCAAGGCCAGTGAAGTTGAGCCCATGTTTTTGGTTCTGGCAGAGGGGTCAAATGTCAGCTCAGCCACCATTCCTCAGGTAGGCCCCAAGGAGTACACCGGGGTTAGGGTGGATTTCACGATTGAAGACGTGATTAGAGCCGAGGGAGAGCGTTCGCCCTCTTACGATCAGTGCCACTGGAAGGGGTTGACCATTTTGCTTTATGACAGACAAAACCCTTACAACAGTGTAATGGTCGAAAAGCTGGTTCGTTACGCGAATCGTTGGGAGGAGTTTTATTCCTGGGCAACTGATGGGCGTGGCTCTTTTGACATGACTGCCGATGGCCGTGGTGCTGGCACCGAAGGTTGTCCTGGTACGCCCCGACCACCTGACCCGGAAGATACCGGTACGGTCATTCCAGATCAGGGGCCCAATGCAGACGGGGTTGACGTCCCTGAGGTTTCAGAAGAGGTCATCCAGCCAGACTCCATCCAGCCACCTGACTGGAGTAACATCGATTTTGGTTCCGATGACCAGCTTGGTTCCGATTACCAGCCAGATTCAAGCACTGCGCCTGATAGGCCGGTTGACTCAACGCAGCCCTTAGACCTGGATGAAATGTCAACAACCCCCGTTGTTTTTCTGGTGCAGTTCAGTGTTACAAGGGGTTGGTACTAAAGTGCAGGTCAGATGGTTCAGGTTGGGCGATTGAAGAAGACTGTGGTGACAAAGGTTGTGAAAACGGTCGTTGTTTGGGTGGATCTTCAGGTGGTTGCTCTGCCGGCGCTAGATCTGGTGCGCTACCGCTGGTAACATTGGCCGCCTTTTTGTTGACAGGCGTCTTTATTTCGAGACGTCTGCGTCATTATGAGACCGACTGAGCCCTCTAAATGGACCTCGCGCACCTTTGCGTCACTGGCCCATCGCAACTATCGACTGTATTTCGTAGGCAATTTTATATCCTTGATCGGCATGTGGATGAAAAATGCCGCGGAATCTTGGCTTGTCTTTGACATGACTCGTTCCGAGGCAATGCTTGGTGCGGTAGGCATTGCATCGTCAGTTCCGGTGATACTGCTGTCCACTTGGGGCGGCGTACTCGCAGATCGTTTTGACCGCCGGCATCTGATCATCGTTGGTCAAATTGTTTTTACCTTTTTGTCTGCTATTCTGGCCACCTTGGTTTTAGCTGACTCTATAAAGATCTGGCACATTATGGTGCTTGCGGCTGCTGCTGGCATAGTGTCAGGCCTTGAGTCACCATCTCGCTATGCGTTTGTAGTAGAGATGGTTGGGCGTAAGGATTTGCTAAATGCCATAGCCTTGAATTCATCCGTTTTTCACGCATCACGCATTCTGGGACCTACCATTGCTGGCATTATCATTGCCGCCTGGGGTACTGGTCCGTGCTTTGTGATTAACACCTTTGCATACGCTGGTGTGCTAACTGCGCTGTTTTCAATGCGTCTTGCGCGTCGAATTCCTGAACCAGCAAAGGGATCGGCTTTCCAGCAGGCCATGGAGGGCTTGAAAGTGGCCTACCGAACGCCCAAGGTGATGGCGCTTTTGCTGGTCATGCTTGTGGTGGGCATTTTTGGTTGGTCTTATGTGATTTTGTTACCGTCGCTTGCCAGAGAAACCCTAAATACTGACGCCACTGGCTATGGTTGGATGATGTCGGCCACTGGCTTGGGCTCAGTCATTGGTGCACTTTGGATTGCATCCACCAAGGACATGGGTAGCGGCCGTTTTATGGTGGGCGTCTCTGTTGGCATTTTTGCGGTCGCAGCCTTGGCATTATCATTCAGCACTTCATTGCCAATTGTCCTTTTATTATTACTGCCTTGTGGGTTTGGATTGACTGCGTTCTTTTCAGGCACAAACACCTTGATCCAGTCTTCTGTCAGCGATTCTGTCCGAGGCAGGGTCATGGGCATCTATACACTGGCTTTTGGCACCCTGATGCCGCTTGGTGCGTTGTATGCTGGTTCTCTTGCCGAGTGGACCTCAACCCCACTGGCCATCAGAATTGGCGCGTCCATCTGCCTTGTTACCGCGATAGTAACGTTCGTGAAGAAGCCGCCAGTGTCTGATAGAGCAGGGCGGTGACGGGGACAGGGACAGGGACGGGGACAGGGGCAGGGACAGGGTCAGGGGCAGGATCAGGGACAGGGTCAGGAACGGGGACAGGGACAGGGACAGGGTCAGGGACAGGGTCAGGGACAGGGTCAGGGACAGGGACAGGGGCAGGGTCAGGGACAGGGTCAGGGACAGGGTCAGGGACAGGGGCGGGAGGAGAACTACTGGTAGACCTGCAGGATTTCGACGTTCATGCCGCCTGGGTAGCCGTAGGAAACATATGAGTCCCAACCGTACACCAGCAGGCCAACTCTTTCATTACTGGTCAAGGTGTGAGGACCTGCAGTCATTGCCTTAATGGTTGTCATATAGTCGCCACTAGGAACTTTTTTGAACGATGATGAAGGGATTTCAGCTCCGTCCAGGAACACCTGAGCACCCGTCTTGGCGATGATTGAAACATAGTTTTGGGCATACTTTGGTGGAACCAAGAACACGTACTCATTACGGTACTGCTCCAAAGAGACCCCAACCATGAAGCTTGGATCGCCAACAAGGGTGCCATTTCGATCTTGCCCAACCAAGTACTGCCCCACCAAAAATGGCTTGCTTGATGAAAGCTCGATATCAGCAGTGATTTCAAACTCGGCAAACTTACCTTTGTTTAGGGTTGGAATACTTGCTGCGCCAGCTGGCAGCACGTTAATGGTCGTTCCGTCTTCTGCCGCCATAACTCGAACCACGTCAGGTCCACTTCCAAGTTTTTGGGTCTTTGGTACCACATATCGTTTACCCCAGGAGCTGACAGGAGGCAATTGTTCCTCTAGGTGGTCACACGCTTTAAAGGCCACCGGCACGTTTGCACATACATGGCCACCAAAGACTGCTATGCGCTTATTGGCCTTGATGGTGGAACCAGTTAAATCCCCAGGAACAGCCGAGGCCTCAATGTTCAAAACGTGCCCCTGTTTAAGGGTAAAGGTGTGTTTTTGACCAGGCGCTATTGTTGGTACTCCAATTCCAGGTGCCACGGCGGCAGTAGGTACAATCTCCACCTCTGTGTCACCACTTTCAGTGGCGATAACCGTGAACATGGATGCCAGTAGTTGATCATCACTGTTGTAGCCTATGGTAGGCCACGACATCACGATATAGTACTTTCCAAGGGCATTAGTAGGAATCAACAAAGAGGCATCGTTTGAGAAGACGTTAACGTTTTCCAGAGGGTTAAACTGGTAAGCAACAATCGGCAACGTCGAAGTCAGGCGGAAATGTTTGTACGATAATTCTGACCCTGAAATGTTTTGGGGGCCAAGATAAAAAATCTCCAACCTTTTCGGTCCGACCTTTCTTTCTACAAGCAGGGTATCGTTGTTATAGATGGAGATAGTCGCTGCAAACGATTTGTTAGTGTTGGACACAACTATCGCGTATGGAGCATTATGTCCTTGGTATTTGGTGTCTGTGCTGTCATAAAACTGATCAAGGTCTGCCGCCCAGTACTCACATCCGTTGTTTGTCTTGAATTTTGCGTTAAACTCGCACAGGTTGATGCACATACCCAGATGGCACATTCGCCCAGTGTTTTCAGTATCGCAGTCCTCTTGGAACGTAAAACCAGCCCCGTCCTTTGTGCAGGCCATCACCGCTGACCCTTGGCATTCACGCTGGCCTGGGACACAACTTCCACACTGGCCATTAAAACAACGCAGATCCCCACAGTCAGTCTCATTCCAACCAGAGCCATCAAACATGCAAAATCGCGCCTTGTTAATGGCTGGGCAGTCGACAGAACCAGGGCTGCAAACCAAGCAGGAACCTTCGTAGCACACCTTGTCCCAACCACACTTGGTTTCTTCCAGGCGCTGACCATCAGGGCTGCAGACTCTGGCTATTGGTCCAATATCCAAGTCTTCTTTACAGGATCTGGCGTTTGGTTGGCAGTTTAGAAGCTGACATTTGCCATTGAGGCAGTATCCCCTGCCAACGCAGTCCGCAGGTCCAGTACATTCCACGCAGACTTTCCACTGCGGATCGCAAAAGGGAGTCTCTTCTGGGCAGTCATTAGCACTGTTACAGTCCTTTGCATCGGGATCAAAGTCAGGACGTTCTTCTACCTCTGAAACATCGCTATCCCCGCCATAATAGATGTCAATCGAACTGGAATCGCGCCTGTTATTTGACCCATTATCATTGCCAACATTTGACCCACCACAGGCGCTGACACCAGCAACAAATAAAAAGACCGCAAACAGCGCAACGTGTTTTCTTATCACGCCCTCACCTCCTGAAGCACCAACTAGCGATTGTACAGATAATACACTAAAAATGTGAAGTTTATTTGATGGACTCATCAGTTGTGTCCGTTTTTCAGGAAAAAGCACAAGGGTGGGGGCGCTCTAACCCCGCAAGAAGCCTGTCCCCCCCTGGCCCGGGCCCTGTCCCTGTTACAGATCCTGCCAGTTAGCATGTTCTGGCTCCTGATTGTGTCTTCTTTGTTGCGTTCTTCCTCTTCGTTACAGTTTTAAAACATGTCCGGGGGCATCCTTCCGGGCCCAAAATCTCCCGTAGCCACCCCGACTGTCT
>DUVQ01000180.1 GCA_012840965.1 Oligoflexales bacterium | reverse complement strand
TGGTTGGACTTGGTCATACCGGCAAAATGTTACCTTCGGAACTGTCGGGGGGTATGCGAAAACGAGCCGCATTGGCCAGGGCGATGGCTCTGGATCCAGAGGTGCTGCTTTGTGACGAGCCATCTGCTGGGCTGGATCCTCAAACGGCTGCCGATTTAGATGCTTTGATTCTAAATTTGAAAAACACCTTTAAAATGACGGTGATCGTTGTAACACACGAACTTGCCAGCATTGACGCAATAGCAGATGACGTCGTTTTCTTGGGACATGGCGGAATTTTGCACTATTCTGGTACCCTTGAAGGGGCAAAGGCCAGTTCAAACCAGGCAGTGGCGAATTTCTTTGCCAGACGCTTGCCTGGAATGCCTGCTGGAGCGAAGTCTTTGCTTGATGTCTTACAGGAGGGTGGATGATCTCCCGCGCACAAAAAGTACGCTTGGGAATCTTTGTTTTTGCCTCCCTTGCGCTCTTCATTGTCACCCTGGTTTCATTGACCGGGATGAGACTACTGGATAAGAAGGACACTTATGCCATCAGGTACCATATGTCTTTGTCCGGACTGGAACCAGGTGCTCAGGTCAAGTACAACGGCGTCAGGGTTGGCAGCGTCGACAGCATCAAGATTAATCGCGATGACCTGACGGAAACGATAGTAACCGTGCAGCTTGATGGTGGGACACCCATTAAAACCGATACAAAAGCAGTTGTTAACTTGACTGGGATAACCGGCCTGAAATTCATAGAACTGACTGGCGGAACATCCGCAACCGAGTTTGTAAAACCAGGTGGTGAGATTGCCGCAGGTGAATCGATTTTTGACCGTCTGACAGGAAAGGCGGAATCAATAGCTGAAAAGATTGAAATCGTCGTTAATCAGATTGGAACTTACACCACCGATGAGCGGCGAGACCAGTTTTATGACTTGCTTGCTCACATCGACGAGCTGGTGGTCAGTGTTCGCGGGGTAATTGAAGATAACCGCGAAAATGTCTTAAGAATAACGACTACTTTGGGCGGCTCGGTGGAGCGATTGGACAAGACGTTGGCGGTCGTGGAAGAGGATACAAAACGCGCCGTTCGAGCTGTTAGGGAAATATCAGAGGGTGTCTCGAAGGAAGTTGACCCGAAGCAGGTGCGAAAGATAGTCGCCAACCTCGAAAGAATAACAGGAGAGCTTAAAACAGCCACAGATAAGGCGAATATCCCGGAGGTCGCTGTTCAAACCAAAGAGTTGGTCAGTTCAGCCAAGCGTGTTTCAGATGTCCTAGAGCTGACCATTTTGCGCGGTCGAGAGGACGTTTTTGCAAGCTTGGCATACCTGCAGGAAACCTTGGAAAACCTGACCGAGTTTTCAAGATTGATCCGTGAAAACCCGTCACTGTTGCTGGGTGGATCCGAGGAAAAAGAAAGGAAGAAATGATGAAGGTGGCAACTGGAACTACTGGAATTCGTTTGGTTACCGCCATGGGCTGCATAGCCCTTCTAGCAAGCCTTACCATGATGTCTGGTTGCAGAACCACCCCGCCTCGTCGTTACTATACTTTGAGCTATCCAATCAATCGGGACAACGCGACCCTATCGCGGCCTCCTTTACATTCCATTCAGTTGCGTGTGAAGCCGTTTTCAGTCGGGCTGCCCTACGACCGTCCCCAGATTGTTTATCGTCAGTCGCCTTTTGAATTCCAGTACTATGCGTACCAACTTTGGGCGGCAAAACCCCAAAAGATGCTGCGGGAACTGGTACTTAGCCATCTTGAGGCATCGCGTTTGGCGGGCGATGTGACCCAGGAATATGGCGAACGCTATCCAGATTATGAATTGTCGGCGGAAGTCTTGGCGGTCGAAGAGTACGACTCTGGGCCTGTCTGGTATGGACATCTGGAGATGCGTTTTCAGTTGGTACGCTTTAGAGACAAGATTGTGTTGTGGACATACCACTTTGACCGCAAGCGCAAGGTATACGAAAAGCAGCCGGTGTACGTTGTCCGGGCGTTGTCCCAGATCCTGGCCGAGGAAATGGAACACATTACTGCAGAATTGGATAGAGTCATCAGTACGGACCGTAACGTGCCTGTGACCCTGAACGTGCCTCGGCCATCAGGAGATGCTGACGAGACGCCAGATACGGTAAAGATAGCGCCTGCTCAGCCCAAACCTGAGGGCGAGCGTACATATCCAGGGGCTCCCAACTGGGATGAGTTGCTAATCGTTCCTGATGGGCCACCTGTCGAGCTACCACCCGAACCGGAGCAGCCAGATGAGGGGTAAATCAGGTTTACTGGCGTTTGCCCTTGTGACTTGCTGGGTTTTTCAAGCCCAAGCGGCGCACCAATCCAGGGCAAGGACAGAAACCTGGGATGCTCCACCTCCTGATGAACAGCTGGCGGCTGATCCAACCTTGATTCCACCTGCTCAGGGCGCGATTTTTGTGCCGGCCATGACAGACCCACGCCTGGAGCCGCCCTACTTGGTCTACAAGGATGGAAAGCTTCTGCACACGGTTTCAACTGGGCGACGGGCCATAGTTACCCCCGGTGTCTACGATGTGCAGCTTGGGTCTGGCCCGCCAGAACAGCGGCTGAGGCGCAAAGTGCTGGTCAAGGAGGGACAAACCACCGTCGTTCCACCGACTTGGGGGGCGGTCGTTGTTCGCATCGTCGATGAGCGGTTTACCCCTTTTCGCGGCAGCTACGAACTGCTCGCCCTGCCGAAGCGCCAATCTTTAGGGGTTGGTTTGGGGGCCGATGTTGAGCTTGGCGATGAGGAACGGACCTGGATTTTGGCACCTGGTAAATACATGCTGATTCGTTCAGGCGCCAACTTTCAGGCGCGACGTGACTTTTTCACCTTTCGCCTGGCACCAGGTGAACAGATCGATATAACCCTTGTAATTGAAAGGGAAACCGGTGTCTTTTTGGGGGCTGGTGAAGTTGAGCTGCCAGACCGGTTGATAAAAAACAAGGACTTAAGAATCAACTTGGTGCTTGGCGGTGATGCCGAAGTAAACAGACGCTCCGACATGGTGGGATTTCGGTCCGGCTTTGGTTTCACCTTGGGCGGATTTGTCGATTTCCTGCTGCAGTATAAACCCCAAAAACACTATGTTTATACCAGGTTAAAGCTTGAAGAAAAGCAGGTAAAGCTGCCCGGAACATCGTTTCAAAAGGACCTGGATGAACTGAAATTTGGGACCGTTTATGTGTATCGAGTAGTCCCTTGGTTTGGGCCATACATCAGAGTCAGCGCCCAAACGGCCCTTTTTCCAGGCACCACCTATCTTGAATCGCCAACCGAGATTATCGAAGTTGATCGAAGTGACCGCGTAGTCGCCAATCATGGGGTGCATCAAGGCAAATTCAGGCTTTCAGCCCCGTTGGCACCCAGCGAAATTAAAGGCGGTGTTGGTCTTGGATTTATAGCAGTCGCTTCGAACTGGTTTGATGCAAACATCCGCTTGGGATTTGGTGGGCGAATGCTGTTCAATCGTGGGCTTTATACCCTGCGTGCATCTGGAACCGACGGGGTGCTCAACATTTTGAAGATGAGCGATGCCAAACAGTATGGAATTGAAGGGACTATTGTCGCCTCCTTGCGTATCACCAGATGGGTGGTGGCTACCACGGAACTAGAACTTCTGGAACCTGTCACCGACTGGAAGAATCCAATTGTTGATTGGCAAAGCAACGTCGGCCTGAGGCTTGCTTCGTTCGTGTCTTTTAACTATATCTTCAAGATGTTACTGGATCGTGACAGATCTGCGTACCTGCAAACTGAACATCGCCTAGTCTTGCGTCTATCGTGGCAGATTTTATAGGCCAGCGCCAAGCAATTCGACCAGTTCGTCAAGCCCTCTTATTACTAGGTCTGGCTGGTGCTCAGATGTTTCCAGGTCTTGCAGCTTTGTCTCACCAGACAGCACCAAAATCCCCAGCATCCCTGAAGATTCGGCCATTGCAATATCGGTGTAGAGGCGGTCACCAACATAGGCAATTTTTTCAGCAGGCAGGTCCCATCGCTCACAAAGGGCGGCGACCATCATCTTGCCAGGTTTACCAATAACTTCATCGGCTTCACGCCCAGTAGAGGCTTTGATTAAGGCCATGAACGACCCTACATCTGGGATGTAACCGCCATCAACGGGGCAGTTAAAGTCTGGGTGCGTCGCGATGTATGGCTTGCCATCTCTAACGATGTCACACAAGACGACCAGCTTTTGAAAGGTCAAGGTGGTATCAAAGGACAGCACTGTCAGGTCGGCGTCATCACGCCCCTTGGCCAAGTTGACGCGACCTTCGATGACTTCCTGCTCATATGAGGGGGTAGCCACCAGATAGACCTTCTTGCCAGGATGCACTCGATGCAGGTATCGAATGGTGGCCTCTCCAGAGGTCATAACGCCCTCTTCACCAACATGCAGGCCCATTGTGTCAAGCTTTTTTGCGTACTCTTTCCTGCTTCTTGACGAGTTATTGGTCAACATCGCAAACGGGATGTGATTTTCCTGACACAGCTTCACAAAATCGTGGGAACCGGGCAACACCCTTAAACCCAGATAAACGGTCCCATCCATATCTAGGGCAAAGGCTTTGATGGTTTTCAATCGCTCAAGAGCACCGGGCGTGACTTCAAGCATTCAATAGTCCTCCAAACTGCGAGTAACAGATCAAATCAGGCTCTTCCCAATATCACTTTGCGCCTTAACTTAAGGCTGGCCGATTGTAGGCCAAGAAGGCGGGTATAACCAGCTTGGCTGACAGGGCCGACCAATCAGGACCTAGTGGGCAATCGGTTTTGCCATGGGAGATAAAGCTTAAATGAAGTTCAGGATTACTAAAGACCGGGTTCACCAGATGGCCCTTTTGGCTGTTGGTTCCATCATTTCCGCGGCTGGGATTCAGCTTTTCTTGGCACCTGCACATCTGGTTACAGCAGGGGTGGCTGGACTTGCGATGCTGATGGCGTACCTGACGCCCATCCCAACTGGAGTTTGGTTGTTTTTATTGAACACCCCCATCTTCCTGTTGGCTCGCAAAAAGGTGGACAAGGAATTTTTGGTTGGAAGCCTGCTTGGAATGGCCGGTTTGTCCGTCGCCTTGTGGGCTTTGGAACCGTTGATCGCCTGGAGTCCAGTCAAGGACCTGTATTTAAACCTGATTTTTGGAGGAGCGGTCACAGGTCTTGGCATGGGCCTGGTTTTTAAGGCTAGGTGCTCACAAGGCGGCACCGATGTAATAGTTGCAGCGCTTCGCAAGACCACATCCATTAACTTGGGCGTTTTAATGTTCATCCTTAATGCCTCGGTGGTGCTTGTCCTGGCGGTAATTTACGGCCTGGAGCCGGCACTAGCCACCGTGGTAGTCATAGCAATCGAATCAGTAGTAGTCGACAAGACCATCATAGGGCTGAACGCCAACAAAGCGATGCTGACGGTCACCTCCAACCCTCAAGCAGTATCAAGCGCCTTGATGGACAAGCTAGACCGCGGAGCAACCATCCTGCAGGCCAACGGTGCCTTCACCGGCGAACCACGCCCAGTCGTCATGATAGTCCTAAACACCCGCCAACTAGCCCGCGCCACCAAGATAGTAAAAGACATCGACCCCAAGGCCTTCACCTTCGTCCACGACGTAACCGAAGTAATAGGCCACGGCTTCACCGCCCCACCGATTTAAGCCAAAATCTTTGCTTTAGTGGCAACATACGAGCAACAAAGGGGATACTTAGGTTTTACTTTGGTTTAAACTAGTTACTCTTTGTAGAGGCTCGAAAGGTGTTGATGAAAGACGCTCATTTTTCCAGATGTTTAGTTCTGATGACCGTAGCGGTGATGGGATGCTCGGCTCCTGTTTCTGATCACGATGTCGCAGACTTGGATTCAATTGACGATTCAGCTTTTCAACCAGCTCAATGGTGTCCTGTCGAGCAGGAAGAACTGGAACTTTCACACATTATTCCGGTGCCTGACCATTTATTAGAGTGGGGAAAGGTCATTTCGATCCCATTGGCCACATATAGATTTATTAATGAAAGCGGCATACAGGAGCTGGATGATTGGCTATTAAAGGCCAAGCCGGGCCGGCATTTTACCTCTGTTGATGAGCAGGCAACTTTGAATATCTGGTTTCAGTCGACGGCCAACTGGCAGTCGGTGGCCTCAACCTGCGGTTTTCAAAACGAGTTTATTGAAGGGGCCTACTACCTGAAAGTAAAGCAGGAATACACGGGCATCAGCGTTTCAATCTTCGCGTCTGATATTGCGGGTTATCGCAATGGTTTCGCTACTTTGAAACAACTCATACATGATCAACCTCCTTCCATCCAAACCGCCGCTATCTTGGATAAACCGGCAACAAACTTGCGTGGCGTTTACGAGGGCTTTTATGGTGCCCCATGGAGCTGGGAGAACCGTCTGGAGGTCCTGCCCTACCTAGCCGATCTGAAGTACAACTATTTTGTGCTGGCTGCCAAGGATTTCCACCCCATTAATCTGGCATGGTCGATTCCATTTGAGCCTGAAGAGCTAGCCCACCTGAAGGACTTTGCTGAAGCGGCCCTGGCAAATGGGATTTACCCGTGCCTTTCGATGCATCCAGCCTTTTTGATGGAGTTTTCAAATCCCGAATGTTTCGAACAGCTAATGAGCAAATATCAAGCAGCAGGTGATGTAGGGTTTAACTGTTTTATTATGGCCTTCGATGACATCCCAAAGGAATTTTTTAGGGATGACTATGCTTTTTATAGCACTTTCGTTGAAGGTCAAGTGGATTTTGCCAATCGCGTTGGTGCAGCATTGGCAAGCGAATACCCTGGGGCACTGCTGGGATTTGTGCCTACTGATTACCATACGGGGGCAGAGGATCTTGAGACAGACCTGGAGTATGTAGGACAACACCTCGATAAAATATGGGAAATTGGGTGGACTGGGCCAGATATTGTTTCCAGAACTATCACTGCAGCAGATGCCGATGAGTTTGCAAAGTACGCGCACCGGGCGCCGTTTTTGGGCGACAACCACCCGGTGGTCGACAATCCTCATAAATCAGGGATAGTACATCTGGCCGCCTTGACTGGACGCTCACCGGATTTGCCACAACACATTCGAGGTCTGTTTTTCAATCCCATGCCATACCCTTGGGCATCGCTTCCAGCCCTTGCGACAACTGCCGACTATGCCTGGAATTCCAAGGCTTACGACCCAGACCGGTCACTATTTGCAGCCTCTCAATGGTTAGCTGGACGGGCCGCTGCCCAATCCTTTGAGACATTTTGCAAGACCAACGGCTCAACTTTCATCTCTGACAGCGTGGCACCGGACCTAGAGGCCGCCATCACAGCCTATGAATCGAGTTACAAAACCGACCCCGTCAAAAATGGCGAGGCTTCGCTGCGCTTGAGAGGGATTTTTGAAGAATACATCGCAATCCCTAAAACCCTTGATGAATCTGCACTTCCAGCACCAATGGTCAAGGAACTTGGCCCATGGATCGACAAGTTGGCCCGTTATGGAACCGCAGGCTTAACCGCCCTAGACTTACTAGAATCTGAAGACCCTCCCCAGGCAGAAGCACTAGAAACAGCGATCTCTGAATTGGCCAAGATGAAAGCGAAGCCAACCGGCAAAATAATGCCAGACTTCCTGAACTGGGCCCTATCAATGCAACCATGACTATTCTCAGGGCGATGTTGGCTTTATAGTAACACCCTGAGTTATCGCGGGGTTCGGATGATACAAGTAGTTTAAGGTAAGGGGTTGAGATCCAACTAGAACACGGACCAGCGCAGGTAGATGTGGGCCCCGCTGGTGGCTAGTGCATCAAATACATCGACAAGAATCGGGATATCCAGACCTATGCCAAATGTTCCGTGGCGAAAGCGCCGAAGGATCTGAAAATGAGGCGTGATGCCAATCCCCATCGTGTTTCGCCACTCACCGCAAACGTGTCCTCTCGAATCCCCTTCCTGTTTGTAATGCACCCAATAGGCAAATCCTAAGCCAGAGCCCAGGCGCAATTCGGTTCTACCCAAGACCTTTCGCCACCCGAGACGTCCTCCAACACCAGCCATCCCCAAATAAGGGAAAACATTACCCTCGAACATGGTGTAATAGATTTGAGGCCAGTTGATAGTAGCTAAGTGCACGTCAATTCTGCCGAAACTCATGGTATTGTGAATGTACCCTCCACCCAGGTTCATGCCAAACCACTCGATATATTCGGCACCTATGTCCGACGCAGGCGTTGACGTTTTTTCAACATCTGCACCTGAAAAACTGCCTGGAATAACAGGCGATTCTTCAATTACGGCACCTTGATTAACGCTCTGTTGTGCACCACCAATATCACCATCAAAGCCAGCAACTACGTCATCCGCTGATTGAGCAGCCGCTTCAAAAACGACAAAGGCGCTTGCCAGACAAAGTGCGAACCCAAGAACGATTGGAAATACTTGGAGTTTCATCATTGACTAACCAACTGTCAAGGCTAGCGAACTCTAACACGCGCCCTAAAAAAATTACACTGAATCCCACAAAGAAAACGCAGATCTTCTTTTGACTGAATCTGATACTAGCAGAAGCTTTGTGCCCGCCGATGCCCCTGTCCCTGACCTGCCCCCCTAATTTGCCCTAGCCTCTTCATCCCAGTCTCTATCCCTGGCCAACATCAGCTTTCCATAGTCGGTTTCGCCTTCTTTTACGTCGCCCTTTCGGTTTAGTTCTTCCAAGGTTTTGCGATGAATTATGGCTTTGAATTGGTTTTGGTCCTGATCGTTGATCAAATCGATGAAAGGCCAACGATGTAGGGCTCTTGGTATGCCAGTCCCGATTCCGCGGTGTGGAAGCAGGCCCTTGCTTGCCAAGGATGCCAGTGTTGGATTGCGAACGTTAGAGATGCCTGCCTGTGTGTTTTCTATCGTCAGATTGTTGGGCAATGTGCCAGGGCTGATAATCTCTATTCGGTCGTCGAAAATGAAGATCCTGATAGGGGCGTTGATTAAATAATCCCGGTGTATAAAGGCGTTTACCAGTAGTTCTTCGATTGCGGGTACAGGTACCTCGCAAACGCCTGGGCTATTTACACTGTGTGCTGCCTGCACCTTCCGCAAATTGCGCAAGATAAATGCCAAAGCATTTTCAAATTGCAGTTGCAAAGGCCCTTTGAAAGTTTCGGTGTCTATGTAATGAGACACCCCTGCATGAAGCCCAGGGAAAGTAATGGCTTTAGGTGAATATTCGGGAACTATGTCGTGCGGGTCTATTGTAAACAACAAAACGCCGGCCAAGTTTAAATATCCGTCATTTGTAGCCAGATTCAGGTTTTTCAAAAGCTTCTCCAGTTCCTGTGCTGAGTCTGGATAATCAACCCTATATTCCTGGCGCAAGAACTCACGAAGGCGAAATTTATCGACCTTGTCCAGTCCAGCTCGTGTAGGCAACTCTTCTGCATGAAACTGACGTGTCATTTGGAAAAATCGCCTCAATTCTTCCTTAGAATTGATCCGGTGCTTGCCAGTCCCTACTCTCAACCAGATAACACCGTTTTTATCAAAATATGGTTTATCTAGCCCCTTTGGAACCTTCAGGACTATCACCAACCTACCTTCGCCAACGTTAACGTTTTCAGTTGTAACAAAAATCGGACTTCGGACCAGTTGGCTGGCTGTATTGGTGATCAAATGGTTGATTCTTCTGACATCTTCCAAGCTTAGCCCGAGTATAGAACAATCATCAGCAACGCCGATTAAAATGGTTCCGCCATCGCCATTTGCAAAAGCGACCAATTCCGTAGCTAACGATTGGGGGTTACTGATATCACTTTTAAACTCAAGACTTGAGCTTTTCCCGGTTGCCACAAGATTCATTAGTTCTTGACGTTCCATATTGACAGCCTCAAAAGTTTTTGACTTGGAAAGCAAAACCAATTTCAAAGTATTATCGAACGTTTCACAATTTTGTTCCAGCCCACCCGGCTCAAACGCACCCCCCAATTCCTGTCCCTGATCCTGGCCCTGTCCCTGATCCCTTCACCCTTCACATTTCCTCTTCCCCCTGCCCCTGGCGCAGACAATTGACATAGTATTTGTCCCAAACATATGCTATAAACAGTGCTCCCAATTGGAATAGTCCATTGATTTTGAGGGAGTAGTCAATGCAACTTTTGAAGTCTTTTGCCGCGCTGTCATTGGTATTTGGAATCGCTGTAATGATTGGGTGTGGCGGCTCAGACGGGCCTGCCGACGTGTCACCGGATACTCCACCGGCCACTGATGATGGTTCAAATGGTGACGTTGCACATGATGATGCAGCACAGGATGACACTACGGACGATGTTGCTCGTGACGATGCAGCCCAGGATGACACAACAGACGATGTTGCACGTGACGACACAGCAGATGATGATGGCGCGGACACGGCCCCAGACTCCGACATTGAGACATCGTGCGAGCCAGAGTGTGGTGATCGCGTCTGCGGTCCAGACCCAGTTTGTAGGCTGCCTTGTGGGACATGTACTGCCCCAGAGGTTTGCACGGACCAAGGCCAATGTTGTACCCAAGACTGCGCAGGTCGCGTCTGCGGTCCAGACCCAGTTTGTGGGCTGCCTTGTGGGACATGTACTGCCCCAGAAGAGTGCAATGACCAAGGCAGGTGTGAGTGCGTTAAAGACTGCAAAAATCGCGATTGCGGCCTCGATCCAGTTTGTGGACTGCCTTGTGGGACATGTACTGACCCAGAAGTTTGCACGGACCAAGGCCAATGTTGCACTAAAAACTGCGCAGGTCGCGTCTGCGGCCCAGACCCAGTTTGTGGGCTGTCTTGTGGGCCATGCTCTGCCTCAGAGGTTTGCACGGACCAAGGCCAATGTTGTACCCAAGACTGCACTAATCGCAATTGTGGCCCCGATCCTGTGTGCGGCCAGCCCTGTGGTGAGTGTGGTGACGAAGGCGTCTGCGACCATAGAGGTGTGTGTATGCCCACAGTTGTAGGCACCTGCGTCGGTGACTGGTGTTTGATTCCGGCAGGCACTTTTAATATGGGTTCTCCTATTGATGAACCCAACCGCTCTAATGCAGAGGGGCCTGTTCATTCAGTCACGATCACACAAGCCTTTTACATGAAACAGACAGAGGTAACTCACACAGAGTGGGATGTACTGTTCGTCAACAATCCAGCTTACTTTCAGACCTGTGGTAGGAAATGCCCTGTGGACAGCGTGAATTGGTATGAAGCTGCACGTTATGCGAATGCTCTTTCTGGAATGCACGGTTTTGATAAGTGTTACACGATAACTGATTGCACCGGCACTGCGGGAGTGGACCTCGACAACTGTAAAGTGTCTCTTACAGATAGGCTTGACTGTACCGGCTATCGTTTACCAACTGAGGCCGAGTGGGAGTATGCGGCACGCGCTGGTAGCACCGAGCCTAGATATGGAGACATCAATGAGATAGCGTGGTACGACCTTAACAGTTCCAATCAGCCTCATCCAGTTGGAGGAAAAACTGCTAATGCATGGGGATTAAAGGATATGCTTGGTAACCTCGCAGAATGGGTGAATGATTGGTTTGACGAAGACGCCTACACTTCTTGTTCTGCCGGTTGCGAAGACCCATTAGGGCCATACCAAGGCTCTAAGAAGGTTATGCGTGGTGCCTCTTGGGATGCAAGCGCGGAGCCCTTACGGGCGGCTTACCGCGTCGGCGACGCCCCAAATGTGCGCAGCGGGAATATCGGCTTCCGCCTCGTAAGGCAGGTGCCCCAACAATGACCCTGTCCCTGCCCCTGTCCCCGCCCCTGTCCCTGCCCCTACCCCTTGACCACCACTAGGGGGCTCATCCTGGCGACCTTGGCGGCTATGCCGGCAGTGTGCACAACTTCCACTACCTCGCTGGCATCCTTGTAGGCCTGTGGGATTTCCTCTGCAAGGGTTGTTCTACCTGTGGCCCGCACAATTATTCCTTTCTTGGCCAACTCGTCGGCGATACGACGCCCCTTGGCTGATTTCATGGCCGCGGCCCTAGACAAAAGGCGCCCAGCTCCATGGCAGGCGCTTGCAAATGTGTCCCTGGCCGCTCCTAGCTGGCCTTTCAAAACGAAGGAAGGGCTTCCCATGTCCCCTGGTACCAAAACTGGCTGCCCAACACTTTTGTACCTGATTGGCACATCTTCATGTCCTGGTGGTAAAGCTCTGGTCGCACCCTTGCGATGAACACAAAGCTTTCGCTTTTTGCCATCCACCACGTGATTTTCAATCTTCGCAATGTTATGGGCGACGTCATAAACAACCCTCATACCGATTGTGTCAGGGGCCTTCCTTAGAGCTTGTTCAAATGATTCCTGGACCTTAAAGCCGATAATCTGACGGTTTGCAAATGCATAATTTGCAGCGCAAGCCATCGCAGCCATGTATTGTCGCCCTTCATTGGAGTTCAACGGGGCGCACGCCAGTTGGCGGTCGACTAACGCTATCCCGGCCTGCCTGCTGGCTTTATCCATAACTGGCAGATAGTCAGTGCAAATCTGATGCCCGAAACCACGTGACCCAGTGTGAACGGTCACAACAATCTGGCCCAAGAATAACCCAAAGACTTCGGCCGCTTCAAAATCATAGATCTCGTCCACCACTTCGACTTCAACAAAGTGGTTTCCTGACCCCAAGGTCCCCAATTGGTTTCGCCCACGTTCAAAGGCCTTGTCAGAAACGGCATCAAAATCAGCACCCTTGATTGCCCCCTGGTCTTCCAGAACATGAAGGTCAGACCTTGAACCAAAGCCTTGTTTGACAGCCCAGGCCGCGCCATCGCTACAAACTGCCCGCATCATGCTTCGATCCAGGCGCAAATCACGTTGGGTGGACCCCACACCTGTGGGAATAGCCTGAAATAACGTATCTGCCAGCTGCTCCATGCGGGCCTTGATATCAGCCGCAGTTAGCTCGGTGGCCATTAATCGGACGCCACAGTTGATGTCAAAACCAACGCCGCCTGGAGACACAACACCATCCCTTGCATCGAAGGCTGCCACCCCACCTATTGGAAAACCATAACCCCAATGAATATCAGGCATTGCAATGGATTTCCCAACGATTCCAGGCAGTGTCGCCACGTTCATCACCTGTTTCATGGCAGCCTCATCAACGCCGCCAGCCATCAGTTTTGGGCTCGCATAAACGATTCCATCTACTAACATCTTCCCGTGTTTTGGGATCAAAACTCTGCTTTCATCCATACGTTGCCAAACTGCCATTTTAAACGCTCCTAAATGTCCATAAGTATCGTCGCTTTAAGTCCATCTTCAGTTTCATCAACCTGAAGTCCGTGCAATGTCACCGCTTTAAATGCCATACGATGTGAATGTCTTTCCAAGTCCAACTGGTCACAGTCAAATTGAATATCCAGTCCGTCGCCGATTGCACTTTGGATTTTAACCGCTCCTGGAATCAGCTCTAGGGCGTCAATCAGGTATAGCGCCTCAGACAAAGCCAAGAAAATGGCCATTTCCCGATCCTGGGCTGGCACCGTGAATTTGTGACTTGAATGCCCAGGCTCAATTGTTTCCAAGCCCCAACCAGCATCCACCACAGCCAAAACCGCAAGGCGCAGCAGTTGACGAAAGTCTGGTGCCTGGATCTCAAATGCAAAATCAGCGGTGTGCTCAATCACCTCGTATCTGATTTCTTCGACTTTCAATTTGCCTCCTTAGCTTCATGCATTGGGTACAGCTTATAAGCACCAAAGCGCCGGTGGTGCATTTAGTTACCACCCTTATTGCTTCTGTTATAGACTACCTTGGCGTTGTAGGCCAGTTGCCGTACCGGTTACACGATCATAACCCAATTTATTGGAGGATTAGGCGCACTATGAAAGACAGACTGCTTCAGATTACCGCTGTGTTTGCCTTCGTGCTCTTTTGTGCGCCAGCTTTGGCCTTCGAGATCAAGATAGGCGAGCACACCAACTTTCAGTTGAACTATCTGCTCCAGGTCCATGCGCAGTTTGCCGAGGGTGCGGCTGATAATGGTGGCTGGAGCAAGGACTTTTTCATACGTCGCTCACGCCTGATCTTGCGTGGAGACTTATGGAGAAATATCTCATTTTTCTTTGGAACTAACCAAGCTAACTGGGGTAAGGGTGGTAAGTGGAATAGTCCGCTAATAGTACAAGACACCATCATTTCGTTTAAAGTCGTTGAAGAGTTCCAGGTTGACGTTGGCCTAATGCCACTGCCGTTTTCCAGGGCAAACATGCTCAGCATGTCCAGTTTAAACGCACTGGATTGCCACTTCAATGTGATCAAATTTGTGCCTGGTTCTCACAACAGCTACCGAGACATTGGCGTTCAGATCAGGGGAAATGTGTACAAAAAGAAGCTTCAATATCGCCTTGGTATCTTTACTGGAGCTAAAGACCAGCCCCTGCAAAAGGATGCCCAAGGTAATGCAATCAAGGACAATAATGGTAAGGATGCCTTGAAGTCCAATCCTGAACAAATACCACGCTTTGCTGGCCACATAAGGTATTCATTTCTGGGACAAGAGGGCGCTCCCTACTATAGAGCGATGTTGTTCGGCAAAACGCCTAGCGTGTCGATTGGTGGCGGCTTTGACTATCAAAGCGCAGTAGTCATGTCCAAGGCTGCCACACTAGATTCCAAGAAAGCTGTAATTGAAAAGGGCATCCTGACGGGAGCATATGGATTAAGCTTCGATGTGTTTGCTGACGTTCCCATTGGTGAAAAACAGGAAGTAGTAATCGCGGCGGCAGTTTTTTGGTACGACCACGGAAACGAACTGGCGTACGATACTAGCGGCGCTGCAACTTTAAAGGCGGCTAAGGCCAGTGGATTCGCCCTTTCGACCGAGGTTGGCTACCGCTACGATTTTGCGGGGGCATATTTAGTTGCAGACTGGTTCAAAGGCAAGCGAGCCAAAAACGATATGCTGGACATACGTGGAGGACTGGTTTTTTGGATAAGACAGCACAGCGCCTCGGTAAAAATGGAATTTTCAGGCGTCCAGCTAGGCGACCTAGCCACCGCAAAGTGGAACAAGGCATTTACAACACAGGTGCAGCTCAATTATTAGTGGGGACAGGGGCAGGGGCAGGGACAGGGACGGGGACAGGGGGGAGACGTTTGGTCCCAATTATGACCTTGATTTTTGAGCCTCAATCAGACGTATCGTTACCACTTGTTGCTAAATGGACTCGGTTATCCCGATGCAGTCGTATGCCAGCGCTGGGACTTCTACTCGCTCAGCGGCTGACGCCGACAGTCATAGGTGACTGGGATCGGTGCCGAGTGGTGGATTACCTCAAAGTCCTCAACCCGAAGCGCGGCCAGATCACGCGGCCCAAGCAGCCCCTCCCACTTGGCTTGCGTGCGCCGGTCGCTCTGCGCCGTTAGCGCAATCTGCCCCCCGTCCGCGTGATACATCCCATAACGCTGCAACGCACGTGCGACCACCCGTGCACCCTCGTTTGGCAGCGTCTCCAGCGGATAATCGGCACGCAGCCTAAAGTGGACGCCATAAGGCGGCGCGTCGGCGCCACCCGTAGTGTTAGTGCCATGAGTAGCGGGGCGCACATAGGTGCGAGCCCGGATCCGATTGTTTGGCAAGATGAAGCGGATCGCGTGCTTGATCTCACCAGCCGCTACCTCATCGGCTGTAAACAGCAGCGGCGCAATGGGAAAGCCAGCCGCGTCCGCACTGGTGCATTGATCGCCGCGCCCAACCTCCGGGTAGACTCGCGACGTGTCCCATACGGCGAGGCAGCCACCACGGAAGGTATCCCCCCTGATGTCTGCACGCCACATCTCGTAAAGCCGACGCTCGTGCGGCGCATGCACGATGAGGTGGCAGTCGCCGTCCTGGCTACACTCATAACCATCCTCGCCCTCAAGATTTCCACCGCTCGGCACCGGCACTCGGACCGCGTCGCAGTCGGGCGAGTAGAAGTCGTCGGTCTGCTCAAACTGGCGCTTCGGGGTCGAGGCGTCCGCCACCAAGACCTCTAGTGAAAAGTCGATCTGGAAGCGGTCACCGTTACCCCAACCGCCCGCCTGGCGCAGCGCCGCGATGATTGTTGCAGAATCAGCAGCCACCGGCGCCCCACTGACATCTTGGTAAAAGAACGCACCTGCGGGCGCATATGGGCTCTCTTCGCCGCTGCCGTTAGTGTCCGGCTCGGTGGATGTATCCCGAATATCGGACGTATCCTGAATATCGAACGTGTCGCCCTGCACATCAATATCTGGCAAGTCGGGCTGCACATCAAGATCGGACAATTCGGTAGGCACATTATCGAGCCGCCCTTGGTCCATCTCGTCGTCTTGGCTCACATCAGCCTGATCAGCCCCACCATGATCAGGCGCGTCACCACTCGGCTCGCGCTCGTCAGCACAACCCACAGCCAGCACAACCACTACCCCGATCCACCAACTGCGCCTAATAATCTGCATCATCGCGACCTCATCCATACGTGTCATCCAACGAAAGTGGGATCATGCCAATTTACAGCGTCCGAAGCAAGCAGCGTCGAGAGCTTGAAGGCTCCAAAATTGGCCACACAATGCAGCGCTTTTTCAAACACTCTGGAGTTCCTTCAGACACCCCTTGACAGACGCTGAATGCCAATAAAATCAGTACGCAACGTTAAACGTAATTATTGTTTTCTGTACTTGAAAGGCTAAATCGTAATAACTAAAATGAGGGGGCCTTCTTGATCAGGAGGTTGCTATGTCCCTGATTCATCGTTTAGTGCTTGGGTTAGTGTGCGCGGGCCTGTTCTTGGGTTGTGACACCGCGGCTACCGAAGACACCGAATTCGATTCCACTTCGTTAGCTCAGAGCCAGACCGGTGAAAGTCCCGAAAAGTCCAGTGGGCAACTTTGTAGATGCTGGCCAACCGGAGAAAAGTGCGATCTCCCTGGTGTCCCTTACAGTGATGACCCGGCAGATGAGTCACTTCGCTGTCCAAAGGGAGAATGGTGCGACGGTGACGCGAAATTGTCCGAACACTCCAGGGGACGTTGTCGGAAGCTCTGCGATGCACCCGGTGCGTCACACAGCGAGCCTCGTCAATGTCACCCAGAAGAAGAGTGCCGGATTGTAGAAGTTGAGGCTGGCGTTGCAGACTACGTGTTCGCCAAGCCGGCAATGTGCATGCCGATCCGAACCATGGGCACCGATCAAACAGACAACCCAATCATCGAAAAAGAATAGGGATCGGCAACATAGTTCAAGGCAGTTATTTCAACACTAGAGGGCTACTTCTGCTGGGTCGAAGATTTGGGTGAAGGGGTCTGTTTGGCGTAGCGACAGGGTTTGGAAGCCCACCTTCATGCGTCTTACCATTCCCATGTCTCTGGCTTGGGTGCGATGCAGTTCAGTCGCGTAGGCCATAAAATCTAGGCAGCTGAGACCATCTGTAGCCGGTAAAGTCGCGTCAAAAACCTCGGTGACTGGGCCTGGGTCACCTTGTCCAATCAAGCTCAAGAGCCAGAATTTCGCAACAAGATTGTAAGTTCTGGTCACCTTGTGGGTTGCCTGCCCGTTCACATATGCTGGGTCATTGGCCAAGCGAATGGCGGTAGTCGCAATCCGTGATGCAAGTTGGTGTTCTGGATGCCCGGTGGCGCCCTTGTCAGGGGTAAAAGTCAGCACCAGATCCGGTTTGAAGCGCCTGATGGCCTCCACAGTAACATCAACAGGTTCCTTGTGATCCTGCCAAAGTTTGTAAATCTCGTGACGCTTGGGAAACGATGAAACTGGCAGCTT
This sequence comes from Oligoflexales bacterium, assembly GCA_012840965.1. Taxonomy (GTDB): domain Bacteria; phylum Myxococcota_A; class UBA9042; order DTJE01; family DTJE01; genus DUVQ01. The sequence continues at coordinate 58,287 of DUVQ01000180.1, read as the reverse complement.
GGCGTTAAAATATGACTCCATTTGCAGCTCAGAACCATAAAGTTTGGCTACCCTGCCCATTTCAGCCTTGCGCACGGTTGCAAGGTCAGGTTCGCATCCCTCGGGACGGCAACACTCGCCACCATCTCCTTGAGTCATTACAAGCATGTACAGAGGATTGCCATAGTAAAGCCTGGAGCGGGCCATAATCGTCCCAGCAAAACACTCGTCATCAGGGTGGGCAGCTATCCACATGGTCCTGGCCCCCTGCTGTAAAAAGGCGTCAATCGGGACTGGTTCGGGTGATCCGTCAGGTCGAATCGGGGCCTTTGCACAGGAGGCCAAAAATGATGGCAACAAAGCCGCGGCTCCAGCGGCTGCCGATGTTTTCAAGAAATCTCGCCGGTCCATCAGTTCTCCTCCAAAGGCCAATTTTAAGGCACAGGTTCAGCGTCTGGAACCAAAATCCAATCTGAATCTCCCGATTTTTTGACTTTCCAGCCTGCAGCGTCGCGCAAATCATACTCGACTTGGAACACATCGTTTTCCAGAGCATCTGGATAGGCCGCCGTTATGGCCTCACCCGCGTCTAATCTAGGAAACGCCGCCGCTTCAGGGCAGCTAACCCTGCAAGTTTCATTTGCAACACAGCCACAAGCATTGTGGATCCTGCAGGCAGCACCGGACGTATCAAAAAGCAACTCGCCTTCACCATCACACCAGATGGCCACGTATCCAGCCAGATTGTCAGCGCTGGGCCTGCCATCGCCCCCTATCCCAGCACCTCGAATCACGCCAGCCCAACGCGCCTCGACCCCAAGAGCCGCCCCCGCTATTTCGCCAGTCATCGTCAAGGTTTCAATGGCGGTTTTGGCCTCAATGCGATTCATACCAGGGCACGCAATCAAAGGGCGTTGATCATTTGTTGATGAGCAAACTATGGGAGCAGTCACGCCTTCCTTGGGCAGTTCTTCATCAGCAGACCCAAGCGTGGTACTGCATGAGGCCAACAGCACCAAAACAAAAGGCAGCGTTTTTTTGCACATTCAAGAGTTCCTTTGGCGCCTCACGGCAGACGCCGCAGTCTATCAAAAATATCCATCAAACGCACCGCATCAGTTTCAAGGTATTCCAAAGGCTCATTTCAGATAATCTTTAATTCTGTACACTGAGGATAGCGGCAAACTATACGTCTTTGTGCCTCCCTCTCTGTTTTCTCCAATATAATTTAGCGAAAACCTAAAACCAATTTCGCACTCGTATCTTTTTACAAACACGTTGTAGCTTTTAGCCTTTGTATTTACATTTGCCTTTACTTCTATCGGAATAACTCTCCCGTCATCTTCAATCAGAAAGTCGAGCTCCGCACTATTGCCCGACCTCCAGAAGTAAGTCTCGTATCCTAATGAAATCAGCTCGTTATTCACAAAGTTTTCGGTCAAAGATCCCCTAAACCCGCCTGTTGATTCATCTTTTTCGAGCAAGGATTTAAGCGTAAAACCGGCCATTCTCGATAAGAGCCCTACATCGCACAGATAAATCTTGTAAAACGAGGAGTCCCTGTAAAACGATAAGGGAACTTGCGGATTATCTACTTTAGTGACTACATGGATAAGCCCGGCATCTATAAGCCAGCCTATTGATTTTTCCAAATCTTTAGCTCTGGCGGATTTTCTCACCCTTGAAAACACGAATTTATTGTTATCTTGCGCAAGTTGCTCAGGGATAGACCTCCAGATAAGTTCTAAATTAGTCAATTCATTCTGCGGACTGTGCCTTGAAAAATCGTTTTCATAACCCAAGATGATATTGTCTTGTATCTCATTAACTTCCGACAAATTATGGCTTTCAAACCAAATTTTAACAGCCTCGGGCATGCCTCCAACCAAGAGATAATTGACATATTCCCTGTTCAAGTTTTCCAAAATGTAGCCCGGTAACGGTCTTGTTATGTCATAGTCCTCTACACTATCTACTATTCTCCTGCTGCCGGATTCAAGTAAGAATTCTTTAAAACTCATAGGATGCATTTCTAAACGATCCACTTTGCCTACGGGAAATGACGCCCCTTCCTCCCTGATGGATACCCCCAATAAAGAACCCGCTCCTACTACGCTCAGTTCGGGCATATCTTCCGCAAAATACTTAAGGGCCGTTATGGCTTTAGGCGCCAATTGAATTTCGTCTATAATTAAAAGAGTTTTGCCCGGCACAATTGGCGGCAAAAGGCTTAAATTGCTTATATCTTGCAAAATTCTCTTTGTATCGTAGTCATAATTAAAGATGGCGGCAATTTGCGGATCTCTCTCCAAGTTTACATAAACATAACTATCGAAATGCTCTTCGCCGAATTTTTTTAAGATATAAGTTTTACCGCATTGCCTTACTCCGGTTAAAAGAAGTGGCTTTCTGTTTCTCTTACTTTTCCAAGAAACAAGGTCTTTCATAATTTCCCGTTTCATAAAGCACACCTCCTGGCACGATTTCACAACATTCCTATGGTTTTTGCAATTATTTAAGAATTATTCATGCCATTTTTGCAATAATCTCTAAATTATTCCTATGCTTTTTGCAATTTATCGAGAAATTATTCATATCCTGACCCCCAAAACGAGCTTTGGCGCTCGATGGAATCTGGCAGCTTAAGGGTTAAGAATCAAACTCATCAAGACTTCAAACATCCAAGCGGTATCACATAAACACCATCAGGCCTTTGATAGGCCAGTTGAGCATTTGTCAGCACCATAAGGAAAGACGGTTTAACTGCAGAAATATCAGCCAGTTTTATTAAATTGGCACTTGCTTTATCAACTTCATTTTCTCCTAACTTTACCTCTATCCCCCCCCACCTTCCATCATTCAACTCAACAATCAAATCTACTTCAAGGCCTGTTGTGTCGTTATAATAGTAAACCGTTCCTTCAATTTCTTCCGCATAAACCCTAATATCTCTTGTCGCAATTGATTCAAATAAAAAGCCGAATGTCTCGAAATCTTTTTTTAATTTCTCAGGTGATAGTCCTAAAGCGGCAACAGCAATGCTGGGATCAACAAATTGCCTTTTACTTCCTTTTCTAAGTCTAGCTGAGCTTCTGATGTTTTGAGACCAGGGCAAAACATCTTCTATAATGAATAATCTTTTTAAGGAATTCATATATGTGTCAAAGGTCTTAGGGTTTACAATAACTTCATATGATTGATCGTTGTAAATAGTGGAATTTGCAGCCAATGTAGAAATGTTTCTAGCGTAACTCTTTACTATCTTTCTTAACTTTTCTTTATCTTTAACTATTCCGTCAACTTCATCCACATCTCTTCCAATAATACTTTCAAGCAAATCTTTGGGAACTTCTAATTGTATGTCTTTACTTAAGTCCAAGCTTCCCGGCCAACCGCCTCTACAGATGCAATGTGCTATATCATCAATTGTAATACCGGACATAATCGGTATAAGTTTAGGCTTTGAAAATAAATCTTTTAAAGAAATCAGTCCGTTGGATTCTCCGCTCTCATACAAACTCATAGGGCGCATGTAAACAGAATTAATCCTTCCTGTTCCTGTATGTGAAGTTTTTATGTTTTGCTTCTTCGTTGATCCGGTCAAAAGATAGGCCCCTTTATAGTTGTTTTCATCGATATCAAGACGAATAAAATCCCAAATTTCGGGGACTTCTTGCCATTCATCAAACAATACAGGTTTTTCGCCTTTTAAAACTTCATCTTTTGATATGGTGGCTAAAATTTGATACTTCTTTTTTATCAGAGGGTCTTGCAACTTTATAACTGTATTAGAAAAAATGCCGGCCGTCGTAGATTTCCCAACCCACTTTGCTCCTTCAATAACTATTCCGCCACTATAAGACATCTTTTTTTTGATTTGAGATTCAATCAATCTTTTCCGGTAGTTTAAAGTTTTCATTACGCCACCTCATAGCGATATTGAGCACGTGGACATATTAGAATATCACATTACCAAAAAATCAACGATTTCGATGGCAAAAAATACACGGCCCTATTACCAAGAAATACACAACTCTGTTACCAAAAAATCTGAATTTTAGATTTTTCCTTCTTAAGGTCCCAGCACTGTAATCGGCACAACATAGACTCCGTCTTCCCGCCGATAAGCAAAACTACTTAGACCACAGATAACAACCAAAACATCCGGAATTCTGGCACCTTCTGCCTTTAACGCATCCCGTATTTTTACTAACGATTTTGCCGCATTATCAATAGCGTCCGCTCCCAATTTAATTTCAAAAGCTCCCCACCTGCCATCTTCCAATTGGACAACCGCATCGATTTCCCTGTTTTTATAATCCTGATAGTGATATAACCCGCCTCCTAAACTTTCAGCATATATTCTTAAATCTCTTTCACAAAGAGCTTCAAACATAAAACCAAAGGTGTTTAAATCATTCAACAAGTCATCATAGCTTGCTTCTAATAAAGCAATGGCCAAAGACGGATCTACAAAATGTCTTTTATCTGACTGCTTAATACGAGTTGCCGATCTTATATTGCTTGAAAAAGCTTTCTGATTATCAATTAAGAACAGTCTTTCAAATAGGGTTAAATATGTCGAGATTGTATCATTGTCGAGAGTATCATCCTGATATTCTTTGGAATCTTCTCTCAAAGTGGATATTGAAGCCGTTGTCGACTCATTTCTCGCAAGAGATTTTAGCAAGCGGTGCATCTTCTTTGAGTCTCTATTGATTCCTTCCAATCTATAGATGTCATGGTTTACTATCGAACTTATATATTCTTTGGGAATTATGCTGTATTCTTCATAACTTAAACCTAAACTACCCGGCCATCCACCTCGAATTGTCAATTCTATAAGTGTCTGCAAATCAGTTTTCGGACTAGCTGTTGCTTCAAATGTTCCATCAAAAATTGACTGCAAAGAAACCTGCCCCGATGAATCTTTAGATTCAAATAAAGACATCGGTCTCATTCTAATGGTGGAAATCCTTCCGGCGCCACTGTGCAGTATCCCTTTTTGCACCGGAGTAGATGAACCGGTCAGGATAAACTGTCCCTTTCTCCCTCTTTTGTCCACTTCATGTCTTACCATATCCCAAACCGAAGGAAGTTCCTGCCATTCGTCAATTAATCTCGGAACTTCTCCATCCAAAGCTATTTTAGGCGCCAGTTTCATAAGCTCTTTATTTTGAAAGTTTTCACTGGGATCTCCTAGGTATATAGCGCTTTTAGAATGGTGCCTTGAAGTCCAGGTTTTCCCACACCATTTAGCGCCTTCAATACAAATTGCCCCGAAGGCTCTTAAATTGAGCGCAACTTGCTTATCTACCAATCTTGGCAAATATATCCGGTTGTCCATAACATCCTCCTGAGAAGAGAATATCACAAATCGGTCATATTTTGAATTTCTATTCGGTTAAATTTGCAAATTCTATTTGGTCAGATTTTCGATATCTGTTCGGTCGAATTTGCTGATTATTAACATTTGCATCCTCTTTTGCGTTCTATGGTTTCAAGCAAGTAATCGGCGCTATGTACACACCATCTTTTCTTCTATACGCAAAGGGCACCTTGGCACATAACACGAGCATAAACGCGGGTTTTTTCATTTTATTTGTATCTATCTTTGAGGCCAGTTCTTTCAAGTTTTCTGCGCCCTCTTCAATCAAGCTGTCTCCGCCCAATTTTATTTCAATCAGGCCATAAGAACCGTCTCTCAAGTGAATTACTGCGTCGCATTCCAAGCCATTGCTATCTCTGTACTGATAAATACTGCCATTTAGGTAGTCAGCATATATTCTTAAATCGCGCACACACAGATTTTCAAAAACGAGCCCCATGGTGTTTAAATCGTTTAACAAATCCTTTGGGCTGAGTTGCAAGGCTGCAGTAGCAATTGAGGGATCGACGAAATATCTCGTATCTGTTGTCCTAATAGCAACCTTGGACCTTAAATTCGGATTCCAAGCCGGTAAATCCTCAATAACAAAGATTTTAGTTAGCGCATCCCTATATGAATAGAGCGTAACAGGGTCAAACGTACCGGAATGATTAGCCAATACATCTTGCCTAATAGTCTCCAAGGTGGCCCTGGTTGCGACATTCCTTGCATAGGATTTTAGGAACCTTTTAGCTTTTTCCTTATCTCTTCTCACAGAATCTACCCTGCTTATGTCAGCAGAGACAACGGTGTCGAAATAGTCTATGGCCTGAAAAAGAGCCAACCTCTCAGCTAAACCGACCGCTTTAGGCCAACCTCCCCTACAAATCAAGAATGCAATTTCCTCCAAATCGGTATCGCTCTTAGCAGATATTTCCTGATTTGCGAATAGATCTCTGATTGTAACTTTGCCGTTTGAATCCTCAGACTCATACAAACTCATAGGTCTCATATAAAGTCTTGAAATCCTGCCGGTCCCTGTGTGCATAGACTCACCTATTTCTGCGGGAACGGCAGAACCTGTTAAAATGAATTGGCCAAATTCATCTCTCTGATCAACCTCATATCTAACCGCATTCCATAAATTTGGAGCTATTTGCCACTCGTCTATTAACCTCGGAGTCTCACCCTCCAATAGTGCCAGCGGAGAAAGCTCAGCCATAGATTGATATTGCTTAATCATTTCAGGTTGATCCATTGATATGAAACTAGCTGCAATCTGTTTGGCACTGGTAGTCTTACCACACCATTTGGGGCCCTCCAATAAAACAGCTCCTTTGGCTTCTAATCTCTCACTCAGTAATTTATCTATAATCCTTGGCAAATACTTCTTCATAAGTCTCGCCTCATTCCTAACCAAACGGGTTATAACATGTTTTCAAACATTTGAACAACTTTCATTCAAGTGTTTGAGGGATTTTCATTCAAGTGTTTGTGGGACTTTCATTCAAGTGTTTGAGGAAATTATGACATCCTCACCAGAGCTACAAATGATTACAACGCCACCGCCAGCCTTGACTTGTTTGTGCTGGGCTGGATACTTTACCGTGGCGTTTTCGTGAGTTTGTTTCATGGCTGAGAATCAAGAGTGGGTTGAGTTGACCGTTACTGTTCCAGTGGCTGCCCAGGACTTGGTGGTTGATTGGTTGCTTGAGGCTGGTGCTTCTGGGGTTCAGGAGAGTTATCCGGGGCTTTTTCCTGCTGATGGCGAGGGGGAAGTTATTTCAGGAGACCCGTCTGAGTGGTGGGGGGAGGCCCCTAAAAACAAGTCCGGGAAGGTGGATCTTACTGCTTGGTTACCAAAGTCATACCTGAGTTTGGAAAATGATTTCCAGGGCTTCTTGCAAAGGCTGGAGGCTAGGTTTCCAGGCATTTTGGCGCATAAAGTTTCGATTGAGAATGTGCCGGCGCAGGACTGGAACGCGAACTGGAAGGCGACTTGGAAACCTACTGCGATTGGAATGCGGCTTATGGTTTGTCCTTCCTGGGAAGAGCCTCCTGAGACTGATCGCATTGTGATGCGGATTGATCCTGGAATGGCGTTTGGGACTGGGACGCATTTTACAACGGCGTCCTGTCTGTCATTGATTGAGGAAATTGTTGAGAAAACGACTGTAGATAGTTTGCTGGATGTTGGGACTGGGTCTGGGATTTTGGCGATTGGGGCGTTGTTGTTGGGGGTCAAGAGGGCTGTGGGCATTGAGGTTGATTTGGATGCCCTAGCTGAGGCTCGTGAGAATGCCGTAAGAAATGGTGTGGCTGATCGGATGACGGTTACTAGCGCTGGGGTTGGCAGTGGTGAGGGGCAGTTCGATGTTGTGGTGGCGAATCTGGTCGCCCATACAATTGTTCGACTGGCAAAGCCGATCTGTCAGGCGGTAGCAGATGGTGGTTGGTTAATCTTGTCGGGCATTTTGGCTGAGCATGAAGAGACCGTAGATCGTGAGATTCAAGCACACGGCCTGAAAAGACACGCTTCCATGACTGAAGACTCGTGGGTGACGTTGCTGTACCGCCCTTGATCCCCGTCCCAGCCCCTGTCTCCTGCCCCAGCCCTACTCCGGCATCTCTGCAATCTCTGGCGGCTTCTTGGCCGGGGATGGCTCTTTGTCCATGACCGACAATCCGGGGGTGTCTGTCTTGGTCCTTTGCCTTAGCATTCTGTATTGGTCGGGAATTCTGGTGTTTTTTAGCCAGTAGTGGAAGTTTGCGCCTGATTGGATGTTGTAGTGGTAGTCGCCTTCTTCGGCTAGACCTAGGAATCCCATTTGGCGGGTGCGTAAGACGACGCCGGTGTCACCGAATGGGAGGGCCAGCATGTTGCGACGGTACTTTGCGTCGTAGGGGAAATAGTGCTCGGCGTTTGAGGGATAGTAAATCTGTAACTTGATGCCTGTTTGGTTTAGTGCCTTGGCTAGATCAAGTACTGCGCGGTCAGCAGTTAAATCACCGCAGACCGGAAAAACACGTTGGTTCTTCCACATGGTCTGGATGTATTCATAATCGGCCTGAGTGGTTAAAAACGTTGGAATTCCAAGCTCTTTATATTTCTTGGCGACCCGCCTTAAACGTCCGTGAACGCTTTTACGGCCACGTTGGTAAGCCTTTGATATTGCGTCAGCATCAGATGCAAAATGAGTCTGAATGGCTGCCAAAAACTCTGCTTCCTTGCCCTTGGACCACATGGCGATGAACTCTTTTGGGGTCTTGGCGGTCATTAAGGCCGCGCCATATGCGTAGTGCAGACGAGCAATCTCGCGGTCAAAGTCCAAGGGGATGATGACGATTGGCCTGCTCCACCCTGCTAGCAGGTAAATCTGGTCAGCCCCAACTCCCATCAAGGCGCCGCCCAAATCCTTGATCAAGGGATGCCAGACATAGTGGGCAGATTCATTTGAGACCCAATAGTGCGAATGCTGTACCAACTGTTCTGGGTCTGGATCGTTGCGAATTGACTTGAAAGCGTCATAAACAGCCTTTGGCAGCGGCTGGTTGACGTCTGTAAGCGCCGTACTTTGTTCTGCATTTGCCTGTTGTCCCAACAAAACCAGCATCAGAGCCATGGTAAACGAAAACTTAAAAACTAGGCCTTTGTTCATTCCCTCCACCCTTCAAAACCGAGGCTGATGATAAACGTTTTTCCCTGTCTTGTAGAGTTCTCCCACAATCCCTACCTGACCACGGCCCAAGACTAGCAGTTTTGTGCGCCAAGTTGCCATAAACCAAGGTTTAGCGGTACGATCCCGCCTCGGCAGAGAGCTGCCCCGAATTACAACTACGAGCCTCTCGCATGCTGCCGTTTGGGTGGGCTTTTCCGGATGTTTTTTGTTGGTGCAACGAGGTCTGATATGACGAATCTGCGCACAAAGATTACTTTGGTGCTGTTTATCCTCTTCGCCGTTGGGGGAGCTTGGTTTGCAGGCGTATCAACGTACGATTTTTTCCTGCATCTTGACGGGCAGGTGCACTCAATCACCTGTTCCTACGTGCCAGGAACATCTGAACGGGATGAATTGGGTACCAGTGGCTGCTATGCAGTCATGATGAGCCCGTATTCATCGGTATTGCGAGACTGGACCTGGGGTGGTATCCCTATCGCCTTGCCAGGCCTTGCGGTGTTCATCTATATGATTTTTATAGGACTTGAACACCTGATTTTGGGACGCGACAAGAAACGTGGAGACACGTTATACCTGATTGCCGCCTCACTATTGCCGCTGATCACCTCGATTGTGTACTACATCATCTCGGTGACAAAGGTTGGTGAAGTCTGCAAGATGTGTGTTGGCATCTACATCGCGTCCATTGGCCTTTTCCTATCCGCCTTGGTGCAGTTCTTTTTGGCCAAACCAGAAACTGAACCTGGCCCGCATCACCTCAGAAATCAGCTCCTGAGGTACGGCATTTGGTTCGCAGAAGGCTTGCTGTTCGTGATGATCCCAATCATCATGTACCTGCAGCTAAAACCTGAGTACCAGGAACGCAACTGTGGCGAGCTGGTAAAGCCTGAAGACCGCAGCTCAATCATGCTCCCGGCAGTTGGCCAGGGTACGCCAGCAATCGAGGTTATGGACCCGCTGTGTCCATCATGTTTGGTCTTTCGCAATCACTTCAACACCAGCGAGCTTTCCAAGAAAATATCTGTAAAAACAGTACTTTTCCCGTTGGACAGCGAATGCAACTGGATGTTGAAGCAACCAGTTCACCATGGCGCTTGCATGGTTTCACGCGCCATTCTTTGTGCAAAGGACCCAGAGCCTGTCATTGATTGGGCCCTGGAAAACAACGTTGAAATCCGCCGAGTTGCAAAGGAACAGGGCCAAGATGCCTTGAAGACGATGATTCTCAAACAATTTGGCGAGGTTTCACAGTGCATAGACACAGCTAAAACCAAGCAAAAGCTCAACCTCAGCCTGCGCTGGATCATGGCAAACTCACTTCCCATCATGACGCCACAGCTTTATGTGAACAATCGCCGCCTGTGCGATGAGGACATGGACCTGGGGCTTGAATATGGTTTGGGAAGGCTGCTTGAAGCCGGTGCCAAAGGAGGTAAGTAAGCCATGAAAAAGATTATCATTCATGCGGCCATTGCCGTAGTTGTTTTCCTGGCGATGTCATTGACGGTTGCATCTTGGCTTGGCGCGGCCACTGAACGCGCCCAAGAGTCGGTCGAAAGCCCCGTCGGCGTTGCATCTGCTGCTGATGAATCCTACTGCACGCCTGAACTGCGCACGATTTTGAAACGTGTGCTCACCTCTTGCGGCATCATTCGTGAAGGCGGTGGCCGCGGTTGCAAACCCATGGACGCCCAAAGCGTAGCCGCAATGTCTGGGCCTGACTTCAACGCCCTGTTTACCCCCATGGTTGATCGTGCCGGCATCATCCAGTTTGATGTGTCAAGCGCCGAACTAGATGTGGACGCAATCAACTTAATCGACAACATTTTTGCTGACAGGCGTGGTGCCAGCTATTTCTTAATAGTTGCAAGGGCTTCGCCGGAAGGTTCTGTCGAATTCAATCGCGAGCTTTCGGAAAGACGGGCAACAGCTCTGTACAACCACCTGAAGGCGTCATACCGGGACCCAGACTTTGACCAAGTGGCGGGAATGCTTTGGCTTGGAAAGGAATTTGCCCAACTTGAAAAGGAATTTTGTGATTGGAAGCGCAGCAGATCAGGGGAGCCTTGTAACAGCAAGACCTTGAATCGCTCTGCATTCGTGGCCTGGATTGACTGTCGTCTATGATTTTGTGGTGAAAAGAGATGTCCCTTAGCTTTCTTTCAAAGATTACCGTTGGTTTGGCCATCATGGCAGCACTTTTTACGGGCTGTGAAAAGGCGATGGAAGGCGCCAAAAAAGTCTTTAATGCCGAGGCCGGCCGCTCTACCGAAACTGCCAGCAGGCCCAGGGTAAACGCAGTAACTGCATCTGCATCAGTAATCCCTCAGGGATGGTGCTCGCTTAAATTCGAGCCTGGTGTTGGGCCAAAATTGACGCTGCCTAAAACCCAGTTGCTAAATCAAGGCAAAACGACGGGCGAGCATCCCAGGTGGGTAAATATGTGGGCAACTTGGTGCAAACCCTGTATTGCCGAGCTTTTACACATCCTTTCGTGGCATAAAGCAAAGCTTGGAACTGGCACAGATATAAACCTGGAACTGCTTTCCATAGACGAAGATGAAAAAGTGTTGCAGGCTTTTATGACTAGGCGCCCAGAATTAGCGGCAATAAAGCAGCAAAGAATGGTAAATCCTTCGGAACTTGAAGAGTTTGCCAAATCTTTGGGCCTGGACGAGGACACGACGGTCCCAATTCACATCTTTACAGATCGGCAGGATCACATCGTCTGCGTGCGTACAGGTGGGATTGCTGATACCGATCTGGGAGTTGTGCGCGAGCTTTTAAAGTAGCCTCTTGAAGAAATTCTGACGACTTGGGAGTGATTCTGACGACTTGGGAGTGATTCCAACGGCTTGGAAGTGACTCCAACGTCCAACAGGCCAAACACCAAGTAATTCCCAAACCTTACAACCCAAACACCTTGGTTACCATCCCCGAATTCCAGAAGATCACATACAAGCCAACCAAGATGATGCAAATGGCGTAAGCAACGATATTGAAAACAGAATCCGTCTTGAACATCCCGGCAGAAATCTCGATACCTTTGGGGTCGTCTTTCGTGCCCAGCTCAAGGAAGCTGACCACTGCAATTACCCCCATGGTAAACAGGCAGGTCAATCCCATCTGGTGCATGAAGGGCAAGTCTATCAATCCCAATTTGGCAGGAATCTTTAGAGCAAGCGCGAACACAATCGACAAGATCGCGCCCCAGATAGCGCCCTTGGTAGTTGCCTTTTTCCAAAACAGCCCCAACAGGAAAATCGCTAAAATTCCAGGACTTACCAAGCCAGTGTATTCTTGGATAACTTGGAACACCTGCCCTGCCTGACTCATGATAAGCGACATGGGCACTGCAATAATCAAGGCAACAAACGCAGTCAGTCGCCCAACATTGACCAACCTTCTGCTGCTGGCACCCTTGTTGATGTACGGCTTGTAGATGTCCATTGTGAAGATGGTCGCCGTCGAGTTCAACATCGAGGCCAACGATGAAACAATCGCAGCAATCAATCCAGCAAAAGCGATACCCTTCACGCCCGCGGGCAGCAGATTCAGCAGCGTTGGATAAGCGGCGTCGTTCTTGACCGAGCCATCATCCATCAAAGGCATGCTGATCATCCCCTTTTGGTACATCACATAGGCTGCGATTCCAGGAATGACGACGATCAACGGGATGATTAGTTTGATAACTGCCGCAAAAACGATGCCTCGTTGGGATTCTTGCAGGCTCTTGGCGGCAAACGTTCTTTGGATGATGTACTGATTAAAGCCCCAATAGTAAAGGTTTGCCACCCACATACCACCCAAAAGAACACCGATACCAGGCAGATTGTGAAACTCTGGATGGTCCCTTGACAGGATCATTGCAAAATGGTCAGGCGCGGCGGACACGATCTCGGCAAACCCGCCTGCAACCGAGCCTCCTACGGCATTTAAAGCCAAGATAGTTGTTACAATTCCAGCCAATACCAAAACTACGACCTGTATGACATCAGTCCAGGCAACTGCGGCCAAGCCACCCCAGATGGAGTAGGCAATCGCGAAAAATGCCAAGATCAGCAGGCCAGCCCACAACGGCAACGCGCCACCTGTGATGGTGGTCATAGCCAAGGCGCCTAGATATAAAACCGTGGCCAGGTTTACAAAAACGTACAACCCCAGCCAGAAGACCGCCAAGATTGTTTTCAGCGTTGTGTTGAAGCGCTTTTCAACAAACTCTGGGATCGTATAAATCTTTTTCTCTATAAAAATGGGCAAAAAGTACTTTCCCACGATGATCAGGGTCAAGGCTGCCATCCACTCGTATGTCGCAATGGCCAATCCAATGGCAAAGCCAGAACCTGACATCCCGACGAATTGTTCGGCGGAAATGTTGGCGGCGATAAGGGACGACCCAATAGCCCACCAAGGAAGCGATTTTCCAGCCAAAAAATAATCCTCTTCACTTCTTTCTTGGCCCTTTTTGGGTCTTGAAACAATTAACGCAACCCCAACAATTATCAGGGCATACAGCGCAATGATTCCATAATCAATGGCAGCAAACCCTTCGTTCAACGAAATTTTTTCAGCAACCTTCTCAATTGGTTGAAACTCAGGGGCTTGGCCCGTCTTTTTGGGCATGTAGCTGCTACCAAAGGCAAACAAGATCAGTAAAAGCCCGATTACCACGCGTACAGATGTCTTTTTCATTTGGCCAACTCTTTAGTACCTGCGATCTTTTAGAACAACTCTGCAGGCTAGTCAATAACCCAAAATCACCCATTCTGTCGTCAAATTTGGATATAACCACCATACTTGACCCCACAAATGCATTATTTGCTACCTTTATTTGCTACCTTTAAGAGCCACAAACGATTATCCTAGTTCCCGCGAACGAAGTTCACTAAGCCAACTCTTGCTCGCTCGGGGGTAATTATGACACGCTTTTCTTGGAAGCTTAGTTCACTGGCTGTCGTGCTGGTGATAGCAGGGGTCGGGTGTAACGACGGTAAGCCACAGCTGAACGAAGGGTTAAAGCCCATCGTTACGGACCTGACGTGGTTTAAGGACTCCGATGGCAGGTATCTGAACATTAAAGGCATCAACCTTGGAGGAAATATCAAGGTGCCAGTTGTCAGGAGTACCCGCCATGACGAAACACCACAGACCTATTATGGGCATCCTGGTGACCAGATCGAGGCCATGCAAAACGGTGAAGAGCTGCCGTTTTCCTATGTTGGGCGACCATTTAGCCTTGCCAAAGCCGAAGAATACTTTAAACAAATCAAAAACCTTGGGTTTAACTCGGTTAGGCTGCTGTGGTTGTGGGAGACTGTATATCCCGAAAAGAAATTCAAGCCGGACCGAGAATACCTTGAATACTTTGATAAATTGGTCGAACTAGCGGCTAAATATGACATCTATGTGATGATCAACCTACATGAAAACCTGTGGGCTAGGACGTTTTACAGCCTGTATAGCAACTGGCCAGTCTGCCAGCAATGCTGCAATTACACCCAAGACAATTTTGCAATAAATCCCGATGGTAAGGTCACGGACATTGTCTGTACTGATAGTCGGAAAGCTGAGTGTTGTCCACAAGGCGATCCCATGAACATGCTGTGGTCTATCTTTCCATCGCGCACCAGAAAAGAACTGGGGATTGACCCATCGGATCCACCTGAGGTCAAGGCTGCGAAATATCGAGCAGGGTTTAATGACCGCGTGAGTGGCGATGGCGCACCCATTTGGGCCAGTCAGGTGTGCGTGCCTGAAAAGAACTTTGCCTCCCCATACTGGGGTGTAAATAAGCTGCTTGGAGCAGCAGTGAACAACACTGGCGAAATCATAACTTCTGATCTTTTTACGATTCTTAGGATGGTGGCCAACGTACTGGCAAACTTAGACGAACCGTTCATCACTCATGAGGTTGAAGAAAAGATAATTGCCCAACTTGACCGCTTTGAACCATATCTGCCTCCGGCTGCCTTTGAATCGACTGATACATACGATGGGCTGCCATTTAAGATGTGGGGAATCAACAACGGTCTGTCACTGCAAACAAACATCTGTTTCGCCGCTTTCTTCAATGGGGACGAAGTGTTCCCAGATCGACGCACAGTTGAATATGGGTACGCGGACCGGATGGACGAAGGGGTGGAAATTGAGACTTTCTATACTCCTGAAGAGGCCAAAACCAGGGCCGCAGAGCTGAGAAGTGCTGGCTATACTTACGTAAAAATCAACAACTTGCGCGAATCCCTGCTGGAAGGCTTTAGGGGGGCCTGGGAAGAAATTGCCACCATTGGTAAGAAATATCCCAACGTTATTGGTTATGACATCCTTAACGAGCCTGCGTCTGTCTATTTGATAATGTCGATTGTGCTTGCTTATCTTGAACTTGGCTCTCCAGATTTGGTCAAGAGCCTGCTTGACGCTGTGGTTTTGGACGAAGAAGGGAATCCAAGAACGCTGCCAGGTGGAAGCACGGTTGGTGAGCTTGGACAACAGCTAATTGAGGCCAACTTATCCTTGCTACCAAAAGACAACTCCGACGAAACCAGGAAGGCTCTTGGGCTTTATGGTGCTGATTTGATGAAGGTGCTGGGGTTGAACATAGCGATCGACAAAAACAGCCTTGAACCGCTTTACGAGTACGTTGGCGAAGGGATAATGAAGGTTTATGCCCGCGACGACCATCCTCCCGCGAATCACCTGACTTTTTGGCTTGAACCTGCTCATAGCATCGACGTGCTGTTTGGCGAAGCTGGTGGAGGTATTGGTGGACAATATCAGCAGTATGCAACCACTCCTGACATACCAGGCGCCAAGGAGTACGAAGAAAAATTTGGCGAAATCAAGTTTGTTTGGTCACCTCACTGGTACCCGGACATTTATCCAAACATTGGGTTAAACACCCCTGAAAGGACGTTTGCTACCGATGAGTACGACTTCAGGGACTACTCGAAAATACTGCAGGAAAAGGCGGATTGGTCGAAATTCGCATACAACAACATTCCGGTTGTCATAGCCGAATTTGGAACTTACTGGAACTTCCGCTACTTGGAATTGGATGAGCTGTGTGAAAGGGCCTTAAAAAAGTGCAGGCTTGCCGAGGATAAATTCCTGGACCCGGCCTGTGATGCAGCACAATTCAACTGCCCGCCTGGTTATCTGCAGTCACGTGCCTTTGAGTATGAGATCAGCACGCAAATCCTGGATAACTACTATGAAAACTACGAGCAGTTGCTGTTAAGTAACATGGTTTGGGTATACACCCCTGACTCGGATCCAAAACTTGGTGACTACTGGGATCATGAGGACTTTTCGCTTGTTGAATTCATTCAAGAGGCCAATGAACCTGAACGTTATAAAAAGATTAAAGAAATCATCCCTGACAGGTATTTGGTGGATGTTCAGCAACCGAAGGGAGTTGTGGCCCCAAGGGGGTACAAGGCTTTTGTCAGGCCTTATGCGCACCTGATTTCAGGCAAACCCATAAGCACGCATTTTTATTCAGATTTGCACTATTTTGACCCAGACAAGGGTATTCCAAACCCGGAACATGAGTTCCAGATAGTGTTTCAAAGCAAGCAAACGTTTGCTCCAACGGTGATTTTTGTGCCTGAACTGCAGTATCCAGACGGCTTCTTCGTGTGGCTTTCAGATGGATATGCCTTGTGGGACCAAGAGGATCAGTGGCTTTACTACTATCCAGAGCGTGATGAGCCTGGGGCCGAGCACACTGTGACAATCAGGCCTCCGCTTGTCGGTCAAAACGAAGACGATTGGGACTATTTCATCATCGGCGATTTCGTCGTTGGCAAAAACTAGGGGGATTGAATATGAAAAAAGCAATATTCACATCAACAATTGTTTTCATGTTCTGCTTCCCGGCTTTTGCTGATGATGTGGAGGGGCCGGAGGCAGGGGCAGGAACAGGGACAGGGACGGGGACAGGGACAGGGACGGGGGTAGGAGCGGAGGTGGCGGTGGACGCTGAGGCGGCAGTGGAGGCAGGGACAGGGGCAGCGGTGGACGCTGAGACGGCCGTGGAGCCGGGGAAAGAGGCAGGAACATGGGTGGTTGTCGAGGCAGGGCCAGGGGCGGGGACGACGGTGGCGGCTGAGGCGGCCGTGGAGCCTGGGACAGGGGTCGTGGATGATGCTGCCAAGCCGGTGGCTCGCAAAGGCTTTGGGATTGGCAATGATTACGCTAGGTTCACCGGTCGCATGCAGACTTTGTTCCTGTGGCGTAATGACTCGGACTTTGACCGGACTCCTCCGTTTTACAATGCAAACGACCAAGATGTCGGCGTTGTTGGGACCTTTTTTGCACCAATGCTGGAAGTCACGCCTGTAAAACAGCTGAGGATGGTATTCGAGGCCGAACTTGGGCTCAACATCTGGTCCACCCACGACCCAGACAACTACAATACCAGCCACCCCAACTGGTTTAGGATGGCATTTCGCCAAGCCTTCATCGAGGGCAACTTTGACAAGCAAAAGATTGGCTTCAGGGTTGGTTATGAAAGGCTGTTTGACCCAACTGGCCTTTTTGTTGGCCATTGGCTTGGTGCGGCAAACTTGTGGACCAGGCACAATTGGGGTCAGATAACTGCGATTGTGGCACAGATGCCAGACCAGACCTATGAAGGGATTGCCTTTGATAAAAACAACTTCAACTCCGACACGATTTTGTATGGACTGCGCCTGTTTATGCCATTTGACAAGGTGCAACTTGACGCTGCAATTTGGGGACTCCACGACACACAAGTGGTTGGCCGCACAGTCGACATGATGGCAATCACCGCCAATTTTTCAGGCAATTGGGATTGGATAAAATTTGGAATTGACTCTGGTTTCCAGTACGGCAAGACGAAGAAAAGGGCCGGCGGAAGTGATGAAACAACTCTTGCATGGGCAGCTCAAGGGTACTTGAACATTGAACACAAGCTTATAAAGGACCTTAACCTGCTGTTTGATTTGAATCTTCTCGCCCTCAGCGCCGACGATAACTGGGACGGAAACAAATACAACGGTGGCTGGATCTATTCTGGCAGAAGCCGCAGCAAAACAATTATCTTGACCGAAGACGAGCTTCGAGACCGAGGCGGCAATATGGACGAGCTTATCTCGCAAAAAAGGCATGCCGACGCTGGAAAATTCTTCCTCAATCGCGCAGGTTTGGTGGTTACGGACGTGTCATTTGGGTTAAATTACAGCAGCTTTTTCAAGCCTATGCTCACAGTTGGAACTGGATGGACCCAAAACAACAAAAACTCCTTTGGCTCGAATTTCGTGGGGGTGGAAACAAACCTGCTTTTGCAGTTCCTGTACAAGCAATACCTAACGTTTGACGTCATTGGAAGTGCGCTAGTCCCAGGCAAGGCAGCGGCAGCCTTCATAAACAAAGGCGAATTCAGAGATGCAACCGACCCAATCTTTCAAGTGGAAGCCTCATTGGTGTTTCACTTCTGACAAGAGCTAAGCCCCTGAAAAACAGGCTAAACTCCAGCTACTCTTCCTCATAGTAGATCATATCTTCGATACCGGCCTGATACTTTTCACCTACTATGCCTACCAACATGTATTCCTTCCATATTGGGTCGTAGATGTATCTGTTTATCAGTCTGAAATTCTCGATTTCACCTGACCTTGCGCAGTGAGTACGCGTGCCTGTACAAAACGTGTCAGGCCAGTCTCCAATCCTAATCAGGTCCTTTCCAGCGATAGAGATTGGAACATCAGCCGCGATGACCTTTTTAACCTTCTCTTCGATTTCTGCAATGGAAATATCTGGAATTTCGGGAAACTTGATT
The DNA here is from genome assembly GCA_012840965.1 of Oligoflexales bacterium. Lineage (GTDB taxonomy): Bacteria > Myxococcota_A > UBA9042 > DTJE01 > DTJE01 > DUVQ01. Next base: position 39,458 of record DUVQ01000180.1, on the reverse strand, counting down.
GTAAAACCGCGCTTCACATCGGAATGCAGGACTCGTCTGTTGTAACCATAATCAGTGGCCAGAATTTGCGATGTGATATCTTCAGCCGAGTGCGCCATTCGCCGATAACGAGCCGTGGCGTCAACAACCTTTTTTATGGCGTCTGGCATTGGCCCAAAAACCGTTGGACGGGTAACTATTACCTCTTCTCCAATGGCAAAAATGATGTTGGCATTATAGCCAAGCGCCTTGTAAATCATGTCAAAGTGCTCGACAACTACGCGCCGCCCATTCTCAATGGCCTTGTTAATAGCATCAACAATTTCAAATGGTTGCCTGAATGCCAGCTCATAGCGAATATCCATGTGGAAGGTATGGGCCGAAAAAAAGTCGTCTGGCGAGAAATCATAGATCGGCGTTTGCTTTAGATTGACGCCATCATCGTCGTTTGTAAGCTCAAGACCTGGAAAAAGCCCTTTAATCAACGTTGATTTCCCAGAACCTTCCCCACCAATGACCCCGACCAGCAAATCGCTTGCAGTCAGGTATCGATTGGCCAGTTGAGCCCCCAATATGTAAAGACGCGGGCGGCCCCTAGGGGCGTAATAAAGCGCGTACAAGAGAGTTTCAAAATGCTGCTGATTAGTGGTTTGTAAGAAAACTGGCTTATCCATTAAAACTCAATCTCTAGCAAAGGCGCATGTTGCTGCGCACCATAGATGTCTGTTTCACCTGGAGCACCAGATGCAAGCGGCCGCTTTATGGTGGCCTTAACTGCATTGGCTGGCGCAAACCAGACTATCCCCAAAACGTCGCTGACGTCAATTTTGTAAAGCTTTGCAATCAGTTCTGGATTCACTATGTTTTGCGACTTAAAAAGCTCAAAATATTCACGGTCTTTGAAGATGATGTCGAACGTCAATTCAAAGGGGCCTGCGTTTTTCGACCTGATCACCTTGGCAGCTTCCAGAATACTCCTTTTCATTTTGCACTCCTTTTGCCCTCAGATATCTTCGATAATTGGCTTAAACAGCTCTTCCCCGGCAGGATCCATCAGGTGATACACAGAAAACTCATAAACATTGCCCATTTTGATATCCGATGGAGAAAACGGGAAAGCCAGATTTCCAGCGGTCGAAATGCGCCCAGCATAACCATAATGCAACAGGGTCGATCTAGCGACGCTACAGAGGGTGTCTGCCTCATCCTGGCTTGGGCAAAGAGCCTCTATTACAATGCACAACTCGTGGGAGGACGTCGTCGCTAAAGGCTCAAGCTGACCCATAACCCCATTTTTCCCGTAGACGTGGAAGAAAAGCTGCTCGCTGCGGTCATCTTCTGGGGACATCTCTTTGATGTGGGCTTTAACCTCGGCCAAAATCTGATCAATGGATCCGATCATGATTGGGTCGCGGGTCCCAGCAATGCTGATGCTGCGATAACCAATTGACCTGGCTCCTTCAAGCTTTATTAAATATCGCGGGGTTGGCTCAAAACGGCTTCCCCTTACCTCAACTCGACCGTCCCCAATGTCGGTAAACGAGCAATTTTCAAGATTTATAGCCCCACCAGGTCCAGGCAGGTGGTATGGGTCAGACTTTTCATAAAGGGTGTGCGCGGCGGCTGATTCGCAGGTGAACTTTCGCTTGGGACTTAGCGCCTCCAAGATGAAGGAATCTTTCTTTAAAATACCAAGGGCGCAGTCGGCACCAGAGCCAGGCGTGGCGGCTATTGCAGCGCACTCTAAAATCTTGCCCATGTGCAGGGCCAGCCCCTCGTCGTATCCCAACATGATGGGCAACGCCGCAAAGCATGCAGGGTCATAGCAGCGACCAGCCAGCACCACGTTGCAACCAGCCTTTAGCGCCTCGATGATCGGCTCAGGACCAATCTGGGCCACCAGATACGTGGTTTCGTCGACCAAGCTCTCGGTAAGCTCAGGAACGCACGCCAAGGGGGTAATCCGCCCCTCACCAAGCGCCTTTTTCACAGTTTCTTTGCTTACATCCGCTGGGATAACCCCCATTTTGAAACTAAGCTTCTCTTCGGCGGCAATCTCTAAAACAATCTGGCGACACCACTCCAGATGCACTGACGCACCAGAGCCACCAGCGGTTCCCACCACGACAGGGATGTTGTTTTTCACACCCTCACGCAGCATGTAGCGCAAGTCACGCTTTACAAAGGCCCTGTTGGTAAACGCCTTCCCAGCGCCCAGGTAGTATGGCCCCGGGTCAGTCGAACCAGCATCAACCGCGATCAAGTGAGGTTTGCGCTCCATACCTTTGCGAAATGAACTTTCAGGAAAACCATAGCCAAGAATGGCTGTTGGCGAAAGAACTCTGAATTCATCAGTCATGATCCACCCCGTTTCTATACCTTAACACCGCAAGGATTCGCTCCATTTCGTTGTTTACGATGGAAAAGCCCTCGTCAAATCCCATCCCAGGCTTTGCCAGCATGCGCTCTGCCCTCGCTGCGACTGCCAGATGAACACACATGCGGGCCGACAGGTCCGTTTCATTGCAAGTACCACCTTGATAAGCGCCAACACCCTTTTCACGGCAGTACAAGATGCTTTCAACGATGTTTTGGACGCCACCAAGGTCAGGCGTCTTGATCTGGATCATGTGGCAGGCCCCAGCGTCAGCAAAATCGCGAATATCCTCGATGGTATTGCACCATTCGTCCGCGACAATCTTGACCGATGACCCCAGATCCCGAAGCTTTACCGTGATTTCACGCAGTTTTTCTATTTGCAGGCCCCTATCGCCCATGTCAACGGGCCCCTCGATGTAAAGCGGCAATTCACCAGCATCAGGCTCAAGCGAGGCCAGATATTGGGCCACTTTGGTGGTGTCATTATCGAAAATCGGCCCAACGTTGCCATAAACGTCGATGTGCAAGTTCGGTTTGTAGTCAGGTGAAGTACGCAAGTGATCAACTCGCTTGACCAGCCACTTGATGTATTCCCGAAGCTTTTCGCCATGACGCCCAAGCTTTTCGTCAATGTTGTTGATCAGGCCGTGCGGCAGCACTTCGACGCCCTTTAAAATCATCTTATCGGCATTGTCATAACGGTTATCCCCAGTCTGACCAAAGATCGGCACCCGCTGCGCTATCACAGGCAGGTCGTATTCCTGGCACACGACCTCACACGGCATCAGCTTCAAAGCCTTGGCCCTGGCATCAAGCAGCGCCATGGTCAGGCCATATTTAATCGCTGAATGCAGCGGTTTTTTGTTGATTTTCAGCTCGGAAAAATGCTTTGCCATTTCCCTGAAACTGCCAATTTCCAGCCCCTGCAGAAGCGGCCTGATGTGCTCTTGCAAAAATGGAACGTATTCGCTGGCAAGAAACAACGGATCACGGCCTCCTGCGCCAGAATACTGGACAGCAGCGCAGTCACCCACCGCCATTTGACCGTCTTCAAGGATCAACATCACAGAAATGCTTTGACCAGCTTGGCGAATTCGACTGAATCCTGGGGTCATTGGCTCCCCAACATACACAAATCCGTCATGATCAGCGCCGCTCTTGATAGCCTTCTGGTCATCAAAAAAGAACGCTGAATAACCCTTTGAAAAAACTGCATCAACTATTTTCATCTAGGCCTCCCAACCAAGCCACCCTTACTGATGGCGTAGATATCATCGGTAACCATCTGGAACGATACTTTGCGTCCCTCTGCCTTTGCCCGCTCTTCCAACTTATCGCGATGGTACGCCATCACGTCATCGCTGAGCGCAAGATTACCCTTGTTGAAAACGCGAATAAAGCCATCGTTATCACGCATCGGCAGGATTTTTCCATGGTTATACATCGAAGGGGCAAATGGAATATCCAGGGCCCCAGCCTCAAACGCCGCAATAGTGCCAGCCTCGATATCGCCGTTTCCAAGGCTATAAACTGCATCCATGATGCACTTTACCTCGCGCTTGATCTGTTCGATTTCCTCCCGGTGGTCCTCACTAACCAGGAATTTCTGGTCTCGGAGCATGCTGACCATCTGTCTGGTACAACGCAACCCCTGAGCGTTTGCCTCCTTGGTCGGAATCCCCATCGCCTCGTGGGGCGATTTGACAATAACCTTGTCCGCGTTGGAAAGGACTGCAACCGAGGCACCCCAGGAAATAACTGAAAATGCCTTGGCCTCATCCTCAGGGAATCCACCCATCCACTGGTGAAATACAGTGGTTAACTCATAGTCTTCAAAGCCTTCCCGCAAGAAGTATTCATGCGCCAACTCCCTCAAGGAAATCATCGCAGCAATGTCCTGGAACAGGTTACCAGCCTGACCATAGCCAAGAGTTATCGATTTAACCCCTTCGCGAAGTGCCAAAATGCCCTCGATCAGCGCCACAGCGTGACTGATAAAAGGCGGCACCAAGGTCCCAGTAAGCGGCCCAAAGGGCTCTCGATTGATGTGCACCCCGTTTTCTTCATAGATGCCTGTCAGGCGGTCAACATACCTCCAATCATCGATGGATTTTTTTAAGGGAACTTTCTTTGCGTACGGGATGTTATACGAAATGCCGCCACCCTCAAAACTGGTAAAACCACCTGCAAGCGTTATCTCGGCCAGCAGGCGTGCATCTGGAGTTCCATGACGAACCTGAATTGGCTTGCTGACGGCCTCTGTAACCTGTCGGCACCCAGGAACACCGTGATTCACCGCAGGAAAACCGTTTAGCAACGAGGTTTTCGCCTCCAAGGAACGTGCGATGCCGTTTGCAGCTTCCTGATAGCGATTCAGACGAGTGTAAGCATCGATAGTCGTTGGCAATAAGTCGGCTTCGCCTTCAGTTTCAAGATACTTCAGTAACTCGATGTGGTCTGGAATCAAAGCCACGCCAGCCCTTGGTTGCAACAAGGTTTTACCTTCCTTGGAGGCCCTTTGCATAGCCACCGCGAAGTTCTTGCTTTCAGGTATCGTCTTTTGGTAGGCGATGGCCTCTTCAAGCTCTAGTCCCTGGCCAGTAGGCCAAGTACCAAGAAGCTCCTCGCGGATCTGGTTGAAGGTATCCATGTCAAGCTTGTTAAAACTCACAGAAAATGACCTCCTTTGCAAAGGGTTGGACTTGGGATTTGTACTTGATCCCCAGATTGAACCAAATAATCAACTGCCGTTAGTGCCGCCTGCTTGGGAAAATCCTTGGCTAGGCACCCAATAAACGGCAAAAGATAGTCACGGTCGGCAAAGTAGCTAAAGCTTTGTGGCACAAGTGGAACCTTTTCGGCCGCTTCCGGCATTTGGTCACCGATTAGCACTGACTGCTGGTTGCGGGCACAAGCGGCCAGGTAACCTCCAGTACCGATTATTTTGTCTATCCTGCGCAGGTCCTTACCAGCCTGGACCAAAACTGGCCCTTTCGTGGTAAACACCTCTTCGACGGTTCCAGCGTGGCGAAGCAGCGCGTGGTGAATGCATGCGCCTGCAAGGTGTCGGTCAAACTCGATTTCTTTGGGGTCAGTCGGAAGATGAGCCGGGTTTTGCAGCAGGCGATGGACATAGTCTTGAAGGGACAAGACCCCCTCGTCACCCAAGGCGGTGCGCAGGTAATCGCCCCCCGATATGAAGGCGGACTCAGCGCTGATCCTCATCCCCAGGTCACCCTCAACGGTGCGCTTGACCTTTGGCTCGATTATCCCCTTGATAATCGCATCTGACTCTGGAAACCAAGCCTCAGAAAAGGAATAAAAATCAGTAGTTGCTCCACCCAAATCTATCACGGCAAAGTTTTGCCAATCCTCAAGATGTTCGCCCATGGCCTGGACAAGATTAAAGACAGCAAGGGGGGTAGGAACTGGCGAGACACCAAACCTGGCAACGATCTCGCTGAGCCCCTTTCCAGTAACTATCGAATCCAAGAAAACGGTTCTGATGGCATTGCGCACAGGCTCAGTGTTTAGCTTGCCATACTCAGGCATCAAGTTTTCACAAACGACCAGTTTTCGATTGGCCAAGGCATCTGCGACCGCATCTGTCGCCAAGTTATTGCCAGCATAAACTATGGTCCCGCCAAAATCCGAGGCCGCGATAACCTGTGCATTTTCAGTTACATAGCGCTCATTACCACCGTCTGTTCCACCACAAAGCAGCAGTATATCTGGCTGGCTCCTTTCGATTTCGGCAACAGACGAGCGGGTCAAACGATATGGAAAAGAGGCAACCACCCTGGCACCAGCCGAAAATGCCGCCAAACGAGCTATGTGAAGCGACATTTCGGGCACCAAGCCTACTACTGCAACCCTGAGCCCACCCTTGGCTGAAGAGGAAAAGTACAGTGGCACCCGACCTTCTTCGCTCCAATCACGCTTGGGCTCAAGCTGATTAAGCACGCCGTAAAAAGCATCTGGCAGGTGATCAGTAGTCGTCGTTACCGAGGCCCTTTTAACTAGGGAAAATCGATCTTCGTCATGTCTGAAAATGGCTCCTTTAGTCCATGTTGACCCTATATCTACACAGATCACAGCAGCTTCAGACATTTAATCTTCCTTCTCTTCCCTCGAAAGTAGGTCCTGATGAAGCAACTCAGCTACATGCTCAAGAGAACAGTCTGGCCCAAATACCCTGTCATATCCCATCTTCAAGAACTTTTCTTCAACCTGGGCAAACGGTGTCTTACCCACCACGAGATTTCCACCGACGTACAAAAGTATGTCATCCAAGCCCTTTTCAATGCACCTTTCCCGCAGGCCAGCGCAATCGATTTCGCCATGCCCATAAAGGGACGAAACCATGATTGCCTTGGAGTTTGTCTCAATGGCAGCGTTGATGAATTCCTCCTGGCTCACCATGACACCGAGATTGTGCACCTTAAAGCCTGCTTCAGTAAAAAAAGTCTCCAGAATTTTGTTACCCACCGAGTGGCAGTCAAAGCCGATTACACCCAAAACGATATTTTTAGGTCGCATAATCACTTCCTTTAATCCCCAGCCTGACAAAGTTTTTCCATGAAGCTGGTGTGGCCCAAACTACGGTCGTCCTATATTTCCAGGCTTATGCAAATAAGTCCACCCCGCAACCTATAATTCCCATGTCACCTAGCTGTGATCCTGTTGTTTGTTCTAACGTTGGGAGCCATTGCGGTCGCTCAACAAGGGGTGACCAACAACGCTTCAAGTTATCTTCGGTGCTCTGAAACCGATAGTCACCACAAGACCAACAGCAAGCAGTCCAGCGGCCACATACAGCGCGTGGGCTGGTATCTGCGCGAAAATCAAGGGCCCAACCACGCCTGCAACACTCCAGGCAGTCAACATAAAGCCATAGATTCTGCCAATATTTGCGGCCCCGAAAGAATCAGCCGCAAAAGCAGGCATGGTGGCAAATCCACCGCCATAACAGGCCAGCAGGTAGCACCCAATCAACATGAAAATCCAGTAGTTTGAAACCAAACCTGCGCCCAACAAGAGGTACAGGACCACTTGGGTGGCAAACATCACCAAAAAGACCTGTTTTCGCCCAACATAGTCAGAGATCCTGGCCCATCCAAGGCGGCCAAGGCCATTAAAAATTGACGTTACCGCAACAACAAGGCCCCCCGCCCAGGCAAGCTTGGCGGTGGCGAGGTTTTCAGCCAAACCAGGTTCAAGTAACGGGTTATAAAGCTTCTGAGCTATGGGAGACAGTTGAGAAATCAGGCCTAATCCCGCTGCAATATTCAGAAACAGGATCAACCAAAGCATCCACCACTGCCGGGTTTTCAGCGCTTGAGCAAACGACAGCGACGCCGCATCAGAAATCACATTTGGAGCAAAGGTAAAGCCATCTGGCAACCACCCCTTCGGAGGATTGGTAAAAAACTGGGCACCCAAGGTAACTGCGACCAAAAACACGATACCCCAGATGTAAAAAGTCTTGGCAACGCCAGAACTTACAAGCACCCCAGCCGGATCAACGGTTTGAAAGGCCGCAAGCATAACTGGGCCGATCTGCCCCATAAAAAAGGCGCCAGCACCAAATCCCATAACCGCAAGTCCAGTAACCAAGCCCCGTTTATCCGGAAACCACCTGGTCAAAGTAGCAATTGGAGTCACATACGCAAAACCGTTTCCAAGACCGGCAATCAAACCATAACCTACCCACATCAAAGCCATATTGCTGATTTGGTCCGCTAGCCCAGCGAGCAAAGTCCCCAACCCAAACAATATACCGCCCAGAGTCGCCACCAGCCTCGGCCCCCTTTTGTCCACCAAAATCCCACCAAAGGCAGCGGCAGTACCGAGCGAAAATATGTGTAGCATAAAGGTGGCCTGAGTCGCTGTTTCAGACCAGCCATGGGCGATTTTTAAGGGGCCCTTAAAAACAGACCAGGCATAGACCGTACCCAGACAAAGCTGCATCACAATGGCAGCAACTGCTATGTACCATCGCCTAGCATTAAGATTTGAAACACCTGCCATCATGCCTCCACACCACAAGCTCCTCGCGGGGCAATCTAACCTGTTACAGATAAATTGAGAACAACTTTTTGCCCCACACAGTTAAATATCTCGGGTTTTGAGGTTCCATTTTGTAACATCTTTTGCCATTCTAGTTGGTCGTGTGCAGGTTTGAATTCTCACCCAGGAGGCACATATGAGAAAAGTCAGTACTAGAACCCCATCTTTTCCTGAAGTTACCTTCGACAAGCCACTGAACATCCCTGAGGGTGAACGTTGGAACGAGCTTTGTGGTGATATGGGCCACTGGCGTGTGGGCGCCTACAGTCCAGAAGGTGGTTCACTGGCCGATGTTCAGGAACTAGAACTCCACACCTGTCCAGAGCTTTTTCTTTTGATTTCCGGCTCTGTGACGCTTGTGCTGTCCGACATGAAAGGAGGGGTCATTGAAATGCCCCTAGAGCCCATGAAGCCAGTATTAGTCACGGCGCCCCACTCTGCATACTGCCCAAATGGACCCTACAGCGGCATGTGTTTTGTGGTTGAGCGCGATGAGTTTGACACAGAATACCGCCCACCAAAACAATGGGTTTAAGCATTAAAGAAGAGGTCGTTTATGAGGCATTCCTTAGATTCAATTACAGACAAATTCAAACAGGTTTTTGCCACTAACCCCACGGTTTGGGCTGATGCTGGAGGGCGAGTCAACATAATCGGCGAGCATACCGACTATCACGATGGTTTTGTGTTGCCGACAGCGATTGACCTGCGATCTTACGCGGTTGCATCAGGCAGAGAGGATGGGATATTGCGCATCTACGCAGCTGATTACGACAGCACCGTCGAGGTGGCTTTAGAGGGTTTAGAGCCATTTCAGCAGGTCGATTGGCGCTCATACACGTGTGGGCCGTTCTGGTCATGGATAGGAGCTGGGCGTCCCTTTTCTGGGGCCGACGTTGCAATAGCAAGCAACGTCCCGTCTGGTGGTGGGCTGTCATCCTCAGCCTCCATCGAGGTGTCAATGCTTGGAATCGCTAAAACGTTGAGTTGCGAAAATCCATCCTGCCTAGACATTGCAATAATTGCAAGGGCCGCTGAAAACCATTTTTGCCATGTTCCATGTGGAATTATGGACCAAATGGCCAGTTCCTGTGGGCAAAAGGACAAGGCCCTATTGATCGACTGCCGTTCGCTTGAAACTAGGCTAGTTGCGACGCCAACTAACTGGGTTTTGGTCGTTGCAGATTCCGGCGTTCGCCACTCCTTGGCGGCCGGCGAGTACGCCAAGCGACAGGTTGAATGCAAGACCGGAATGGAGACAATTATCTCGTCGTATCCAGATGTTAAGGTGGCCAGAGACGTTTCGATGGACATGCTAAATTCTGTTAAAGACAGGATATCTGAGGTCTCATTCAGACGCCTTCGCCATGCGATAAGCGAAAACGAGCGCACCACCAAGGCAGCAGATGCCTTCGAGGCAGGAGATGTTCATTTAACAGGACAATTGATGCGGCAGTCCCACCAGAGTCTTGCCAAAGACTACGAGGTCTCATGCCAGGAATTGGATACCTTGGTTCAAATTGCCTCTGGCATCGAAGGGTGCGTAGGCGCCAGGCTGACAGGGGCTGGATTCGGGGGCAATACAGTCAACTTGGTCCACAAGGACGCCGCCGATAACTTTTGTTCGGAACTAAAGGCCAAGTATCACAAAGCATCCGGAATCGAAACCATTGTTAGAATTGTCCGCCCATCTGCCGGTCTGCTAACAGGACGGTTTTGAGGACTGCGTCGTAAGTTTTCCTAGAATGTCAGATCTAGTAGCAACACGTTGGGGGGTGCATGTGGGAATTTGTTGAAAGACTATCGCTTGTTATCCTCCATTATTCCGGGTCAGCTGAAGGAACCATCCCGCATGGATATGACGTAAGCGATGTTTTTTTGTATCTAGGCCTCGTTTTGCTTGGAGCCATTGCCATTTCGATATTGCGCCCCTTCCCCAGGGGAGCTAGGGCATTAAAAATTGCGCTCCCTACCTTGGTAATAGCCCTAGCAGTTATAGCTTTAATCCCCATGGTAACAGCGCCCATAGGGATTGGCCCCGAAGTTGAGCGCATCATTATAGCTGCCTTAAAGCCCTTAAACGATTGGAACCACCCGTCGTTGCAGTATCTAGTTTTACACCCTCTGCTGTCTCTATCCATGGAACCCTGGGTAATCAAACTTGTGCCCGCAACTTGGGTGGTCCTGGCCTCGTTACTGATATTCTTGGAAGGTCGACACCTTGGGGGAAGCCTTGGAGGTTTGGTAGCAGCTTCTTGGTACGCGGCTGGCTGCCGTGTCCGCATGGGCATACAGGACCTAGGTGATTGGGACTTGGCAGTTGTAATGTTACTGCTAGTTTTCCGTCTGCTTCGCAAACTTAATACCGAGCCTAAGACTTTCGAAATCAAAACTGCTGTGTACTTGGGGTTGCTGTTTTTGCTGGCCTCAATGTCGTCCTTTTTAGCCTTGATTCCCCTTGGATTAGCGGTGTTATTACTAGCCTACAAGGCCTTCAGAGATCCCTCCTACAGGCCACTGGCGATAGTAAGCGCAGTAGTGACTGCAATCAGAGCCTCTAGCGCTTTTACTGCTTTTAGTACGGGAATGGGGGGACCATCGATTCCAGACACCCTAGCTGAACTTATGATTGAAATGGGATACCAACTTCAACCAGGTTCCACACTTGGCGGGCTGGTATTCGTCTTGTTGGGATTTGCAGCAATCATAGTCCTCGACAGAACGCTCCCAATGCTCTTTTTAGCTGGAAGCATGATTTTGGTACCCTTAGGGATAGTGACGATTTGGAAGTTCAGCATAGTAAACGGCGGCTACTACATCAATCTTGTCTCCGGATTTGCCGCTCTGATAGGGGCATTTGGGGTAGGCCAGATATTTGGCCTTGATCCAACTTTCCAAGATGTCCTTCAACGCACCCAAGCTGCACCAACTTCCATCAAGGGTAACCTACGAACAATACTTCCATTTGTGCTTGGTGCTGTGCTACTGGTGTTGTTGACAGTAAAACTGCCGGCTCCTAATGTTTTTGGAGATCAAGCCAATGGTTCCACCTTTGAACGCTTGATTGCAAACGACGCCCACCCCGTAGTAACAAACATGCCAAGCATGGCAGAAACCGTGAACTATTATCGAACCATTCGTGCTGACAAAGACTTAAGGCGTAATGAGCTATTGCACGAGGCCCTGGATCATCGATTCGACACCCGCGAAGTCTTTGACGGTGTGCGAATCTGGATAGAATGTCCCAGTGGTACTGACCTAAACGAATGCATCCCTAAAAACCGAGACTACTACCTAGCACTAAAAGCTCCCGGTCAGCCCATACTGGGTGAACCAACTAACGCTAGCACTACAGTACCACCATCATGTGAGCTAGCCTTGCCAGACTCAGACAAGGCCAGGTTTTATAAGTGCTCCGCTTCTGCTCCAACCCAATGAAATTCTCTTGCATTGCACACACTAAAAACTTAAAGAAACTTAATAAAACCTCTGTTCACATCAGCTTAAATGACAACCTCTATCCAATTATTTCCACTGGTTAAACTGATGGCACGCCTCTTGCTGAATCTGAATTCTGGGGATTGAACTTGGAGGCCAAATTTTGCCTAAAAACTTTAGTTTTCGATTAGCAATTCTGCTTTTAGCTCTGGCTCCATCCAGTTCTCTTGCCACCGAAATAGGCACCCCTTCACCCTGGGACCTTATGACATCACCTGAACTTTTGGTCGATTGGGTCTTACAAAACGATGTCATGGTTTCAGCCGCCCAAGCTAATGTTGATGCCGCTTCAGCTCAAATCAAACAAGCTGGCGTCTTTCAAAATCCCAGCTTTGAATTTTCCATGGGAAACATGCCGGCGGGCAAAACAGTTTCGAGAGGCCTGGGTTTTAACGAAGTCGCCTATTATGAATTTAGCCTGGAACAAACCTTTGAGATTGGTAAAAGAAGGCCCAGGATTTCAAGCGCGAAAGCGGCTAAAAAAGCTTCAGAAATCGAGTTGGTCCACACTGCGGCACAACGAATTCATGATGTCCGCAAGGCAATAGGTCGCGTTCTCTATTTCAAAGAAAAGGCAGCTCTCCTGGCTAGCCAAGCAGCTGAAAATCAAACGATTTTGGACCTTGAAAATCAACGCCTTCTGCTGGGTGACATATCGCCAAATGACTATAGCCGTCTGCAGTTAGACAGCCTCGAACTTGTGACTGACGCTAGGCAAGCAACCACTGATTATCAAGCTGCACTTGCCAGCTGTACTGCGCTGTTAGGAATTTCTTGTGAAATCGCCGACAGCGAATCACCAACATTGGCCAAACTGCTGGAACATGCGCCAAATTTGCCAACCGATGTCAGCACAGAACATTCACGACCGGACATAGCTTTACTAGGACAACTGGCATTAGTTGCAGAGCATGAGCAGCGACTGGCCAGCCGAAATAAAATCCCAGATCCGTCTATTTTTGTTGGATACACACATGATCGCTTCACCATAGCCGATAACCTTTCGCATACCTTTTCTGTTGGGATATCCATCCCTTTGACCTTTGCAAATACGGGACGGCATGAAGCTGCAGCTGCTGGGGCTAAAGCCATTGAACAAAGGGCACTTCAACGGCAATTAAAGCGTGAGGCCGAAGCTGAAATAGCAGAATTGAACACCCAATTAGCCGCTTTAACGAAAACAAACGCCCTCTTTTCAACTGAGGCAGTCCAACAATCAACGGCAGTGCTGGAGGGAACTGTGAAAGGCTTCAACCAGGGCACAAAATCAATGACTGACCTTTTGCTTGCCCGCAGGACCCATACTAACTTGGGATTAAAAGTAATAGACATTCAGTACCAGATTTTTGTTGTTACTAATCAATTACGAATGGCACTTGGTTTAGATGCGGAGATAGTACAAAACCGCTGATTATTAAGGGGGTTACTATGAACACGAAGTCTACTACAACAAATGGCAAACTAAAGGGATTGATTGGAATCGGAGGGGCAATCGCAATAAGCACCGTGTCGGTAATTGCTGCTGCCAGTTTTCAAAGACCAGCGCCACCAGTTCCGGCCAAACCTGTTGGGGTGGTCCACCACGAAGATGGCATTGATTTATCAAGTGAATCCCCTGCATGGAAGGTCTTAAAACTTGGCCAAGTTGAATTGGCCCAGGACAGGTGGACAGACGCTGTACCAGCTAGGGTAAAAATCAACGAATCAAGAGCCAATAAGCTTGGAGCCCCCTTAGCTGGTCGAGTAATCAAAACTCACGTTGAGCTTGGAGAAGCGGTGGCAGTAGGAGACCCACTGTTTTCAGTGGCTAGTCGGGATATAGCCGAACTTCGAGCGGAACTAAACCTAGCTGATTTGGAGGTTTCTGTTGCAAAGGCAAACCTCGCCCGAGTGCAAGCCATGGTAAAAGCAGGCGCTCTACCAGCCAAAGAAGAGATTGCTGCTAGGCAAGACCACCAAAAGGCGGTCCTAGCTAGACGCCTAGCTGCAGCCAAGCTTGGGGCCACAAAGGTCAGCGAAGATAGCCACAGCGAATACACGGTGCAATCACCAATAGACGGATATTTAGTGGAAAAAAGGGTTACCTCAGGCCAAGAAGTTGGACCTGAAGTTTTGGAGTCTTTGGCCACTGTTGCTGACTTAACCACTGTTTGGGTAGTTGCAGATCTCTTTGAAGCAGACGCTGTTGACGTAGTTGTAGGGGCCAAAGCTGAGATAACAAGCCCTTCCCTACCTGGAGTAAAAATGGAAGGGAAAGTTGACATGGTCTCGTCAGTTGTAGACCCAAGTCGCCATACTGTCCCAATAAGGGTCAGCTTGGAAAATCCAGAAGGACTTCTGCGCCCAAATATCTATGCAAACGTGCGGTTCGAAACCAAGGCAAAGAAAGGATTAGTTGAAATACCCGCTTCAGCCTTGCTTTCCGATGGAACAGTACAGTCGGTTTTCATAGAAAAAAGCACCGGTGTGTTCAAAAAGCAACCGATAGTCGCTGGGTCAGTAAGAGGCGGAATACTGCCAGTTTTTGAAGGCCTTGAAGTAGGCGACACCATCGTAGTTGAAGGCGCCATTCTACTGCACAACGCAATGGCTTTAGCTCAGTAGCCTAACTAACGATCCCTTGACTGATTCTTCTCATAAGGATTTCCAATGATCGATCAACTGGTCCGCTTTTCATTAAAAAACAAAGTGGCCTCATTCATCCTTGCCGGAGTTATCGTGGTTTGGGGCCTTTATGCCTTCAAACACTTAACAATTGAGGCCTTTCCAGATCCAACTGACACCCAAGTTCAAGTGATAACACTCTACCCAGGACAACCAACAGAAGAAGTCGAAAGAAGGGTCAGCATCCCCTTGGAAAGGGCCTTAAATGGGACCCCCGAACTTTTCAGACTCAGAAGCATTTCCCTATTTGGTCTGTCCTTTGTGACTTTGACTTTTGAAGATGGAGTCGAAGCTGAACGCGCCAGGCAAAGGGTTTTAGAACGCTTACCAGATGCCGAACTGCCCGACGGCATATCGCCGAGTCTGGGCCCACTAGCCACCCCAATTGGCGAAGTTTATCGTTACACCGTAAGTGGCTCCGATCCGATGGCACTTCGAACCATCCAGGACTGGACAATCAGGCCAAGGATAATGCAAGTGCCAGGAGTAGCAGACGTAGTTTCCTATGGCGGGTTGGAATACCAGATTCAGGTAATCCCAGATCCTGCAAAGATGGCCTCCTTGGGAGTCGGTCTTGATCGGATTTTCGATGCGCTTGAAAAGGCAAGCGGCAACGCATCTGGCGGTTACGTGGAGCGTGGCTCAGAAGCCTTTGTAATCCGCAGCCTGGGTATATTCAATGATCTCGAAGACATAAACGCAGTTAGGGTAGCCTTCAATGACGGAGTGCCCGTCAGAGTAAAAGACGTTGCCACTGTTTTAGAAGGCTACGCCCCTAGGCAAGGGGTTGTCACAAGGGATTTCAACGAAGATACCGTCGAAGGAATCATCTTGATGCGCCGTGGTGAAAACCCTTCACGGGTACTGGCAGCCTTAAGAGACAAGATTGACGATTTAAATGAGCGGGTCCTACCAGATGGGGTCTTGATAGAGCCATTTTATGACCGCACCGAATTGGTAAACACCACGTTGAAGACCGTCTTCACCAATCTTACAGAAGGTGCCCTGTTAGTTACTTTGGTGATGTTTTTGTTCACATTTTCCCTAAGGGCAGCCTTAATTGTCGCCGCTGTAATCCCCCTTTCTTTGCTGACTTCATTTTTGTATCTGCATACAAAGGGCATGTCAGCAAACCTGCTATCCATGGGGGCCGTGGACTTTGGAATAATTGTAGATGGTGCCGTAATTATAGTGGAACACTTGTTTTTCCGGCTATCAAGAGACCCGCCTCAGAATCAAAAATTGGCCTCAAAACGGATTGCACAGGCAGTATCCGAAGTTGCGCGGCCTACATTGTTTTCTTTGTTAATAATAATCGCGGCCTACATTCCAATCTTTGCACTTGAAAGGGTTGAAGGCCGCATGTTTGGACCAATGGCTCACACGGTAGTCAGCGCCTTAGTTGGGGCATTGGTAGTCAGCTTCACCTTGGTCCCGGTTTTAAGCCTGTTATCAATGTCAAAGAGGCCTATTTCACCTAGGCAATCCCCCCTGGTCACTTGGAGCAGGAAACTTTACAAGCCTGTACTTTCATTTAGCTTAAAAAACCCAGTAGCTATTGGTATTTTGGCGGCAGGAGCAATGGCGTCTGCGCTAGTTTTAATGCCAAGACTGGGGTCAGAATTTTTACCAGAATTGAACGAAGGCTCGCTATATGTGACTTTCACTCTGCCTGAAAACATATCGCTGACAGAAGGACGAAAACTGACGCCAAAAATCAAGGATCTGATGAGGCGAACACCTGAAATAACGGGGTTGCTGACCCAAATCGGTCGTCCTGAGGATGGGACAGACCCCACCCTAAATAATAACTTTGAGGTTTTTGTAAAGTTAAAGCCTATGAAAGAGTGGCGCCCTGATAAAAAAACCTTAGATGACCTGATAGCTGAAATAGACGTCAACCTGATGGAAATACCAGGAATTGAATACAATTTTTCCCAACCAATCAGGGATAACGTTAACGAAAACATATCAGGTCAATTCGGCCAGATAGCGGTAAAAATCTACGGCGAAGACTTGGAAATACTGCAAGAGCTCGCTGAGCAGGTGAAGAATCAAATCCTGACGGTTCCTGGAGCGGCCGATGTTGGGATAGTAAAATCTGGAGAAGTACCCCAGATTGCAGTCCAACCAGATAGGGCCGCTTTGGCCAGATACGACCTGGATTTGGAAGATGTACAAGACTTTATCGAAACCGCCATGGGAGGCCATGTAGCTTCAGAAATGTGGCAAGGGGAAAAGCGGTTTGATGTAGTAGTGCGTTTGCCACAATCTACAAGGGAAGACGTCGGGGCCATCGAAAGGGTGATGCTGCCACTAGAGGATGGAGCTCTAATCCCATTGTCCGCAGTTGCTGATGTAAACATGGGTGTAGGGCGTGCGGCCATAACCAGGGAAAGCGCCAGACGATACGTTGGCATTCGTATGAATGTTCGTAATCGTGATATGGGGTCTTTTGTGGCCGAGGCAAGTGCGAAAACCGAGGCCGCTGTTTCCCTACCACCAGGATATGAGTTAGCCTGGGGAGGCGAATTTGAGAACCAGGAAAGGGCAATGGCTCGCCTGCAACTGGTGGTCCCGCTGGCTTTGGCAATCACGTTTTTGCTACTCTTTTTCGCGTTTGGGACCATTTCAGATGCTCTAATAGTGTTGATTCACGTCCCATTTGCCCTTGTAGGAGGATTGGTTGGCTTGGCCATCGCCAAAATGCCCATATCGGTTTCGGCAGTGGTCGGGTTCATAGCATTGCTAGGACAGGCTGTATTAAACGGAGTGTTGGTGATTTCGGCTATTAAAGCTAGGTTAAGAGACGGTTATTCGCCAAATGAGGCCGTATTCAAAGGTGCCTTTGACCGTTTGAGGGCCGTTTTGATGACTGCTCTCTTGGCATCATTGGGCCTGTTACCAGCAGCCTTATCCCATGCAATTGGTAGTGAAACTCAAAGGCCGTTAGCAGTTGTAGTTGTCACAGGCTCAATTTCTGCGGCACTTTTGACTTTACTTGTATTACCGGTGACCTACCTGATGTTTTTAAAACTTCGAAACGCCAAGACGACAACCATGGTAGCTTCTCAGGATGTTTGATTCCGATGTTCCAAAAAATGAAAACGGCGACGCTCTAGCATTGGCCCATTCTCGTTTCGCCAAAATCGCCCTTTGGACATACGTTGGCGGGGCACTGGTGGCCCTGACAATGTTATTTGCCGCCTTGATTTCTGATTACGTAAATGGCCAAAAACAAGAAAGGCACCTAGTTTTACTGCAAACCGAAATTGGAGCACATCACCTTGGCCGGCAATTAAGGCTGATGGCCAATGAGTTAAGCCGTTTAGGGTTAAGGGCCGAGGTCGACCTCTTAGATCAAAACATGGAGCCAGAACGCGCTTTACTTCAATTAATTCAGGACAGTAGCGCAATTTTTAGAGACGGCATCGCGATCATTGGTGTGGATGGTACTGTCGCATGGGCTGAACCTCAGCCATTTTTGCAGGTCGGTTCCTCGTTTGCTAAAGAATCGTGGTTTATCAACTTGAAACGGCGCCGCCGCGTTCAGGTAGTTTCCGTGGAGCCAGAACGAGCGGATGATTCTCTTCTATATGTCGTGGCTCCAATAGTTCGTTCAAAAAAGTTGACTGGCGCTTTGCTTGGAGCAATTGATCTGGCGAAAGACGACGCCTTTTACGCGAAACCTGGTATCGGCCAGTTGGGAGATTTATTGGTAGCCACAAAAAGCGGAGCAGTCGTTTTTCCACCAAAGCCTCCGGAAAACTTAAACAAAGATCATTGGTTCAAGCTGCTTGACAGGGATAACTGGGCACCGTTTCTTGAGGAAGTCGACCTTTTTGGAAAAGATGCGATTGTGGGGGTAGCCCAAGTGGCTGGAACCGACCTGCTTTTAATGGCCGCTGTTGCAGTCGATGAGCTTTACAAACCTATCATCAGCAGGTTTTGGCAAAGGGCGGCCTTGGGTTTAGTCTTGGCCGTAGTACCCTTTGGCCTTTTAGTTTTAGCAATGCGCAGTTCTTTGAAAACCTTTAAAAAATCCCAGCAGCAGGCAGCAAAGGAAGAACACTTGAAACAACTGGGAAAAGCGGTCCATTTGATCGCCCATGAGGTAAAAAACTCCTTGAACGGGATGAGACTAGGGTTAGACATGGTAATCACAGAGCGCGTGTCTGGTGAACAAAAAGCCAAGGCAGCTATGGCTTTGCGCCATGAAATAGGACGCCTTTCGGATTTCACCACTGACCTTTTAAGCCTTTCAAGAGGTATCAAACCAAGGCCAGGCAACATCGATTTCAGCCAATTTGTGTCACGAATCGTAGAGTCCATGAATGACTTGGCTTCCCAGGCTCGAATAGATGTGGAGATTGAAGTCCCACAAAACCCAGTGGTTGCTCAGGCAGACCCGGCCCTGATGCAATCGGTGTTATCCAACTTGATGGTCAACGCCTTTGAGGCCCTCGAATCCGTGGACATACCGGACCCAAAGATAGTCGTTAAACTTTGGGACAGCAACAACCAGATGCACATACGGGTGGTTGACAACGGCCCCGGGATTCCCTTAGCTATAAAGGAAAACCTCTTTGAGCCCTTTGTGTCTGGAAAACTTAGTGGCTCTGGAATTGGCCTGGCTCTGTCCAAGCAGATTGTAGTTGCGCACGGTGGGGATTTAGTTTTGGAACCGACAGATAAAGGTGCCAGTTTTTTAGTTAATTTGCCCATGGAGGGGCATCAATGAGCATTGGGATATTGCTGGTAGATGACGATGTGACTTTCAGGGCCTTAGCTGAAGAAGTTTTGGCGGCTGAAGGTTTTGAAGTCAAATCAGTTTCCAATCTACGGGGTGCCAAGGAACAGTGGAAATCATTTGGACCGGATGTGATTATCCTCGATCGCAGACTGCCGGATGGAGATGGGATTGAATTTTTAAAGGAAATCCGCGCCTTTGGAGGTGATGAACCAATTGTGGTTGTGGTCACTGCATATGGCGACATAGAGAATGCCGTTGAGGCCTTAAGGGCTGGAGCCTGGGATTATCTTGCGAAGCCAATTCATTTGTCCGATTTAGTTATAAAGCTGCAAAAAGTCATTGAAACCCGCGGGTTGAAAGATCGACTGACAATAGCTAGGTCCCAAGCTACACCAGCTAGGACGCAGCCTTTAAGCAAGGCAATGCAAGAGGTTTTAGAAAAACTTGATGTTGTAGCAATCAGCCCCTTAACCCCTGTTTTCATTCAGGGTTCCTCAGGTGTCGGCAAACAGTACGCGGCTGAATTGTTGCATCGATTGACCTATCAGCAAAAGGATATAGATGCCCCATTTGTCGAAGTCAATTGTGCTGCTTTGCCAGAGCATTTAATTGAAAGCGAATTATTCGGATATGAAAAGGGTGCTTTCACTGATGCAAAGGCTCCAAAACGGGGCCTGATTGAGCTCGCCTCAGGGGGAACCTTGTTTTTGGATGAAATAACTGAACTACCCTTGCGATCACAGGCCAAGCTACTGAAATTTATAGATAGTATGCGTTTTCGTCGCCTTGGAGGTCAGCGTGAAATTTCGGTCAACATGCGGGTAGTCGCTGCTACAAACACCGATGTTATGGAGGCGGTTAGAACAGGTCGCTTCAGGGAGGATCTGTACCATCGTTTGGGCGTTTATTGGGTGGGAATTCCCGCGTTAACAGAGCGCAAGGAAGATATTCCAGGCCTGGCTTTATCCTTTATGACTTTTTTTGCCAATAGGATAAAAAAGCAGGTTGAAGGCTTTTCGCCAAAGGCCATGGAGGTCTTACAAAGCTACCACTACCCAGGTAACGTCCGAGAATTACGTAACCTAGTGGAACGTGCGGTGATTTTGTGCACAGGACCAGTCATAGAGGAGAAAGACTTGGCAATACATGGAACCACAATGCCCAGCTTGCCTGTGGCCTCTCCAGTCGACAAAGTACAGTCAGGTGAATCTCAACCAAGTAGCAATTCACCTGAAGCACTTGCCTTTTTTAACGAGCTTTCTTTCCAGGAAGATCCACCCACACTTGCACAGCTGCAGCGAGCCTACGTTGCCCAAGTGCTGCAGCACTTTGATGGTAAACGAATGCAGGCTGCCCAAGCCTTGGGTGTTTCTTATCCCACTTTTTTGAAGTTGCTTAGAGAGGCTGGGCTTGATGACTAGGCTTGGCTAGAACTGATAAGAAACGTCTTCACCTGCGCCGACTTCAAGCTGCAAAAAGACGGCGTGGCTTAGGCTGCCACGATGCCTGATTTCGTACTGTAAACGAAGCTTAGAAAAGACGGTCGGAACAAATGTCGTAGAAACGCCTGCCCGCCATTCACGACCCCATAGTTGCTCGGATTCAGGCATAACCCCAGAAATCACATCGGTATAATCTGCGCGAAAACCTAGCATCCATTCAGGGTGCACAAGGGCATCTAATTCTATGTAACCACCGTGGTCCAACAACGTCCCTTCTGGTACATCCATTTTTCTAATCAAATACTCGACTGTCATACCTACAGCAACTTTTTTTGGCGTTGGAATCCAGTTTAAACGCAACTCGGTACCGTACAAGTCTGAACGACCACCCCCTTTGTATGGACTTTGCCCCCAAGCACCAGACAGTCCCCACAAAAGCTCAAAATCCTTTCCAAAGTCAAAACCATTAAGAATTCTGGCTGTATAAACAAAGTCTTCCATGCCATCGAACTTGCCGGCATTAGTTTGCTCGACAGTGGCAAAGGAGCTTGAGTGAAAGTGAGTAGCCTCGTGGGCGTCCAAAATCTGTCCAGAAATCTGCATCTCCCATGGCAACGGCAGATCAAACAAAAGTTCGGCACCCAAGGCGGCAAATTTGCCTTCCCCCATAAACCTGGTTTGTGTCAGTGTCTGGTTGATGAAGTTCCAGTTGTGTATGTGCCTGGGATTTTGGCGACCAAAGGGCACAAACATGTAGCCGGTACGAATCTGCATTCCAATCGGCAAGGCAGTTGTTGCAATGTAGGCTTCTTCTATTTCCAACCCGGCAAAATTGAACAAAAACAGATACCTGAAAAACCGGTCAACTTCGCCCTCAATTTCCAATCCGGCAAATAGTAATTTGAATCCATTTGGTCCCATGCTGCCATCCGTAATCAATTGTTTTGCCCCAAAAGTAGCGCCAAAACCAACGCCGAGGGCAGTTGAAATATTTGGAATATATTCTGCAACTTTAGGGTCAACTGCTTCTTTTAAAGGCTGAGTCAGGCTATGTCCGTGCGCGTTATGTTTGTGGGCATTGCCCGAAGCAAGCGCATTGGTACTAGTCAGTACCAAGCCCAAAACGATAACCATTGTACGAGCCCCGATCATGTAGCCTCCTTATGAAAAAGCCATTACTTCCACAAATCACCATGTCGAACCAAGACATCGACTACTGGGTGATTTTGGCCCTACCCTGTTTTTTGCGGCCGCGTTTACAACCTGATTTATGGTGAGCATGGTGGCGACCATCAAGGCGATTTGAGCGCTAACATACAATGATAATCAATGTCAAACCCAAACAGACGCATTTAATATATCTGACACTTAAATCACTTTATATGAGTGTTTCAAGGCAACTTTTGAGCAAACCCTACCCCATTCTGAATCGGATTTTAAGGTGTGTATTAAGGACACAAAGCTGCAACATGATTGAGGTGCATTAAGGACACAAATTTGAGCCGTATTAAGGACACAAAGCCCAAATCTATATTGAAAGCTGTATCAAAAGCCTGGTCAGTAATTTTCCCTTCAATTGAGCTTTAAACTGGTGGGTAGTGAAGCTTCAAGCTTGTGGGTAAGAACTGGCGCAGGAGCATAAATTAAGACACCCTGGATTTTGGACAATTAAAAGCGGTTGTACTTCTGGATTTGTGCTAGAATACCCAGCCATGGATGACCTCGATCTAACCTACATGGTTGCCCAAAAGTTCTGTCCCAGATGTGGCCTACGCTACGACGGTGATGTGGTCAAATGTTCGGCAGATAACAGTGACCTGCTGCCTGTTGGGGTTGGTAAAGACCGCTGCGGCACTGTGATTAAGGACAAGTATGTTTTGGTGAAAATGCTTGGTGAGGGCGCCTTTGGCCAAGTTTACCAAGCCACCCATCTGTTGGCTAAAGCGGATGTTGCCATCAAGATTCTGCGAGAAGAGCGCCGCGACGACGCCTCTGCTAGGCGGCAGTTCCTGAGAGAAGCCAGAGCTGTCATGCGTCTGCGCAGCAAGCATGCATGCGCGATTTATGACGTAGACGAAGACGTCGATGGTTCACTGTTCCTAGTGATGGAGTTGCTTAAAGGCCCAAACCTAGACGATTTTCGCAAACAATTTGAAAACGAGCGGATGCCTTGGCAAACGGTTGCTACCTTTGCAAGCCAAGTATGTGAGGCATTGGAACAGGCTCATGAAGCCAACGTCACCCACCGCGATTTAAAACCAGCAAACATCATGATCGAAAGTAACATCGACGGTTCTAAGTTTGCGAAGGTCGTGGATTTTGGTATCGCTCGACTGGCTTCTGCTGTGGATCAAGAATCAGCCACTACAGAAACAGCTGGAAAAATCATGGGCACCCCTGCCTACATGAGCCCGGAACAGTGTCGCGGTGCGGATGTAGATGGACGGACCGACTTGTATGCGGTTGGGTGTGTCATATATGAGCTGGTGTCAGGCGAAAGGCCATTTAAAGCGAATACTTCCCAGGGGATGATTGTCGCTCACGTTGTTGAAGCCCCAATGCCGCCCCGTCAAAAGGTCGCAAATCTTGCCATTCCAGATGCTTTGGAAGCTTTGACAATGGCCTTGCTGGAAAAGGACCCAGCTAAGCGCCCTCAGACGGCAAGGGAAGTGATCCAGTCGCTGGAGTCCATACTTTCGAAAGATGCCAGCACAAGTGTGAAACGAATTAGGCCGAAGAGCGGCGGTATAAGGAATTGGGTTTTTGTTGGGCTAGGGGTGTTGGTAGTCCTAGGTCTTGCGTTGTTTTTTGTGAATAGAAATTCGGACGTTCAGCCTGTGCAGGAGGAAACGGAGGCGGCTGTTGTTCAGGGACAGGAGCAGGGACAGGGGCAGGTGGTTGAGGCGCAGCCGGTGCCTAAGACGGCGCAGGGGCAGGAGCAGGGACAGGAGCAGGGACAGGGACAGGTGGTTGGGGCGCAGACGGTGCCTAAGGCGGAGCAGGGACAGGAGCAGGGGCAGGAGCAGGGACAGGAACAGGCCGTTGAGGCGCAGTCTGCTGTGGCCCCCAAGGCGGCACAGGAACAGGCCGCTGAGGCCCAGACGGTGCCTAAAGCGGTGCCTAAGGCGACACAGGGACGCTCAAGGGCAAAGGCTGCTGATTCACAGCCGGCCCCAAAGGCACAGCAGCAGCCTCAAGTACAGGCAATTGCACCACAAGTTGCTCCCAGCGCTGCCCCCAAGGCTATTCCTAATATGGCACCACTAAAACCTGAACCAGCTGAAGCAGCACAAACAGCCGCAAAGCCTGAATCAACCCAGGCTCCGACCGCTACCAAACCTGATACCAAGCCTGCTCGACGTGGCTTCCCATCGATGCCTGACCCAACACGCATGATTCAAAAGGAATTCGACTCGGCTTTTGATTCTGTTCGCGGTCAAGCTGGAAAAGCCTTCGACGCCCTGGGCGGGCTCAAAGACAAGTAGTGGAAAACTGTGACTAATCACGATGTGAATTCAAGCACTATCACAAGTTCCGGGGCAAATTTAAAGCCAGTTACAATCATCCCGCCAACCCCTACATTGACGTTGATTTATGGGCCCGCAACACAGTTGTGGGGCGCTAGAGTCTACTTGGGCAACATCCCTGTCCCCATTGATCGCCTTTCAAGAACGTTTGAAAACACTGAGATCGCAGACCCAGACGCCTCTAGGGTGCACGCACAAGTTCAAAAAAGCATGAACGGTTTTTCAATCACGGACCTAGGCAGCAAAAATGGGACTTTTGTAAATGGTAAACGAATCAAAAACTCGACCGTGGCCTTGAGCTATGGTGACATAATTCAAGTTGGTAGCACCCTGTTATTGTTTCATAAATCTCAAAACCCACCGCCAACAGACCATGCAATTCCTGGACTTGATGGCCACGGAGATGCGATCAGAAATGTGCGCTCATCCTTGGCCAAAATGGCTGGCCACCAAACCAGTATTTTGATTTTAGGCGAGTCAGGTACCGGCAAAGAGGTCGTTGCCAAGGCCATCGCTGAATTTGGGCGTCCTTCAAAGCCGTTTGTGGCCTTCAACGTGTCAGCTGTCCCTGCCACCTTGGCTGAGTCCATGTTGTTTGGGCATCTAAAGGGGGCTTTCACCGACGCTAAAGAGGCAAGAGCCGGCGTTTTTATGGCAGCCAACGGCGGCACCTTATTCCTAGATGAAATCGGAGACTTAGCCCCTGAAACCCAAGTCAAATTACTGCGCGTTTTGGAAGAACGAGCAGTCGTCCCAGTTGGCGCTACTCGCCCAATTCCCTTTGATGTCAGGATTGTTTCTGCGACGAATCGCGACCTGTTGGCTGGGGTTAAAAGCGGCCGTTTTCGCGGTGATCTATACGCCAGACTGGCTGGAATGGTCCTCCCCCTACCCTCTTTAAGGGAAAGAATTGAGGATCTGCCTTTACTAGCGCACTGCTTTGCCAATGGACGCCGATTTAGCGCCCAGGCAATTACAAGATTAATGACCCATTCTTGGCCGTTTAACATCCGAGAATTAAGGTCAGTTGTCGAGCAGGCCGCAGCAGAATCACCTGGACAAGACTTCGTGGAATTATCCCCAGCTATCATCCACAGATTAGACGAACATGCCTCCATCTTGGAGCCTCGAACGCAATCACCAGATGTAACGGCTCGCCAAACTCTGGACACAGAAACGGTGGCAAAAATCCTTGCCGAGCACGGTGGTAACATGTCCCAAGCAGCCAAAGCAGCAGGCAAAGACAGAGGTCAGTTTTATCGAATAATCAAACGGCTTGGTCTGGACCCCGACTCATTTAGATGACTAGAAGCCCGCTAAAACCAGCATCAAAAACTGGGTACAATCAAAGCATCAACAGTCCACTAGGTACCAGATTTTGTTGACGTTTCCATTGACTCTGATTCATGCAGATATTATGATCACACCCACTGGTTTCCTGGTCTTACTTCAGACAACATTGACTGGTAAGCCGACCGTTACTTGGAGGGTTGTCATGCTAAAAAGAACCTTACCTCTGGTTGCCGTGCTTTTCTTTGCCTGTGGGGATAAAGCCGACGAAATTGTAATCGGCTGTGATACCAACCCATGCGAGCAACATTGTGATGTCGAGCAAGTCGAAAACTACTGCGCTGATTACGACTGTGGGGCCCATGGGCAGTGTGCAGTTGGTGCTGATGGGCCTATCTGCGTCTGTGACCAAGGGTTTACACTGCAAGATGGTGTCTGCAAGGAATCCTTGGTGGGTGACCCCTGTAAAGGCATCGTGTGTGCAGGCGGTGGCACCTGCGCTGTTATAGAGGGTAAAACGGCCGTCTGCCTTTGTCTTGCCGGCTATAAATCTGAGGGAGCCAAGTGTGTGTTAGAAGAAGTACCACCTCACCCTGCACAGGCGTCACCTGCAGTGGTCATGGTTCTTGCGTAGTAACCTCAGACAACAAGGCCATATGTGTCTGTGACGACGGTTACCGCGCTGACGGCACCACCTGTGTGGATGTAAGTTGCAACTGCGAAGGTCAATGTGATTGCGAGCAAGATTGTTCCGGCCTTGAGTGCGGCAACGATCCGGTCTGCAACCGCTCCTGTGGTACTTGCAAAGCTAATGAAATATGCAACAACGGTAAATGCGAGTGTCGACCAAACTGTGACGGTCGAAGGTGCGGTCCTGACCCGATTTGCGGAACGTCCTGTGGCAATTGTGGTGCGAACCAGATCTGCCGCACTAACGGTACCTGTTTGACCCCCACCAAGGACTGCTCCAACGGTTGGTGCTTGATTCCAGATGGAATGTTTGAGATGGGCTCTCCTGCTACCGAGCAGCAACATGATGCAGATGAGGCCCCTGTGCACTTGGTTTTCATAACCCGTTCATTTTACATGAAGCAAACTGAAGTAACGCAAGGTGAGTGGAAGTCGCGGATGCAATACGATCCATCCAGCAACACGGAATGTGGGGCCGACTGTCCAGTGGAATATGTCAACTGGTTTGATGCGGTTTCTTATGCGAATGCGCTTTCCACCCATGAGGGCCTTGAACCCTGTTATACACTGAAGAATTGTTCTGGAACCCCAGGTGATGACCTTGATGGCTGCACTGTAACTTTCGTGGGCATTCACTGTAACGGTTATCGTCTACCTACTGAAGCTGAATGGGAATATGCAGCTCGTGCTGGAGCCACCGGAGCCACCTATGGCCCGATTGACGGCATATCCTGGCATTATGGCAACAGTCCAAACAAGACCAAGCAAGTGGGTACAAGAACCGCAAATGCCTGGGGATTGTACGATGTATTGGGCAACGTGGCTGAGTGGGTAAACGACTGGTATGTTAGCAATTATTACAGCACCTGCACAAAAGATTGCACTAACCCAATAGGACCAGCAACAGGCTCAGGCAAAGTCATTCGTGGAGGCTCTTGCAACGTCGAAGCCAAATACCATCGTCTAGCCTCCCGCCTGGGTCTAGGGCCCGGCCTACGCGACTTCCACCGCGGCTTCCGCCTAGCAAGAACCGTCCCCCAAGCCCCCTGACCCTGCCCCTTGTCCCAGTCCCTGTCCCTTGTCCCAGTCCCTGCCCCTGCCCCAGTCCCTGTCCCTGCCCCCTGATCCTGTCCCCGCCCCTGCCTCATCCATTGACGCGCCTGGCCTTGGACGGCTATTCTAGCGGCGTGATTTTGACAGGTGAGAACGTGAAGCTTGTTACATCCGCCGCTATGAGAGAGGTCGATAGGGTCACTATTTCGGAATTTGGTTTGCCTGGGGTGGTGTTGATGGAGCACGCCGGCCAGGCGGTTGCTCGGCTTGCTTTGGAGCTGCTGGTTGGGCCAAAGCAGTGCCAGCACGTGTTGATCCTTTGTGGGACTGGAAATAATGGCGGGGACGGTTTTGTGGTTGCCCGGGTCCTTGCAAATCTGGGGTTTCCTGTAACTGTCGCGCTTTTTGGTAAGCCTGAGGCGCTTAAGGGTGATGCAGCCACTTTTTGGCGGCCCTTGTCTTTGTTAGACGTGAACATTGTGCAGGTCGAAAACCAGATTCCCGATGGGCTGTTTCACCCACAGCCTAAGGTCATTGTTGATGCCATCTTTGGGACGGGGCTTACTCGCCCGATTGAGGGCGTCATTAAAGAGGCGGTTGAGATTTCCAATAGCCTGCCTGCTTTCAGGATTGCAGTTGATGTGCCGACCGGTATTGGCGCCGATGATGGAAGGGTTACTGGTACCGTTTTTAAGGCCGACCATACCGTTACCTTTGGCTTGGCTAAGGTTGGGCATTTCTGCTATCCAGGGGCCGAGTTCTGTGGGCAGATTCAGGTGGCTGATATTGGGATTCCCAATTTCGTTAGCGATGCTGCGGAGGGAATTACACTGCTTGATGAGGACTGCGTTAGGGCGGCTTTTCCTAAGCGCGATAAGAATGCTTGTAAAAACAGGTTTGGGCACTTGGCGGTTGTTTTGGGACCGCCTGGAAAGACAGGTGCCGCTATTTTGGCTGCTCAAAGCGCGATGCGGGCTGGGGCTGGCTTGGTTACTGTTGCTGGTGATAGCCGCACCGCTGACCTGCTGGAGGGTGGCTTTCCAGACCTGATGATTAGCAGACCTTGGAACTGGCAAGATGGCCAGTTGGAGATTGATGCAGGCTGCCCAACCTGGGCTGAAAACTGGCCAAATGCTGACGCCGTTGTCATTGGCCCAGGATTGAGCACACGTGGCACCGCCCCGATTTTAAAGACTATTTTAGCCTTAAACAAACCAACGGTGCTGGATGCAGATGCCTTGAACCTGCTTGCCATCCACCCCGTCACTTTGAACAAAAATTGCGTGCTGACTCCGCATCCGGGCGAAGCCGCCCGCTTGCTGGGTGTCTCCACACAGGAGATACAGGCTAATCGCTTGAAATCTTTGGTGGACTTGGTTGCAGAATTTGAAGCGACCGTTGTCTTAAAAGGTGCAGGAACCCTAGTCGGCTCCCCGGATGGTACCATCGCTATCTCCAGCGCCGGTGGCCCCGTCTTGGCCACTGCCGGATCTGGCGACGTTTTGGCCGGCATCATCGGGGCCATGATCGCAAAAGGGCTTGACAGCTTTGAAGCAGCATGCGCCGCAGTTGAGCTGCATGGGGTGGCTGGTCAACTTGCCCTTGACATTTGTGGTGAACATGGATTGACTGCAACAGGTTTGGTTTCGCTAATCCCCCAGGCCCTGTTGAGATGCCTGACGAATTGAACGGCGGTAAATGAAGACTTTAAAAAAACTTATCATCACAATGCGTCCAGCCCAGTGGGTGAAAAACCTTTTCGTGGCTGCACCAGCGCTCTTCGCCAAGGATCATGCCCTAGTCGACCCTTCGATCTTTCTTAAAGCCGCTTTTGCTACTGGCACCTTCATCCTGCTTGCAAGCTCTGTCTACATCCTGAACGACGTTTTGGACATAGAAAAAGACAGGTTACACCCAGTCAAATCAAAACGCCCAGTCGCTTCTGGTGAGCTTTCCATCCAGGCAGCATTGGCGGGTGGGCTGATTTCATTATCCATCGCGGTTGTCCTTGGATACAGCCTTGGGCCTATTTTTGGGATAATCGCCATCGGCTATCTGGTCCTAAATGTCGCTTATGCAACTTTTTTAAAGAAAATTCCATGGTTAGATGTCCTTAGCATCGCTACCGGGTTTTTGTTGCGGATTTTGGCCGGCTCATATGCAATTGGTCTTGAAAAGCACGAAATATCCTTTTATCTGCTGCTGTGCACTTTTCTTGTCGCCCTTTTCCTGGCCCTTGGGAAGCGCCGCCAGGAACTGACCCTCCTTGGAGACAAATCACACTCTCACCGCTCTTCTCTTAAACTGTACACGCTTAAAAGCCTCGACGTAGCCATGTTTACCGTGGCAGCACTTACCTTTGCCGCGTATGTGGCATACACGATATCACCTACTACTCGTGCTTACTTTGGCACCTCAAAACTAGTATTTACATCACCCTTTGTGCTGATCGGCATAGTACGTTTCATCATGATTTTGCGACGTAAGGACGATCCCAGAAGCCCGACAGACGCGATGATTCATGATTGGCCGTTTATTATTAATATTCTTGCATGGATAGCGGTCGTAGTTTGGGCAATTTACGGCTAACGGAGGCTTGCATGCCCCAAAAACATCTGAAACTTTGCACTTTCTTGGCGTTTGCCATCACCTATGGGTGTGTACACGCCCCAGTAAGCCCTGCTGACTATATGAAAAAACAGATGGAGGACTTGGCCACAAAGTACAAGACCGAGCAGACCTTCACCATCAGGCTTAATCGAGCACCATGTGAATGCCCACCATTCGAGATCCTTCTGGATGACGTGTGGCACAGGGTTTTCCTGGAACCTGGCGGAACCGTCAAGGATATCGAGAACTTCGAGGCAGAGCTTGAGGCCCAGGAAAATGCGGGTATGGATGCCCACAAAATTGTGACTGGAAACCTGGCAAGTGGAATTCGAATAGCCCCAAACAATTCTGTATGTCTTGTGCTCAAGCTGCTTGATGCTGGTCAAGGCCCAAAACCCTTAACAGGAGAGGAGTAAAAATGACTAGATTGGTCGAGTGTGTCCCTAACTTTTCTGAAGGCAGAAACCCGGACGTTATCAAGGCCATAACAGATGCAATGGAGGCGGCCGGGGCCGTACTTTTAGATGTCGATATGGGAGCTGCCGCAAATCGTACGGTTGTAACAATCGCCGGCACACCAGAAGTCGTGACTGAGGCCGCTTTTATGGGCATAAAGGTTGCTTCCCAACTGATTGATATGTCTAAACATTCTGGCGAACACCCCAGAATGGGCGCCACCGATGTTTGCCCAATAGTGCCGATTTCAGGGATTTCGATGGAAGATTGCGCCAAGCTTGCAACCGACCTGGGGCGCAGGGTCGGCGAAGAGCTTGGAATTCCGGTCTATTTATACGAACACTCTGCAACTAGCCCACAAAGACGCAGCTTGGCTGACATCAGACACGGCGAATATGAGGCCCTGCCTACCAAACAGGCCACTAAGGAATGGGCACCAGATTTTGGCCCCACGGCTTTTAACGCAAAGTCAGGCGCCACAGTTATCGGCGCCCGTGAGTTTTTGATTGCTTACAACATCAATCTGAACACGAAAGAGCGCCTTTTAGCCAGCAGAATGGCAATAAGGATGCGAGAAGGAGGCGGCCCGGCCAGAGGTAGTGATGGAGAAAGGATTCTCAAAGCAGACGGTGAGGTTTTAAGGGTTCCAGGTGCGTTAAAGGCCATCAGAGCGGTTGGTTGGGTCATTGAAGAATATGGAATTGCTCAAGTTTCGGTAAACGTGCTTAACAGTGCGCTCGCCCCACTTTACGTTGTTTATGAAGAGGCCAAACGTCAAGCGGAACTGCTTGGAATTGCAGTAACAGGAAGCGAAATCGTTGGTTTGGTCCCAAAGGCCGCCTTGGTAGAAGCTGGCCGCTACTACCTTGAAAAACAAGGGCTTTCACCTGCAGCACCTGAAGATGAGCTGATACACATCGCAATCAGGTCTCTTGGCCTAAACGACATCAAGCCATTCATCGCCAGTGAAAAAATCGTGGAATTCAAGCTACAGGCGTCAAAGAAGACGATGGCTGACTGGACACTGCAGTATTTTGTAGACAGGGTCAGCTCTGATGCTCCTGCGCCAGGTGGTGGTTCGGTGGCCGCACTTGCAGGCAGCTTGGGGGCAGCGCTTTCAACCATGGCCGCAAATTTAACGATTCGCAGACCAGAACTGGCGAATATTAAACCAGAAATGCGTGCTTTGGCCTTAAAGGCGCAAGATCTCAAGACTAGGTTATTGTCCTGTGTCACTGAAGACAGCGAGGCCTTTGATGCTGTTATGGCCGCATTCAGGCTACCAAAGTCAACTGATGCAGAGATTGCCGCCAGGCAAGCGGCCATTGAAAAGGCCAATGCCTTGGCCATCCAAGTCCCATTAAAGGTTTTAAGACTTTGTGATGAGGCCTCGATTCTGGCCCAACAAGCCGTGGCAGACGGCTACAAAAACAGCCTGTCTGACGCTGCTTCTGGGGCAGCAATGACGCTGGCCGGGGCAGAAGGCGCCGCCCTTAACGTAATGATCAACATGCCGTCTGGGAAGCTCCCAAAAGAATTACAGGAAATCGCAGATGAAGCCAAGCAAACCCTGGCCCAGGTAAGGACAAGGGTTCAAAAATCCCTAGAGGTAGCCCACTCTCAATTCTGATCCAGCAATTTGCTTTCGCTCTTGCTCTTGCGCTTGATAATTTCCTGAATTCTTTGAAGCAAGTTTTCATGGTTCTCAGGCTGAACAAGCTGCAGCAAACGCACGATATTCACACGCGTGTACAGCGGCACCACCCACTGACGACGAGTTGGCTGCTTACGGTACACACGACCATGGGGTATAGACAGGACCTTAAGTGCATTGCTGACTTCCCGTCTTTCATTCATATTGCCCACTATAAAGCGCAGCTCCACCCCGCCAAGCCTACCCTTTTCCGGCTGGTCCTGCCTAAATCTGATACACCCATTTCGCTCATAGTAGGACCTTAAAAGGGTCTTGGCAGCCTCAATCGTTTCAGCATTTCTTATGATAGCCATATTTGCGTCATCCCCCGCTAAGAAAATAAAGTCCCTTTCAGGGAAGTTGCCTAGGCGGCGTATATCCTTGAAAAGTAACTAGATGTTAATTTAAGTAATCGAATCGGTAAAGATCGAAAACATAGAGAATTGCACACTTTTTGTTTTTTTGTCAGTCAGTGGTAGAAAAAGTTTGGAAGCACGTTTACACCAACATTGGCCAATTCAATCTTGACCCTCAACTGCAATGGGATAGTATGCATGCCTTAAGTTTGGCACCGTGATTATCCGGATTTTATGTTTGGATGGTCCTGTGGCTAACACTTTATGGCACTGAAACGAGGGGCAAAGATGAGCTGGTTCGTGTCGTACTACCGAACGACTGTTGGTAAAAAAGTCGTGATGGCAGTGACGGGAATTTTGTTATTCCTGTTCGTTTTGGGTCACATGGCAGGCAATCTCCAGATTTTTATGGGCAAAGATCAGCTTAATGCATACGCTGCCGCACTACATTCCCAGTCGTTTGCACCGATCCTGTGGACTGTGCGAGTTGTCATGGGGCTTTCGTTGATTTTGCATGTAGTTGCATCTATCCAGTTGACCGTTCACAGTTGGAATAGCCGTCCACAAAAGTACGCCAAGATTCGCTATCGTGAAGCAGATATAGCGGCTAGGACGATGATTTTATCCGGTCCCATCATCGCCTTTTTTCTGATTTATCACATTCTTCAGCTGACAACGGGGAACATCCAGCCTAGTGGCGAGTTTGCCCTTCAAGCAAGCGGCGCTCCAGATGCCTACACCAATGTTGTCGCAGGGTTTCAGGTGTGGTGGGTATCCTTGGGATACATCGTGGCTGTGATTTTGCTTGGCTTTCACTTTTATCATGGCCTTTGGTCATGGACTCAGACTCTTGGATGGGATCATCCAAAGTGGAACGGCCTGCGTCGAGGGCTGGCCACGTTTTTCTGTGTGGCCATTGTAATTGGGGACATCGCAATCCCACTGGCCGTTTTGGCTGGCTGGATAAAATAAGGGGGCTCATAATGTTGAAACTTGATTCAAGAATTCCATCGGGTCCCATTGAAGGCAAGTGGAGCAAGCGCCTTCAAGAAGTGGCACTTGTCAGCCCTGCAAACAAACGCAAACTGTCAATCATCGTGGTTGGCACAGGCCTGGCCGGGGCATCTGCCGCTGCGTCTTTAAGCGAGCTTGGCTATAAAGTCAGTGTTTTCACCTACAACGACAGCGCCAGACGCGCCCACAGCATTGCCGCCCAAGGTGGCATTAACGCCGCCAAGAATTATCAAAACGATAATGACAGCGTGTATCGCTTGTTTTATGAAACGGTGAAAGGCGGTGATTTCAGGGCTAGAGAGGCCAACGTCTACCGTTTGGCAGAGCTTTCAAACGTGATAATCGACCAGTGTGTCGCCCAAGGCGTGCCGTTTGCGCGTGAATATGGTGGACAACTGGCCAATCGCTCGTTTGGTGGTGCCCTTGTCTCTAGGACCTTCTATGCCAGAGGCCAAACTGGGCAGCAGCTTTTACTGGGCGCCTACTCTGCCCTGATGAAAGAGGTGGGCCGAGGCTCCTGCCAGATACACAACAGGATGGAGATGATAGACCTCGTAGTTGTCGATGGACGAGCAAGGGGAATCATCACAAGGGACCTAGTGACTGGGCAGATTGAATCGCACGTGGCAGACGCCGTGCTCTTGTGTACAGGTGGATATGCCAACGTCTTTTTTCTGTCAACTAACGCCAAGCACTGTAACGCCACCGCCATCTGGCGTGCTTACAAGCGTGGGGCTGGCTTTGCAAACCCATGTTTCACCCAAATCCACCCAACCTGCATCCCACAGGCCGGAGATTACCAGTCAAAACTGACGTTGATGTCAGAATCCCTGCGAAACGACGGCAGAATCTGGGTCCCCAAGGCGGTTGGAGACGAAAGAAACGCTGTGGACATTCCGGATAACGAACGAGACTACTATCTGGAGCGAATCTACCCGGCTTTTGGCAACCTTGCCCCAAGGGACATCTCCAGCAGGGCCGCCAAGCGAATGTGCGACGAAGGACGAGGCGTAGGTCCTGGGAAACGTGGCGTGTACCTGGACTTTTCCGACAGCATCGCTCGCCTGGGGCGTAACGTCATTGAAGAGCGTTACGGCAACCTGTTTGAGATGTACAACCGCATCACAGGTGAAGACCCATACAGCTCGCCAATGCGCATCTACCCTGCCCCTCACTACACGATGGGAGGGCTGTGGGTGGATTATGACTTGATGAGTAATATTCCGGGGTTATTTGTCCTTGGCGAGGCAAACTTCAGTGACCATGGAGCAAACCGTTTGGGTGCTTCGGCCTTGATGCAAGGCTTGGCTGATGGTTACTTCGTGATTCCAAACACCATCGGCGATTACTTTGCAAATACAAGGCTTTCCCCTGTGGATGCGAACCACGAAGAGTTTAAGGCAGCCGCAAATCAGGCCCACGTTTTCATTGATAAGCTTTTATCTATTAATGGTTCAAGGACTGTGGACCAGTACCATCGCGACTTGGGAATGACCATGCTTGAACACTGTGGGATGTCTAGGACAAAAGAAAGCCTGACAACTGCAATGAAAACGGTAGGCGAGCTGCGTGAGCGCTTTTGGCAGGACGTGAAAGTTTCAGGCGAAGCTTGCGACATCAATCAGGAATTGGAAAAGGCTGTGCGAGTCGCAGACTATTTTGAGCTTGCAGAATTGGTATGCCGAGATGCCTTGGAACGTGAGGAATCGTGTGGAGGACACTTCAGGCTGGAGCATCAGACTCCTGAAGGTGAAACTCTTCGAGACGATGAGAATTTTGCCCACGTGGCCGTTTGGGAACACCAAGAACAAGGCCCTGCAATCAGAAACGTTGAACCTTTAGTTTTTGAAACAGTTAAGCTCGCACAAAGGAGCTACAAATGAACTTAACGCTCAATATATGGCGCCAAAAGGGCAAAATTGGAAAGTTTGTGAAATATCAGGCAAAAGACGTGTCTGAGCACATGTCCTTTCTGGAGATGCTTGACGTGCTGAACCAGGAGCTGATCCTGAAGGGCGAAGAGCCTGTCCACTTTGACCATGACTGTCGTGAGGGCATCTGTGGCACGTGTGGAATGGTGATTAACGGCCTGCCACATGGTCCACTGAAAGGCACCACGGTTTGCCAATTACACATGCGACACTTCAAAGACGGTCAGGAAATCTGGATTGAACCTTGGCGCAGTCGCGGCTTTCCCATCCTGAAGGACTTGATGACTGACAAGTCCGCGTTGGATCGCATCATCCAATCTGGTGGTTTCATTACCGTGCGCACTGGCCAAGCGGCCAAGGCTGAAGCGATTCCTGTTCCCAAAAGTGACGCTGAATTATCCATGGACGCCGCCGAGTGCATCGGATGCGGCGCGTGTGTGGCCTCATGCCCCAACGGTTCGGCGATGCTGTTCGTCGCGGCCAAGATCACCCATCTTGGTTTTTTACCCCAAGGCCAGCCAGAACGCATGCAAAGGGCCATCAACATGATCACGAAGGCCGAGGAAGAAGGGTTTGGATTTTGTTCAAACTACGCGGAATGTGAGGCTGTTTGCCCCAAAAACATCAGCATCAGTACTATCGCCCGCGCAAACAGGGATTTCATTCGAGCCTCCTTTGGTTATGGTGCTGGAAAAGGTGGCAAGGCTTTATGAACGTGCCACTATCTGTTTTGAAGCGAATTGGGTTTTAAAAAAGGAAATCTTGAATAAGAATCTTTAAACAGGACAGAAAATTGGCAACACCAATCCAAGAACGCTTAGTAGTTGCAGTTGCCTCGTCTGCCATCTTCGATCTAAGTGAATCGGACAAGGTTTACCGGGATCAGGGCACCGAGGAATATCGAAAGTTCCAGTGGGAAAACCGCAATAAACCGCTGGCTTCCGGCGTGGCCATGCCCTTTGTCAGGCGGCTTTTATCTTTAAACGACCGCTTTGTCGATGACCAACCAGTCGAGGTTGTGCTGATTTCAAAAAACTCGCCTGAAACTGGGCTGCGAGTCTACAAGGCCATAACGGAACACAGGCTTCCCATCACAAGGGCTGGATTTACCAACGGTCAGTCACCATGGCGCTGGCTTAACGGTTTTGGAGCCAGCCTGTTTCTTTCCGCAGAGGCGCAAGACGTGGCCCAGGCCATAAGTGCTGGCCACGCGGCTGGAACGGTTTTATCGTCAGGTTGCGTGGATGACCCAAACGACAAGGAATTAAGGATTGCCTTCGATTTTGATGGCGTTTTGGTTGATGACGAGGCCGAGCGAATCTATAAATCTGGGGGACTTGAGGCATTTCACGCGTTTGAAAGGCAAAGGGCTACACAGCCTTTACAACCTGGTCCACTTGGGGACTTTTTCAAGCGCCTCGGCCACCTTCAAAAGCGCCTACGCTCATTACCGCCATCAGATGGGCCAACCTTAAGGCTGGCATTAATCACGGCACGCAATGCAGCAGCCATCGAACGGTGCATTTTCACCCTCAAAGAATGGGACGTTGAACTAGATGACACGCTATTCCTAGGAGGCATGGAAAAGGCCCGTTTCCTATCAGAACTACGCCCCCACATCTTTTTCGACGACCAACCAATCCACCTGGAATCCGCAAAATCCATAGCCCCAGCCGTCCACATCCCCTTTGGAATCGCAAACGTGCCCTGACCCTGTCCCTGGCCCTGACCCCGTCCCCCAAATCTTGGGTTATAATACGCGCCGCTTTACCAACCCGTGCGAGGAAACCTTGTTCGACGATACTCCGCGCCGCAAAATGGAAGAGCTGTTTTCACGGATTGCAGCACCTGAGTGCGATTCGCTGGAAGCGCTGACCGAGCTAGTCTCTCTGATCCGCCCGATTAGAAAGGGCGACTTTGGTCACGCTGAGGCCATGCTCAAGACTTTGACGCAGTTGATTCAGGAAGAGCCTGAATTTGCACGTGTTTTTCGCGAATTCATCCAAGACATTCTTTCGAAAGGAAACCACCTGACGCTGTATGTTGACGCGGGTATTTTTTCAAATACTGGGTTTGTTGGTGAGATTCGCAGCCGCATATCGCACAAGATATTGCCGGAAGTACCTCGCCCCGATAATTTGCAAGACATCATAGGAATCCTGTTTGAAAAACCAAGTGATGGCGACTGGGTAAATGCTGTTAAGGATGAAACTTTTTTGTCACTTCTCAATAGCATGATTGATGAAGATACAGGACAAAGAGGCAAGCTACCCCATGCCATAGGTCAGATCCTTGAATCGTTACAAATCCTGTCCTATCGGATTTCTTCTCTTGGCCTTGAGCCTGAGCTAGTTCGAGTTGATCCCAGCCTTGCCCACTTTGCGTCTCCATTTTTGGCCCAAAACGTTGAAATGCTGTCCTTTATCGCATCCTACCAACAAACGTGGGGTGATGAAGAAGCAAACTCAGATGACAAGCACATGCACGTCCTTTTGGATCAGTGTCGGTCTGTCATGGCGCGTGTCAAGAAATTGGCGTCTAACAATGGAACAAGCATCAATCTGACCTTTAACCTTGTGCGCCTGAAGCAGCACATTGACAGGGCTGAGATGCTGTTGAACATCTTGGAAGCGATCCACGATGCGCCATCAAAAACTGCGGTTTTCCCGTATATCGTTAAATTGTTTAAACAACTGGTGATGGCAGAGTGCCGCAAAAATGACTTGACTCACTATGTCAGGCAAAACATATCGATCATTGCACTACGAATCGCAGACCACTCGGGTAAAAAGGGCGAGCACTATATTTCATCCAGTCGTAGTGAGTACTTTGCGATGGCAAAGTCCGCTCTTTTGGGTGGATTAATAATCTGCTTCATGTCGGCTTTTAAAATTCTGCTGTCGTATCTGCATGCACCGCCGCTTACAGAGGCGTTGCTGTTTTGCCTGAACTACGGGCTTGGCTTTGTTTTCATTCATATTATTGGTGGGACTGTAGCATCCAAACAGCCGGCAATGACGGCCAACGCGATTGCTGGCACGATTGGGGATAGTACTGGCAAAGGGCGGGACCTTGAGGCGTTGACAACCTTAGTTGCCAGGACTTCTAGGTCTCAACTTGTGGCAATCATTGGGAATATTGGCGTCGCAATGCCGCTTGCCATGATAGTTTCGGCAATATCGTACGCGGTCTTTGGTTCCCATATTGCTACGCCAGCGAAGGCTACTGCTTTACTGAAAGAGACTCACCCGTTGTTGAGTGGAGCGGTTTTTTACGCTGGCATAGCTGGTTTTTGGCTGTTTTTATCGGGCCTTATAGCTGGTTATTATGACAACGTTGCGGCTTATTCAAACATCTCGGAGCGTATTCAATCGACAAAGTGGATAAGGCGGATTTTGGGAACCAGATTGCAAAGGGAGATTGCACAGTACATTCATGGCAATCTTGGGGCGCTGATTAGTAATTTTGCCTTTGGATTTATGCTTGGTGGTTCATACGCGATTGGTTCGCTTTTTGGGATTCCTTTTGACATTAGACACATTGCCTTTTCGTCGGCGTTTGTTGGTTTTGGGGTGGCTGGTAAGGGGATGACGCCTGCGTGGAGCGAGTTGCTGCCAGCGTTTGTGGGTGTGGGTCTGATTGGTTTTATGAACGTGGCTGTCAGTTTCACGCTGGCATTGATGGTTGCACTAAGGGCTAGGCAGGTTTCCTTTGCTCAACGTAGGCAGTTGCTTGCTAGCATAGCCAAGAGGCTGAAAGAAAGGCCCCGCGACTTTTTCCTGCCGCCCAAGGTCCAGTAACCACCGTCCCTGTCTCCTGGCCCCGTCCCTGCCCCTGTCCCTGCTAACAAGCACGTTATGGCTCCTGATTGTTTGTTCTTTTTGGCGTTTGATCTCTTCGTTACAGTTTTAAAACATGTCCGTGGGCATCCTTCCGGACCCAAAATCTCCCGTAGCCACCCCGACTGTCTCTTAGTGACATCGTCCGGGCGAAAGCCGCCATGAATGGCGGCGGTGTTTATGCCCGGACGGGCCGCTGCGCGGCCTTCATGTCA
>DUVQ01000179.1 GCA_012840965.1 Oligoflexales bacterium | reverse complement strand
GTAAAATGCTTTTGGAGCAAGCTCTTTCACGATTTTTACGAATTCCGGTACGCTTCGTCTCTTTATTACAGAAATCAATACAAACACCGGTCCATGCATCCCCTCACCAGGAACAACGGTGACCCCAAAGCCAGCTTCACGAAGTTTATTCACCAAGGCAAGGTTTTCAAAGGTCGTGATGACGCGAACTAAGCGAGTACCAAGCCCAATGATTCCTTCAAGTTTCACACCTGTAAGCGTCCCAACGGCAAAGCCTCCAGCATAGGCAACCACATAAGCTGGACTTTCATTGATTGAAAGAATCGTTTTGCTGATGGCAAGAATAAAGATGGTAAGCTCAAAAAAGCCAGTAAAAGCAGCGAGGTAGGCCCGCCCTTGAACCGCCATTATCTGGCGAAAGGTCCCCAAGGTAACATCACAAACACGCATGAAAAAGATCAGCAACGCCCCACCCAAAATCGACCACATGAAAAAGCAACCTCCAGAAACGATCCGAATCGAACTTACAGCAGAAAGGAAGAATGTCAACAGGGACGGGGACAGGGGCAGGGGCGGGGGCGGGAGGCGGGGGCGGGGAGTAGACCTTCCCCATTGTAGTTGTGTTCGTGGTCGCCGAGCGTGTACGTTTTTACTTGGATCCTGGCTCTAACTTCAATGAACTACAACGCTAATCCTTACC
Organism: Oligoflexales bacterium; assembly: GCA_012840965.1. GTDB lineage: Bacteria > Myxococcota_A > UBA9042 > DTJE01 > DTJE01 > DUVQ01. Next base: position 2,824 of record DUVQ01000179.1, on the reverse strand, counting down.
AAGATGGATTCGGTGCCGTAGTGATGGAGGATACTTCAACAAGTGAGAACGGAACATCGCCATTTTTTTACCCTAAGAAAGTTCAAATGCCCCTGCTAAGCCGCCAGTGTGCTAGCATGCTCGCACCCTTACGCGGAGTTTTTAAATGCTGGAAATCCACATGACTCGTGTTGCGCGGCTGTTTGCCGTCTGTTTACCCCTAGTTATCTTGCCTGCTGGACCTTCCTTGGCTCAGTCTGAAGAAATGAATGAAGGGAAAAAGTCAGCAACCAAGGTTGAGCTGGATCATTCTCCGGCCGAGCTTGTTTGGGTGCGAATTCCAGGTGGTACTTTTAAGATGGGGTCGAGTGTCATAGCGGAGGAAAAGCCCGTTCATAAAGTGACGATGCCCACCTTCGAGATGACTAAGACTGAGGTGACGGTTAGTCAGTATAAGGCTTGTCTTGAAGCGGGAGCTTGCACACCTCCTGGTGACGATTCAGAATACTGCAATTTGAATGCTCCAGATCGTGGAAATCACCCTGTGAATTGTGTTGATTGGAAACAAGCCCAAGCCTTCGCAAAGTGGGCTGGAGGTCGGCTGCCAAGTGAGGCTGAGTGGGAGTATGCAGCGCGTAGTGGCGGGCGTAAGCAGGAGTATCCTTGGGGCAACAAAAAACCAACCTGTTTACATGCTGTGATGGAGGATTGTGGCCATGATGGAACAATGCCAGTTTGTAGCAGGCCAGATGGTAACACCGCTCAAGGCTTGTGTGACATGGCTGGCAACGTCATAGAGTGGGTCGAGGACTCCTGGCATGATAATTATAAAGGCGCTCCAAGAGATGGTTCAGCATGGGTGTCACGAAAAATCTATCGCAAGGTTACACGAGACGGCGCTTGGGATAGCTCAGCCGCAGCCATGCGATCAGCAAGCCGTGGCCCCTGCTCGCCAGACGGCCAAGGTTCCGGCAGCGGCTTTAGAATCGTAAGAACCCCACGCTAGCACCACTTTCCCCCACTGTGGGATGGCGTGTTATCCACGACTGATTGGGCCGTCGGTCCGCCGGCTTCCTGGTACCTAGGCGGTCGGTCATACGACGGCCCGCGAGTCAGGCCAGATGGCGAAGGTCTACGGACAGGAGACAGGGCGACATGGGCTGGGACAGGAACAGGGGCAGGAGGCAGGGACAGGGGCTATGAATCCTCTTCCTTCATTTGCATTTTGGCGCCCCATTTGGCCAGGACGAAGGTTATGACACCAAGGCCTACGAACATCAGGAGGCCCAGTAGTTGACCCCAGATTCCGGTGTACCAAGCTGCAGGGGTATCTCGTAGGACTGTCACGCCATCAGCCACTGTTTCAAGGTTGAATTCTTTGCCGATGCTGATGAATCGAATTGCAAATGAAGTCCAATCGAGACGTAGCACTGCTGACACAATCCCGATGATTGCAGCACCTGCGATCATGCCTGACGCGATCAAAGTACCCTGATTGGCACGAGCTTCCTTCTCACGCTTCGAGCTGCCACTTCTAGCAACCAACCATGCAGTAAAACCACCAGCCAAAACCGCGGCGTTGATACCAATTGGCAGATACATACCAAGTGCAAATGCAAGGGTCGGAATCTTCAACAAGGTAACCACAACCGCAATCAAAGCCCCAATTCCATAAAGCAGGTAAGGCTGCTGCCCGCCAGTCATCAAGCCCTTGATGACTGCCGCAATCATGTTGGCCTGTGGGGCAGGCAAAACGTCTTCGTTAGAAACCATCGCACCGTTCTTTTCCACCAGGAAATGGAAGGCTTGATCCATGATTGGAATAACAAAGGCAACCACCAAAGCTGCAACAGCAAGACCCACGAATTTCCAGACTTGCTGCTTTCTTGGGGTGGCACCAATCCAGTAACCAACTTTAAAGTCCGAGATCAAGGCCCCAGCAACCGAAAGCGCAGTACAAACAGCGGTTCCAATGACCAGCGCCACAAAAATGCCAGTCTGGCCAGACAGACCAACTGCCATCATCACCAAAGATGAAATGATAACTGTCACCAAGGTCATCCCCGAAACTGGGTTTGTTCCAACAATCGCGATTGCCTCGGCTGCAACTGGGGTAAACAGGAAGCAAAGCAAAAACGAGATGACCATTCCGATTAAGGCGTACAAAATGGACTGTCCAACGGTAAAGTCCTTGGCCAAAACGCAGACTACGAAAAACAAAATGCCCATGCCCAGCGTGGCAAGAAGCTGAATCAAAAGGACATTCGCCGGCTTCATGTCCAAGTTGGTCCTGGCGACATCCGAAACGCCGCCTTTCTTACCAATACCTTTGAAGCCAAGCACTACGGAACTGGTGATTATCTTTCGCATTCTGATAAGACCAATGACGCCAGCGGTCGCGATAGCTCCAATGGCGATTGGCTTGATGAAAGCACTAAAAATGGCACCAGCGTTCATCTCGGCAATGTTGTAGGAAACACCTGCGTATACCAGGGGTTCTGGACCGCCAAATATCACACCCATTAACGGCACAAAGATCATGTACGCAACTACAGAACCAGCAAAAATGATGGCTGCATACTTAAGACCAATGATGTAACCAAGGCCAAAAAGCGCAGCAATAGCGTTTATCTTCAGTTCAACCCTGATTTTGCCCAGCCATTCACCGACTGGCCCCAAAACTGATGTGGTGGAAATGCCAGGATTCCAGGCATTTACTGTTTCCGCCAAAAAGTCGTAGGCGGCTCCCAACCCAAATGAAGTCAGCAAAATTTTGCCAGCGCTGCCACCAGAAGACTCACCTGAAACCAAGATTTCATTGATGGCAGTCGCCTCTGGGAAGGGC
>DUVQ01000178.1 GCA_012840965.1 Oligoflexales bacterium | reverse complement strand
TCAGGGGCAGGAGGCAGGGTCAGGGACAGGAGGCAGGTGTGGGTAGTAAAGGGGTGCTAGCGTGGGGTTCTTACGATTCTAAAGCCGCTGCCGGAACCTTGGCCATCTGGCGAGCAGGGGCCACGGCTTGCTGATCGCATGGCTGCGGCAGAGCTATCCCAAGCGCCGTCACGTGTAACCTTGCGATAGATTTTTCGTGACACCCATGCTGAACCATCTCTTGGAGCGCCTTTATAATTATCATGCCAGGAGTCCTCGACCCACTCTAAGACGTTGCCAGCCATGTCACACAAGCCTTGAGCGGTGTTACCATCTGGCCGGCTACAAACCCAGCATTTAAAACTTCCGCGTAAGGGTGCGAGCATGCTAGCACACCGGTGGCGTAGCAGGGGCATTTAATCTTTCTTAGGGTAAGGAAACAACTGGATCTATTGTTTTTTCATTTCTGTTGAGATCGTGGTCGGTTCGCTCTGATAGACCATGTTGGTTTTTGCAAAATTGGAGGCGGCTTATGCTTACTTCAAGACTCAGGAAGTTTATTGGCCCTCGATTTGCTTTTGTGTGCTTGGTGTTCTTGGCTTCTTGTGGCTCAGATAGCAAGCCTGATGATTCTTTAGTTGGAGACGAGGGGCTTCTGGCTGACCAAGCTGACAACATTGTGGACGTTTCAGAGGCCTTTAATGAGCAGGAGGTGGCGCCTGCGGGCGATGAGGTTGGTGACGTCGAGGACCTTTGTGAAGCTTCTTTGCCATCTGTGTCTAGTGACATGGAAACCATCGATTTTGGGCTTATTCGTGATGACCTTAGTGCCGAGCGCTCCATTAGTTTGAGTGTGACGGGCCTAGATAGTCTTGCAGTAGTCTTGGATTTGGTGGGTGACAGGTGTGGTGAACTGGCGCTTGAGGCAAGTGAAATTGCTTTAACATCGGAAAATCCAAGTGTTGTGAAGGTCACTTGGAGACCAGAATCTGTCACGGAAGGCTCACAGAAACTGTGCACAATTGTTGTGAAAAGTCCAAAGGATTCCTGCATTTTGCTTGAGATTTCTGCAGTCGGCGAAGCGGTTGAGCCTCAAATTTTGGTTATTCCGGATACTGGGGTGACCTTCGGCCCACAGGAAGGCAGTAATCCATCACTTAGGCAAATAGTCATCCAAAACAATGGCGTTGTTCCCTTCTCACTGGTTGAGGTGTCTTTTATCAGTGTTGAACCCTGGGGAGAACCAGGCGAAGAGTCTAGCCAGTTTTACGTCGCAGAAGAACTGGAACTGCCGATAGTTTTCCCACCGGCCTGGGGTCAGGCCATATTGCTAGCTCATAAAAATGAGTCGCCGGCCCCCCTTGAAAGAGTCGCCAGGTTGTCATTAAGAACCGATTACGGTACCGATCCCATCTTGGTAGAGGTTAGCGTTATGGTCCATTGAAGTTAGAGCCACAATCCACTTAAACGTACACGCTCGACGATCACGAACACAACTACAATGGGGAAGGTCTACTCCCCGCCCCCGCCTCCCGTCCCTGCCTCCGTTCCTGTTGACATTCTTTCTTTCTGCTGTAAGTTCGATTCGGATCGTTTCTGGAGGTTTGGTTTAGATGTGGTCGATTTTGGCTGGGGCGTTGCTGATCTTTTTCATGCGTGTTTGTGATGTTACTTTGGGGACCTTTCGCCAGATAATGGCGGTTCAAGGGCGCGCCTACCTCGCTGCTTTTACTGGTTTTTTTGAGCTTACCATCTTTATTCTTGCTATCAGTAAGACGATTCTTTCAATCAATGAAAGTCCAGCTTACGTGGTTGCCTATGCTGGAGGCTTTGCTGTTGGGACGCTTACTGGTGTGAAACTTGAAGGAATCATTGGGCTTGGTACTCGCTTAGTTCGCGTCATCACGACCTTTGAAAACCTTGCCTTGGTGAATAAACTTCGTGAAGCTGGCTATGGGGTCACCGTTGTTCCTGGTGAGGGGATGCATGGACCGGTGTTTGTATTGATTTCTGTAATAAAGAGACGAAGCGTACCGGAATTCGTAAAAATCGTGAAAGAGCTTGCTCCAAAAGCATTTTAC
>DUVQ01000177.1 GCA_012840965.1 Oligoflexales bacterium | reverse complement strand
ATCTTTCACACTTTCATTTGAGGTCACCTTCCATCGAAGATAAGTAGTCGCCTGATTATTTAGGGCTGCCGGCAGGGGGAGATCCAACAAAACGCCGGTTGTTTTGTTGTTGGCAACCGTGATATCACCGCCATCAACCGCGGTCCAGTCAGTGCCATTCAAGCTATACTGCAACTGAAAATACTTGGGGCCAGTGTCCGATGATTGCTGATAGGATGAAACCAGAATCAGGTTTTCAAAGCCTGTGGTATCAAAAGGAGCAAGCCAATACTTATCTGTGGTTGCGGCACCATCCCAACCGCTAACAGCGTAGCATTTAGTGTTATCAATGCACGTCACCTGGTTGTAAGCACCGCTTGTTCCCACAGAGGTAAACTCCTTAACACCCACATTTGCAGGCGTTCCAGCGTTTGCCACAAGAGACATAGTCTCAAAATCCCATCCAACGATGACGTCGCGAACTGGTGGCGGTTCCGAATCGGTGATTTTTGAGGGATCCAAAGTAAATTCATCGACATTGGGGCACCAAGTAAACGAATCATCTTTGCTGGCATCAATCCAAATCTCGCCAGTGGTCGTGTTGATTAGAGGATTGTTGGCACAGTTATCGCCTGCCTTTTGGTACTTGGGGGTTAAATCTTGGTTAAATCTGACTTGATACTCGATATCCTCGGCTTCATTTGTGACATCAACTTGAACACCCCACCAACCAAGTGCGTCAAGCCAAACCATATCTGCGCAGCTCCAGTCTGTTGTGTCAAATGGACCACAGACCTGCGGAGCAGGAACAGCACTCATCCAATCGGGGCCGCGGAAGTAGAATTCATAGTGCCTAGTCGGGTCTTGCTTGCAGGCACCGTTTTCACAGCCAAAGGCACAAGGTGTTTCGGTTGGCGTGTAATCACACTTAACAGCACCATCCGCAATAGAGCAAACTCCAGGTGCGCTGTATTCAACAAGAGCGGAGTTGTCACCGTTACAGTGGTTGGCAGGAGGCGTATTACAGGGATTTGGATCGCAAGAAGGCGCCTGAATCAAGGAGCACTCTGAGGCACCTGCCAAGCATTCATATCCTTCGTCACAATTCTCATCGTTATGGCTTTCGCTACAAGCACTTGCGCCATCTGCACAGGTGGAGCTGTACACTCTTAGCTGGCCTTCCACGCAGGCTTGTGGAACTGCAGGTTGGCAGTCTGATAGGGTCTTAGCATACTGACACACGCCCTGGTCGTTATCCACGACGCACTGGCCGTTAGCATTGTAAGTCGCCAGTTGCCCGTTCTCACAAGCTGGATCCGGTGGGTCATTGCAAATGACTCCCTGGCAGGGTCCCACTGGACCACCTGTGAACACCCCAGCGATGTAAACTTCATCAATTCGGCTGGTCCCGGTTTCCAAAACCGTCAGTCCATTCACAGCTTCGTTGGAGGTCGCTATCCATCGCAGATAAGCAGTCGCCTGATTATTTAGGGCTGCTGGTAGGGGAAGGTCCAGCAAAACGCCGGTTGTTTTGTTGTTGGCAACCGTGATATCACCACCATCAACCGCGGTCCAGTCAGTGCCATTTACGCTGTATTGCAACTGAAAATCCTTGGGACCGGTATTGGATGATTGCTGATAGGATGAAACCAGAATCAGGTTTTCAAAGCCTGTGGTATCAAAAGGTGCAAGCCAATACTTATCTGTGGTTGCGGCACCATCCCAACCGGTAACGCTGTGACATTTATCCTTGAAGCAGTTGACCTGGGTGTAAGGGCCGCTTGTGCCAACAGAGGTGAACTGTTGGATACCCACATTCGCAGCTGTTCCAGCGGTTGCCGTAAGAGGCAGAGTCTCAAAATTCCATCCAACGATGACGTCACGAGCTGGTTGCGGTTCCGAATCGGTGATCTTTGATGGATCCAACACGAAATCATCAACGCACCAGTTGAAATAGTCGTCATCACTGGCATCAATCCAAATCTCACCAGTGGTCGTGTTGATTACTGGATTGTTAGCGCAGTTCTCGCCTGCCCTTTGATACTTGGTGGTTCCACTTTGGTCAAACCTGACTTGATACTCGATGTCCTCGGCTTCATTGGTGACCTCAACTTGAGCTCCCCACCAGCCCTCGGACTCAAGCCACACCATTTCAAAACATTCCCATTCATTTGAGTCCGTAAATGGACCACAGATCTGGGGATTACTTGGGTTGTTATCCATCCATTCAGGGCCGCGGAAATAGAATTCATAGTGCCTAGTCGGGTCTTGCTTGCAGGCGCCGTTTTCACAGCCAAATTCACAAGAAATCTCGTTTGGCTCGTACTCACAGTCGGCATTGTCCCCATTCACAGTGCAAGTTCCAACTTCTGGATATTCCATAAGCGCGGTGTTGTTGTCGTTACAGTGGTCGGCAGGAGGCGTAGTACAAGGATTTGGATCGCAAGGTGTAATGTCAGAACACTCGGAGGCGCCGTCACGACATTGCTGACCAGGGTCACACTGGGTGTCAGTGTAATCCTCGCCACAAGCACCATCAGTACAGGTGGCAGTGTAAGTTCTGAGCGCTCCGCCTACACACTGGGCAGCAGAAGCCTCGCAGGGCTGAACGGTAAATGTGTAATCGCAACTTGCCCCGCCGTTGTCCACCGTACAGGTGCCTGGGTCTTGGTAAACCTTCAGGCCAACGGTGTCAGTATCACAAACGTTGGAAGGAGGCTCTGTGCAGGGATTTGGGTCACATGGGTCAACAGCTGCACAGCCAGTAATGGCAACCGTCAGGCTGTAATCATTACCAGCACCTTCAACACCGACGACTTGCAGAATAACACTTACGGGGTCTGCTAAGGCGTTCACGTATGTCAGCGGGTTTGCTTCGTCTAGGGCATCACCGTTTTCGTCGATTAACTGCGCCTTCAACTCACCTTCGGCTGCCTCGAAGTCGATGGCCACAGTGAGGGTTCCGCCTGCGCAAACGTCGATTGTATAGTAGTCGTCATTGTCAGGACAGATGACCAAGTTGTCATATTCCCCGGCCTCGATGGCTGTTGCTGATGATGTCGAGTTGTTTGGCTCGAACTCGTCATCTTGGCAGCCAAGCTCACAACCACTGGTATCCAAGGCGCAGTTTGCGGTGCAAACCAACTCTCCGGAGCCAAGATTCAGGCTTTCACAAGTCTGGCCACCAAAGTTGTCACCATCGCACTCTTCCTCACCTTCGATCTGTCCATTACCGCAGGAGGGCTGTAGATCAGGCGTATCCGGAACATCCGCGGTGTCCGGGACATCAACTGTGTCTGGAACATCAACTGTGTCTGGGACATCATAGATATCACCAATATCTATGCCAGGTGAAAGATCATCCGGTCCATAGTACACATCTCCCAAATCGTCAGTTGGGGAAGAGCCTTCACAACCGGCATACAGGCCAGCTGCAAGCAGTAACACGCTGGAATAACGCAGAATCTTAGACCACATACTACCCTCCTGGTAAAATCAATCGGTACACATAACCCGAACTACTATGACTGTTTAAGTATAGGTTTGTCAAGCGACCAAAGTGTAAAACACGAAGATCCCGTGCCTGTCCCTGTCCCTGTCCCTGCCCCTGTCCCTGTCCCTGTCCCTGCCCCTGTCCCTGTCCCTGTCCCTGTCCCTGCCCCTGTCCCTGTCCCTACTTCGCCTCGGTCATCTTCTTTAGCCAGCCAGACATGCCGAAGATTACCGCTGCCGAGATCAAGCAACAGACCACGAACACGGCCCACACTGTCCAGACATTGAAACGAGCCCACATCAGACTGCCGACTACCAGCAGCTGGTTACCAATGGCAGTTGCGCCAAGCCAGCCACCCTGCATCAAACCTTGGAATCTGGGTGGGGCTACCCTGGAGACAAACGACAATCCCATTGGTGACAAGAACAGCTCTGCAACAGTAAGGGTAAAGTAGGTGCTTATCAGCCAGTTAGGTGAAACTCTGTCAGGTGAGGGGCCACCACCAAGCTCGGCTGGTGATGGTAGGCCAAACGATGCGACCATCAGCAGCGTAAAGCCAACAGCGGCCAAAAGCATTCCAATACCAATCTTTTTTGGAGTCGATGGTTCACGACCTCGCGCCCGCAACCAGCCAAACAGGCCGACTACAACCGGCGTCAGGAACACCACGAAATATGGGTTAAACTGTTGGAAAATCTCAGGCTCAAGAAGGTTTTGCTCGGGGTATGTCCCGTACAAAAGCCATAACAGAACCAATCCCACAATTGTCACGCCAACTCCAGCCAGACGGCGCAAAACTGAGCCTTTTTTGATGGCAAATATCAGCCCACCAATTGATGCGGCGATAAGTAAGAGGCCTCTGATGTCGAAAACCAGATAACTTAAGGGGTCTACGGACTTAGCAGTGTAGTCCCTGGCAAAGAAGGTCATTGTCAGACCGTTTTGATGGAATGACATCCAAAAGAAAATGACCACCAGGAAAACAAATCCCAAGGCCATGAGACGCTTCTTTTCAACCTCCCAGGGCATCGCCTCCTGTGCCTCACCTTTTTCCTGCTTAACTCCTGGATCTGGCAGCATTTTTTTGAAGATAACAAAGGTCGCCAAGGACACCAGCATGGCCGCCGCCGCAATCGCAAAGGCGAGGTTGTAGCCAACGGAAAAGGTATCAAGGTACTTAGTGACAAAAGCAGTAAGATCAGTTACTTGCGTCCCGGTGACAGCGTTAGCCAATTCCTGCAGTTTATCGTTATTGGCAGTATTACCTGTCACGAATTGATGACACAAGGCTGGTAGGTCCGCGTCATATTTCAAGCCGTGTTGGCCCAGATACCAAGTTCGAATGCCGCGGGCAGCGTTTGGTGCAAACACGGCCCCAATGTTGATTCCCATGTAAAAAAGCGAGAACGCCGAGTCTCGCAGATGACCGTACTTGGGGTCGTCATACATCTGGCCAACAACTGCTTGCAGATTGCCTTTGAACATGCCGTTACCAAATGCAATCGCAAACAGGCCCACCAAAGCTACTGGCAGGCCCATGCCTGGAATCGCCATCAGAACATAACCCAAGAACATGGTGACAATACCAGCAAGAATGACATGCTTGTATTTGCGAGTCCGGTCTGCGATGAACCCACCTACTAGGGCCAAGGCATAAATCAAAAAATAGAAAACGCTGTAGATCAGTCCAGACTTATCTGAATCAAGCCCAAACTTGGCCTGTAAAAACAGGACCAAAATCGCCATCATGGTGTAAAAGCCGAAGCGTTCACCCATATTGGCGAAGAAGGCCACGATAAGTCCACGTGGATGCCCTTTAAACATCAATACCTCCCACGAATTTACCTGGTAACTACGTCACCTCACTAAAAAAACTACCGCCAAATTCATGACCCAACTGTCAATTTGCAGGGCATTTTAGGCCCACGGCCGCGACAGCGAATTGTTACAGGCACAAAAGTTTGGGTCAAGCCCTGACCCCGCCCCTGCACCTGTTCCTGTCCCTGCCCCCGTCCCTGCCCCTGTCCCCGACCCCGCCTACAACCCAATCTCAGTTATGCCCAGCGTCGACGTCACCAGCAATGCCGTCTGATTATGATTGAACTGGACGTGCCTGATGAACCGGCCTGCAAACCAAGATCGCTTCAATTCCCAAGTCCCCAGATCGTATTCACTAACCCGTCCATTCAAATAGTTGGACACGTACATCCGGTCTTTGCCCATCAGAATCGAACGAACCCCAAAACCCACGAAATGAGACGCTAAAATGGCGCCAGAGTCATAATCCATTTCGGTGATCAGGCCCAAGGTACCAACTGATGACCAAGCACGCCGTTTCGCAGTGTCTAGTGCACAGCCGTCCGAAAAACCAAGCCAAACCCAGGGGTTTGCCTTGGAAGTACCGATTGGTCTGAACTTTAGCAGGTCTTCTTTATCGAACGCTAGGGCCAAAAACGCCGTTCCATCTGTTGGAAAAAGTACTGTAGAAGCATAACAGTACAACCCTTCGCCAGTTTCCGAGTCGTATTGATAATCTTCTGGGCTGACATCCTCAGAAATAACCTCAAGGCGCTCAAAGGTGGAGCTATCAATACGCTCTGGGTTAGATAGATTATCAAAATACAGGGCTAAATCAGCATAGGGCTCCTTGGGAACCAAGACAGCTATTGCAGGGAAACGCTTTTTACGGCCTGGAATCTGGTTTTCAACTTTGAATGGAGGGGTAGATTCCATCTTAAACAGGCCAATGGGACCAGTTGCATAGACCTTATCTGTTGCCTTTTCGTAAGCCAGATGGGTTATCTTGCTATAATCTCCGCAAGTTATATTGAGGTCCTCATCAAGCTCGCAAATTCCACCTGAAAACGCCAAATCTTGATTAGTAGAGTTGTCAACTTGATCGGCTGTTTCAACCGACACCAAGTATCGTCCTGGATCGTTGGTATGGTAAATCATCCGTGGATGGTTAACTCCCTTGAAAGTATCACCTGATGAGCAGCTATCGAACCGCCTATCTGAAGGAGCTATGACTTTAACCCCCTCCTGGTTAGCCGCGTCCAAAAAGTCAGTGCATCTGACAGTCCACTTTTGCTGGTTCCAACCGTTAATGCACAGCAGGATAAATACCCCTAAGGAAAAGACAAATGGGATCCTGAAACCTCCCCTGAACGAGGTAAGTACGGACGCAATAAACAGAAAGGCAACCACAATCAGAACCCAATCAGGGATTGTCCAATAGAGCATATAACCAAGTGATATTGCTTGGTAAACAGCGAAACCAAGCGGGATCAACAGTAGTAGCCTGGCAATAGTTCTAATAATCATAGATTTTGGCAAAATAGCCACAAACAACACGGGCGCAATCACGACCATTGGAAGCCAAAGAAACTTCCATGTAAACGAAACCGCGATGGTAAAGAAGGTCGCTGCATATCCCAGTAAAGCAAGGAGATACGTCAAAAACAAGCCAACACGCGACTGTTTGGGTTTAGATGATTTTTTCATTTAGTCTCTCAAAAGTCTGATATTTGAAGGCCAAAGGTGGAACGTTAGTTGTCGTTCGGCCAGCGATATAAATCAAAGCTCCTATTATCAAATATTCCAACCTCAATTCGTTCAGGATTCTCGGCCTCGATCCGATCACGCCATGCCTGAAGCCTCCCCTCCCTACGCAGCAGATACACGGCGTCCCTCTGGATTTCATGATCTTCTGGATACAACAGTATCCTCGTTGCGGCCATGGCCGAAACAGCAGCCGCCCTTTGCTTATCGGAGGCCTTGGTGCTCAGCTCGATCTCCCAGCGCATAACTGTATTACCAAGCAAGAAAGTCCTGTCGGTGGCAATACCAGCACAAGTATCGTACCTGGCGGTCTGGAGATCGGTATATAGGGTTTGACCCGAATAAAGGCCACGCTCTCGCAGCTCGTCAAAAAGCTGGTGTTGAAACTCATGCTGACGCCCTAACACATCGACTGGGTCATAAGCACGAACACCTTGCCACCCTAATGATAAAGCGGCAAACACAAGCACCAACAGCGAACTGCCTTTAAACCTGAGTGACAACGCCATGGCCGCCAGTACGGCCATAAAGGGAGCAAACATCAGGTAGGAGCGCAATCCCATATCAACAAAGCCAATAGCAGTCCCGGTTTGCAGCCACAAAAACATCGCTGCCGTCAATAACACGATGATGGGAAAAACCAGCAGATCGAAACGCCTTTTGACAAAGATAACGACGATACCAGCCAAAGCCGCCAAGGTTAGCAAAGGCGAGTTATTTGGAAATGCCAAAACGTGGTAATTCAGAGCCTCAGGTACGGTAAATATCCGCCAATCCCTATATTCAACTGGTACGTTTGTGGTGTTGAGCCAGTTGGTGAACACCCAAAACAGGTCACCCAGATAGATGGCCCCGGCTAGGATATAGATTGCAGGTAACAACGCGGTCGCTATGGTCATTTTGATTCGTCGGTGTTTTAAGATATCCAAGCCGACGAAGACCGCGGAAATGACACCAAGTTCGTGGCGGACTAAAGGCAAAAGCCCTAGCACCAAGCCTGCTAGGAAGGTGCGATCATGGGTGTAAAGCATCAAAAACAAAACCACTATCACAACACCATCGGCGTTTGGAAAACCGCAGGCCACTGAAACAAAATAGATGGTGTTGGTGGCTAAAAACAGGCCTGCAATATTGGGGCGACCAACCTTGAACCCCCTAGCGGCCCCGCAAATAAGAAAGACGCCGGTTGAACCAATCAAGCAGTGGGCAAACAGGTATCCTCTGATTCCAAACATCATGGGGAGACCGTAAATCAGTAACAAAACTGGCTTGGCCTTGGTCAGAAAGAAAATGGCCATGGGTTCGTTCAAAAAGGCAGAAATGAATTCGATTGGTAATGTACCTTCGTCATTCAGGAATCTAAGACCGGTAGCGGCGGTGAAGACGAAAAACAGCAGGCTCATCGCGACAGCCCCTGCCCTGCTTTCAAACAACCATTTGTCTATGGCGTCCAACTTTTGAAAAAATCCATTGCTGGATGCTGTCATTTCACCCCCGTTTATGGACTAGGCTCCGATCATGGCCTACTGGCAATCAGTTCGGATCGCAAAACCCCAGGGGCCACCTTGTCGGGAGTGCGCCCTGCCCTGTCAGCTGGAATGTATTCCAGGGCGCCAGTTGGGCAAAACGGTACGCACTTTGGGGCACCGTGACAAAGGTCGCACTTGGCAACGCAATGCCAGGTCTCGTCCCACAGCATGTTTCCAAAAGGACAGGCAGCGACACACATGCGACAGTTCACACACTTTCCATAGTCAACTTCTATCGCACCAGTAGCCTCGTTGCGAGACAGCGCATGCACTGGGCAAACGGCGACACAGGCCGCATCGTCGCACTGCAGACACACGATTGGCACGCCAAGGTCCGGGCCGCGACGATGAATTGAAATGCGGCTGACGCCAGGTTTGCCTTCCCCACCATGGGCAAAGGCACAAGCCAGTTCGCACTTACCGCAGGCGATGCAACGCTCAGGAATCACTCGATAAATTCGATCCATTTAATCCCCCTTGGTACCTAACGAATCTGGGAACCACCCATCAAAGTTACAGCCATGGCCGCCTGTGCCTTCCGCTTGCAGGCGTCGCACTGCTCAAAGTAGCGTCCTGGAACCTTGCCATCATGCCAAGCCGCCTGCGCCTTGGTGATATGCCCGCGGCCACATGTTGGGCAACGCAGCATCTCAAATTCCTTGTTCCAGATTACTCGCTTTGAATTGCTGGTTTCATATTTGATAAAGCCAGTTGGGCAGATTTCTGCGCAAGCTAGGCAACCGATGCAATCAGGTGGAGGCTCGTTAAAAGGCGGCGCGATTTCGCGGCCAGCGCCTCGACTTGACGATGATATGGCCGACGTCCCCATCTCATCACACACCCTGGTGCACAGGCCGCACAGGATGCAGTCAGTTGGCTCAGGATTTTGCACGTACGACGTCTTTTCAATCCCGTATTCGGCGGCCATCTTCTGGACCAACGGGGTGTTTGGACACCTGGCCAGCAAAAGGTCGATGACGACCCGCCTAGTGTTCATAACCCGCTCGGATTTCGTAGAAACGATGATGCCGTCTTCAACTGGGAAAAGGCAGGAAACGACCATTTTGGACCATCCATCCCACTCTGGACGGGTCACATCGACTAGGCACATCCTGCAACCACCATAAGGTTCAACCGCTGGATGCTCACACAGGGTCGGGATATCGATTCCAGCCTCCCGGGCCGCCTGTAAAAGGAATGTCCCTTCCTTGGCAACTACGGTTTTGCCATCAATTACCAGCCGTGGCATGGGCGCCTCCTATGTCCTTTTTGGGCAGGAACACGATGCATTGCTCTTCGGGGCATACATCAAAACAAGACCCACAGGAAATGCACAACTGCTGATCAATCGCGTGTTTTTCCTTGGGTTTTCCAGATATTGCGTCAGTTGGACAGACCCTGGTGCACATGTGGCAACCGGTGCATGGGTCATGATTGATCTTGTAAGTCGTAAGCTCACGACACATGCCTGCAGGGCAGACCTTGTCGTTGATGTGAGCCTCGTACTCATCTCTAAAGTACTGCAAGGTTGAAAGCACCGGGTTTGGTGCCGACTTTCCAAGCTCGCACAAACTGCCAAGCTGCATCCCCTTGCACAGACGCTCAATTCGCTCGATATCGCCAGGCTTGCCACGACCTTCCACCAGGTCGTCAAAGATGTGCAGCATCTGCTTTAAGCCCTCACGACAAGGAATGCACTTGCCGCAGGATTCATCGATTAAGAAGTTCAGAAAATACCTGGCCACATCGACCATACAGGTGCGGTCATCCATAACGATCATGCCGCCTGAGCCCATCATTGAGCCGTTTTCGGACAGCACTTCGTAGTCGACTGGCAGATCCAATTTGTCAGCCGGCAGGCAGCCACCTGAGGGGCCACCAGTTTGGACCGCTTTAAAGGGCCTGTTCTTCAAGATTCCGCCACCAATATCAAAGATGATGTGGCGCAAAGTCGTCCCCATGGGCAGTTCGATCAAACCGGTGTTTTTGACTTTTCCGACCAAAGAAAACGACTTGGTTCCTTTGGACTTTTTGGTCCCCATGCTTGCAAACCAGGCACCGCCTTGGTTCAAAATCTGGCCAACAACTGACCAAGTTTCAACGTTATTTAAGGCAGTTGGAAGGTCAAATAGGCCCCTATCAGAAGCGTGGATGTATTTCGCTCTTGGTTCCCCGATTTTTCCTTCGATGGAGCGCATCAAGGCAGAGGATTCACCACACACAAACGCCCCGCCACCCCTGGATACCTTGAGGTCAAAATCAAACCCAGTGCCAAGGATGTTTTTGCCCAAAAGCCCACGTTCCTTAGCCTTTTCAATGGCTAGGTTCATGTGATGGACGGCCAAGGGATATTCATCCCTCACGTAAACGTACCCTTCCCTGGCACCAATGGCGTAAGCACCAATTACCATCCCCTCGATAACGGCGTGAGGGTCGCCCTCCATTATGGAGCGGTCTTTAAAGGCACCTGGGTCGCCTTCGTCTCCATTGCAAAGGACGAACTTACGTTCACCCACGGCCTTTCGGGTGGCGTCCCACTTCCTGGCGGTGCTAAAACCTGCGCCCCCACGCCCTCTGAGCCCAGATTCCCTGACCTCGGCAATAACCTGTTCCGGAGTCAGCTCGAACAGCGCCCTAGCCATCCCTGCGTACGCCCCGTGAGCCAAAGCATCATCAAGGCTTGCAGGATCGATGCGCCCGATGTTTCGCATGGAAACTCGGACCTGATGCTTGTAAAAGGGAATCTCCTCATACTTTTCAATGGGTTGGCGATTTTCAGGATTTCTGTATAAAAGACGCGGGATTATTTCACCGTTACCCACCGTTTTTTCAAGGATTTCATCCACATCGCGTGGTTTCACCTTGGTGTACAAGATGCCTTCAGGCTTTAAGACAACCAGTGGGCCACGCTCACAAAAACCATGACACCCGGTCGTTTTCGCGTGCAAGGACAGCTTAACATCAAGCCCAAGGTCGCCAATTCGTTGCGCAAAAGCATCAGCCACAGCCTGAGAACCGTTTGCCAGGCAGCCAGTGCCACAGCAAACCATAATCTCCCTGGTCCGCTTCTCGTTTAAAGCAGTTGCCGCCTTTACAGCCTCTTCAAATGCCTGCTTGGATTCAATTCTCATTGTCACCCCCTTTGGCGACCGTCAGGTATTTATGCATGTCGGAGGCCTTGGCAGCCCCAACATATTTATCGCCAACTATGACCACCGGCGCCATGGCACAGGCCCCGACGCAGTTGACTGTGTGCAAGGTAAATCCAAGATCCTCGGTAGTTTCACCAGGTTTTATGCCAAGGCGACGCTCGACTTCGTCGATTATCTGGGTCGCGCCTCGGATGTGACACGCAGTCCCAGTACAGACCTTGATGATTACCTTTCCTTGTGGATTTAAGGAAAAGGCCTTGTAAAAGGTCGACACAGAAAAGACCTTGGCCAACGGCACCTTAAGCTCGCTAGCCACCTTTTCAAGCACCTCACAGGGCAGGTAATTGTATGCACGCTGGACATCCTGGAGCACCTGAATAAGCGACTGCTCTTCGTGGGGGTACTGGGCCAGGATATCATCCAGTAACGTCATATCAACGCATGGTTGCATTACTTCCTCCATCGGTTCAGGAAACTGACTGGTCTCCTTGGCCGTAATACTTCTGCCTGGCCTTTTGGCCTTGTTCATAGCCCGTTTCAAAGGCATCTACATTCAAATCAACCAGCTTTGGTTTGGCCGCGAAGTTTTCCTTGACCATCTGCAAAACCTCGGCCTTTGGCAAAACTTCAGAGGCGCCAACAACGGCTCCAAGGGCGATGATATTGGCGCACCGCGGGTTTCCAAGCTCAATGGCCATGTCGTTAACTGGAATCTCAAGCGTCAACACGTCATCCCGTGCCACACTGCGGTTAATTAACGACGAATTAACGACGATTACCCCACCCTTTTTAACGAACGGCTCAAATCTGTCTAAAGACGGCAGATTCATAGCCAGCAATATCTCTGGATTCTGAATGACAGGTGAGCCAACTGGCTTGTCGGAAACAACAACGGTGCAGTTCGCGGTACCACCACGCATTTCCGGCCCGTACGACGGCAACCAAGAAACCTCGCAACCGGCGTTCATGCCGGCGTAGGCCAACATCCTGCCGATCAACATAACGCCCTGACCACCAAAACCTGCCAAAATCATGTCATGATGCATAGCAATAGCCCCCTTTACTAGCGTGGCATTGGCGCCCTGTCATCACCCTCTGGAGTCTTGAAAATCCCCAGTGGGTAATATGGCACCATGTTGGTTTCCACCCACCTACAGGCTTTGTCCGGTGGCAAGCCCCAGTTGGTCGGACAGGTAGACAACAGCTCTACCAAGGAAAAGCAGGTGCCTTGGACCTGGTAATTGAAGGCCCGCCGCAACAATTCCTTGGACCTGACCACTTGCAAAGGCGAATGCATGGAGCCCCTGGCAACAAAGGCAGGGGTTTTTAGCGTGCTTATCAATTCAGCAACCCGGATAGGATAGCCAGCCAAGGCAACATCGCGTCCATCTGGACTTGTTGTGGTCTTTTGGTTTGGCATGGTGGTCGGCGCCATCTGGCCGCCAGTCATTCCGTAGATTGCGTTGTTGACAAACACTACGGTAATCTTTTCCCCACGATTGGCGGCATGGATGATTTCACCCATCCCGATGGAGGCCAAGTCACCGTCGCCTTGATAGGTGAACACAATCAAATCAGGCCTTGCCCGCTTGGCACCAGTTGCGACAGCTGGGGCCCTGCCGTGGGATGCCTGCTGGAAATCAGTTTCAAAGTAGTTGTAAGCCAAAACCGCACAGCCGACTGGCGAAATCCCAACGGTTCTATCTCTGATGCCAAGCTCGTCGATTACCTCGGCCACCAGCCTGTGGATAGTCCCATGGGTACAGCCTGGACAATAGTGGGTGTTCGCCTGGGTTAAAGCCTCGGGATACTTAAAGACTAGCTCAGTCATTGTGCACCTCCTTGGCCTTGCAAAACCTTCTTCATTTCTTT
>DUVQ01000176.1 GCA_012840965.1 Oligoflexales bacterium | reverse complement strand
GCCGCTGCGCGGCCTTCATGTCAACCAAGAGACGTCGGGTCCCGGCAACTCCCGATAGCGCCCTCCAGGATTGCCCCCGGACCATGTTGCAGGGTGCCCTCTCGACCTCTTTTTAGCTCCAAATCCTGCAGATCAGCACAATTGTTTCCCTGCCCCCGTCCCTGTCCCTGGCCCTGTCCCTGATCCTGTCCCTGCCCCCGTCCCTGCCCCTGTCCCTGTCCCTGATCCTGCCCCTGATCCTGTTCCTGTCCCTGCCCCTGCCACCGCCCCACAAATCCAGCAAGCCGGCGGGAATAATTTCGCGCCAATCTCGTTTAGTCGGACGGTGCGTTTGGGTTTGATTTGACTAAACATGCAAATTGCCGCAAACTTCTGCGGCGTTGCTAGACCTGTGGAGGGAAGGATGAAATTTCATAACTTTACTATTTTACTGACTTCTTTGGCGTTTGTTGCGGTTGCTCTGCCGGCAAACGCTCAGACTGTAAAAATCGGGCTTGTTGATGTTCAAAGGGCCGTTATTACGGTTAAGGATGGCGTTGCTGTTAAGGGCAAGCTTGAGCGTCTTTTGAAACAAAAGCAAAATGAATTCGATAAGATGCAGGAAGACGTCAAAAAGCTGAAAGACGAGCTTGAAACCCAGATGTCAACTATGCGTGAAGAGCTGCGTCGCCAAAAGATGCAGGAATACCAAAAGAAAATGGTTGAGCTGCAAGAATACTATATGGGCAACCAGCAAGAGCTTGCCGCAAAGGAAGCTGAGTTGACTGCACCAATTCTGGAACGGCTGGAAAAGATTTTGATTAAGCTTGGTAAAGACGAGGGCTTCACCGTCATATTGAACTCCAGCGCCGCTTTGTATAACAGCGGAGCAATAGACCTGACCGACCGCCTGATCAAGCTCTACGATTCAGGTGCTGGTAAATAGCGCCCCCAATAGTCCGCAACTGAGGCCTGTCAATGCGCCAATCTGGCATGTTCAAGCAGATGCTGTCGAATCTGTCCCCAGTGGTTCGCGCTTTCTTAATGCTTATTTTGGGGATACACATAGTTGTCTTGGTCATAAGTCTGATAAGTTCCAGCGCGTCTGACTTTATCTATTTAAACTTTGGCCTGATTCCGAGCACGGTTTTGACTCATCCTTGGACTGTGTTGACATCAGTAGTGCTCCATGAACGAAATGGCCTTTTGCACCTGCTGTTTAATGGGTTAGCGCTTTTATCACTTGGCCCTTGGGTTGAACGGGGGCTTGGGCAGAAGCGTTTCGTGACCTTAATGCTGATTTCTGCCTTGTCTGGTTCCGCCCTTTACATAATCGTCCAGTTCCTCAAGGGAACCCCTGGAACTATGGTGATTGGTGCATCCGGAGCTGTCATCGGCGTTTTGACGGCATTCGCCCTGATGTTTCCCGAGGCAGAGCTCCAACTTTTCGGTTTAACTCCGCTAAAGGCCAAAAACCTGATTTGGCTGATTATTGGCATAGATATCATTGTGACCATTTTTGGGGCCGGGATTGCTTCATCGGCCCATTTTGGCGGTTTGCTTGGCGCGTTTGCATACATAAAGCGCCCCTGGAGACCGCAATACATTGCCAATATGCGTAGGCGGCTGGAACGTTTAAAATCGAGGTTATGATGGCGGCCAGACTGGCACCGTTTATTGTTGTAGCGGTATCGGCTATAGCCAGCTATCTTCCTGTATTTACAAATGAATTCGCCTGGGATGATGGCTACATCGTCCTTTTAAACAAAGATATCCAAAGCCTTTCAAATATCCCTGCCATTTTCACAAGGCCGTGGGCCGGCGCAGTTGAATATGGCCTGGGCCAAGCCCAAAATCAGCCATATTTTCGACCAGTTGCAGAAGCAAGCATGGCCATTGACTGGGCAATTGGGCAAGGCCCAAACCCTGTCATTTTCCACACCACGAATCTGCTGATCCACGTAATCTCAGCCTTGTTTTTGCTTGTCTGGTTGCGAAGGATGCAACAAAGCCACGACAAAGAAGGCACCCCAAACACGTGGTTGGCAGTCGCAGTCACGCTATTTTGGGCGATTCATCCCGTTCATACCGAGGCAGTCAATCTAGTTACTTACCGCACTACCCTGCTGTCAGGCCTGTCAACCATCACAGTTTTGATGCTGCTGACTAAACCTGGGTGGCGGCGAATCATCGTGGCCTCTTTGGCTTTCATACTTGGTTTGTTGGCCAAGGAAGTAACCTTGGTGACCCCTGCTTTGCTTCTAGTCACTGACATCTTCACAAAAAACTTCAATAAATTTCGTATACTACAAATCTACCTGCCGCTTGCCATCATTTCGTTTTTATATCTTGGTCTGCGACAGATTATGACCGGACCAGGGATGTACGACTTTTTCGATGGGATGACCGGATTCCAAAGATTCGCAATGATCTTCAGGGTTTTTTACCTTTACATCCGGCTTGTCATCCTGCCCTTCCCCCTTTGCCCCTTTTATGACTGGAGCATTTTGGGAATCCCAACTTCACTGCTGGAACCAGACATATTTGCTGGCTTATTACTGATGCTCGCCTTTCCGGTGGTCATTGTACTTTGCTTAAAGCGCCTGCCCGTCTTAGCGCATGGGCTAACGTTCTTTCTTGTTGCGCTGCTGCCTGTTTCTCACATCATCCCCTTTTTTGATGCAGCTGGAGAGCGCTTTTTGTACGTGCCCTTGATGGGAATGGCCTTGGCGCTGCTTGCTTTAGGCAAACTTAGGGCATCTAAAAGAGCCAAAACCATTTTGGCGCTGGTCGTGTTGGTGGCATACGCGCTTTTGACCTTTCACAGGTCGACCGAGTGGCATGACAGTGAAACGGTGCTAAAGGCGCTTGTCCGTGATTTCCCCATCTCTGTATCCGCAAATCTTGGACTTGGTCAATTGCTAACAGACGCCGACCGCAGCGATGAAGCCATCCCCTATTTTGAAGCGGTCACAAAACTGGCGCCAAGCCTCGCTGTTGGCCATGGGATGCTGGCAGTAGCAGTTGCACGTACTGGAGATTACGAAAGGGCGCGTACAATTTTGATTAAGGCGCCACCACCTGAAGCACAGCTCCCTTCGGCGGTTCAGATCGCCAGAGATGAACTGGCTAAATCCAACCAGCAAGCAATCCTGAGGGCGCTTGGTCTTTAAGACTTATCCAAAATGGATGCTTCTTGAACAGGCTGATACCAGCTTTTAAGGCATTGGCTCAACTTCCACGCCCTTGACTACGCAGGCACTTCCAATAGCACCCATGCACCAATCAGTTGATTTACCGTCTTCTCTGATGATGGAAAACACCCTGTTAATCCAATCAGGAATGAAAAACGTACCAAAGCCATTGTTGTCTGGAGGCATGCACTGGGCCATATGAGGCTCCCAGGACGTCGGCCTACAATCTTCGCCTCTCATCAATGCCTCAGAATCTATGAAGTCAACCAAAACATCCAATAGAGGCGAAAAGTTTTCTTCGCTGAACTCTTCCATTGCGTCGGCCATACCAGGTACCAAAGCTGCCAATTCGGGGTCCAAATCAGGGCTAATCAAACGCTCGTGGACTACTGGATAAAACCAGTCTCCAGGATTGACAGTTAATGACACTGTGGTTTCAAAATCATTAGAGTCTGCGAAATCCTCGTGGACCACAGCCCCAAGCTCCACATCAGCAAGTGCCTCGTCTGTATCGACGCCAACTCCTCGAATCAGCCTGATGCGTGCACCCTGTGCACGTCGAACTCGAATTGTGACCTCTAATGTAGCCTCGGCCTCTTCACCAATGTTGATTTGGTCACCCATTGCATAGGTCTCGTCTTGATTTTTCACAGTCATCTCAACTGTTGCAGCTACTGGAGTCCTGGAAACAAAAGTGTGACGAGCGCGTATCCCGTCCTTGATTCCGGCGATGTCCTCAGACTCGGTCTTGATCCAAGTAGTTGGAAAGCCGACGGGAAGAACCAAATGTCGGTCACTTCCTGCAACAACAGCGACATGCAGCCCTCTAGTCAACTGGGCTTCATAAAAACGCAAAGCGGCGGCATTGCCGCCCCCTCCCTCGGAAGAATACTCCAAAGCCTTTCTGAAGATAGGACTAGCTGGACCATAGCGTCGCTCCCACTCAACCAGCCGTTCCAAAGTGTGAGCGCTAGCCAGCATACCCCAGCCAACGTTAATGATCTCCATGGCATCATGATCACGCACATCCCACGGGAACGGAATATTGATCAGCATCGGGTGATTAATCGAAAACAAGGCGCCTTGGGCGTGAGCACGACCTGGAGCCGCCAGATAGACTTCTGTTGTAACCCCAACTCCTTCAAGCTCATGCGGCACGAACTCTTCCAAATCGAAGATATTACCGTGTCCAGGCCTACCAAACTCCTCGCCACGAATCACAATTACCGAATCGCTGTGAAAATCGGGGTCAAAGTTATGCAAGACGGTACGATGGTCGGTAATTGAAATGAAATCAATGTGATTTCCGACGTACTCAGGATGGTAGTCCAAAAACAACTCAGTCTGAAAATACTCAGCCAGCGCGATTACTACAGCAACGGGGTCTTCTCCATCGCTGTACGTGGTATGCATGTGTAAATCACCCCTTAACCAACCATCATCACGCATTGGCAAGGCAGGATCTGGTTCAGGCTCGACTACCTCTGTTGTGTCCTCAGGCGGCACATCATCAGTGTCTGCAGCATCATCTGCGACCTCTTCAGTGTCGCCAGGATCTTCATCATCTGCGACCTCTTCAGTGTCGGTGATGTCTTCTGCCACCTCTGCGGTATCTGCGGCGTCATTTACATCGCCAAGCTCGAAGTGGCCAATGTCATCTGGAATCTCTTTACTTTCGTCACCACAAGCCACCAAAAGGCTTGTCAGTGCGACAAATGCGGTGACACGAAATATGGCTTTTAGCATGCTCGCTCCCAAAAAGTTACAAGCCGGGTGAAGTCTAACAAAAAAACACACAACGTAACTGAGCAAAAGCCATATTTTAATTGATTTTTAGGGGTTATGAAGACAATGCAACAAATGGTCTGACCCGTGTGTCAAACGACCGACTTTAATTATGGCTCCAATAAGCCCCCTGCACTAAACAGGCACTTCCGATGGCTCCCATACACCAATCAGTAGTTTCACCCCCTTCTCTAATGATTGAAAAAACCCTATTAATCCAGTCTGGGATGAAAAAAGTACCATATCCATTGTCGTCAGGTGGCATGCACTGGGCATGGTTGGTTTGCCAAGACTTCGGGTCACACTCGGCTGCATTTAGCAAAGCCATAGGGTCAATGAAACCAGCCAAAACGGAAATCAGCGGCATATAGTCTTCTTGACTTACTTGTCCCAGAGACTCAAGCATGTCTGGAACCATGGCGGCCAGCTCCGGATCAAGATCAGGACTGATTAAGCGTTCATGGACCACTGGATAAAACCAATCACCTGGATGAACGGTTAATAATACTGTGGTTTCAAAGTCATTAGAGTCCGCGAAAACCTCGTGAGCCAAGGTCCCAAGTTCGACATCTGCAAGCTCCTCGTCGGTTTTGACACCGACTCCTTGAATTAGCCTTACTCTGGCACCTTCAGCGCGTCGAACCCGGATTGTTACATCAACTGTTGCCTCAGTTTCATCGCCGATGCTGATTTTATCACCCATCGCGTACGTTTTGTCTTGACTCACCACGGTCATTTCGACCGTTGCCGCTGCAGGATTCCTTGACACAAAGGTATGACGAGCGCGAATTCCGTCCATGATGCCTGAAACGTCATCAGACTGAGTGTGAACCCAAGTCGTGGGTGAACCGACTGGAAAGATCTTGTGTCGGTCGCTTCCAGCAACCAGTGCCACGTGTATCCCTCTAGTTAACTGAGCTTCGTAAAAACGCAAAGCGGCGCCGTTGAACCCTAAGCCGGGGTACTCTAAAGCCTTCCTGTAGATCGGGCTGGATGGGCCATACTGCTGCTCCCACTTTTGTAACATATCCAAATCATAGGAATCCGAGAGCATACCCCAGCCGGTGTTGATGACCTCCATGGCATCGTGATCGCGAATGTCCCAGGGAAATGGAATTCCGGTTACCATCGGGTGATTAATCGAAAACAAAGCACCTTGAGCATGGGCCAGCCCTGGGCCAGCCTGATAGCTTTCGGTTGTTGGGCCAGAACCATCAGGCTTATGTGGCACAAATTCATCTAAATCCCAAATGTTAGCGTGACCAGGCGCACCAAACTCCTCGCCGCGAATCATAATCACCGAGTCACTGTAAAAGTCGGGGTCAGAGTTTTGAGTGATGGTGCAATGGTCGGTTATTGCCAAAAAATCAAGGTGGTTACCAGCATATTCGGGATGAGCATTCAAGAACAACTCGGTCTGAAAATACTCAGCGAGCGACACTACCACACCCACCGAATCCTCTCCATCACTATGCGTGGTATGGGTGTGCAAATCACCCCTTAACCAACCTTCTGCACGCATTGGCAAGGTGGGGTCTGGTTCAGGTTCTATCACCTCGGTTGTGTCTTGTAGATCCGCGACGTCGACAGCGTCGTCAGAGTCAGCGGAGTCATCTGCACCCAAATCGTCGTTCATGTCGGCACTGTCGGCGCTGTCTCCAACATCCGCAGCCTCATCAAAATCTAGGACATCTGATGTATCTGCAACGTCTGCGACATCTGATGTATCTGCAACGTCTGCGACATCTGATGTATCTGCAACGTCTGCGACATCTGTGGTATCTCCAAGCTCTAAGTCACTTATGTCATTAGAGAAATTCTCATTATTCGCGGCACAAGCTAAGCCTGTCAGTACAAAAACCAACGCAACACGAAAAGAGGCTTTTACCATAGTTGTCTCCGATGGTTACGAGCCGTGGTGATTTTACCAGAAATAATGCAGAGCAGGATTGATGATTGATCAGGCGGTGAATCTTGGGAACCACAATTTGCAGTTACCAAAACGCTGCCAGAACCGTAGGTTTGACTCTTTATCGTTAACGGATAAACTTGATGCTAATTGAAAGCCAGATCATTTTATGGCTGTCGATAGGAGGTACATGAACCGCTTACTTAGTGTTTTTGCTGTGTTATTTATGGTGCTCTCGGTTGCGACTGGCTGTTCAACCATGCGTTCAGTCAGAGGCATTTCCGTGCCAGAGTCAAAACTGAAAGGCAGACACCCTAGAGTGGCAATTCAGGTAGTCGTAGATTCGAGGGTGCTTACAAACATCAACTGTGGAGACACCTCAAAAGAATCTGATGAAACAAACATGCAAAGAAAGATTGCGTGCAAAAAGACTTACAACAAAGGTTTGCCCAGAGGATATGTGTTATTGCCTAAAAACCAGTCGGTTGAAGGCATAGTGCACCAACTTTTGGAAAAGGCTTTGACAGACTCAGGTTTTAAAGTAGTCGACATTGAATCAGCTGGGGCGACCACTTGGGTGCTTGATGTGATAATTGATCGCTTCTGGACAACATATCACCCAGAGGACGGCAGATCGCTGGAAGCGTGGCTGGATGTCGAGGTGATGGCAAATAGGGGTAAACGCAGTAAACAGTTCTCGATAGGCGGTTTTGGCAAGGTCGAATCTTCAGTTATTAGTGAAAGGCATTGGCAAAAAGTCTACGCGCTTACTTTTGAAACCTTTTTGAAGCAGGCTCAGTCAGCTTTGCAGACCAATCTCAGTAACAAATAGCCCTACCCCATTCACTTGGATTTGGGCCCATTTCCAACACTAGCTTCCCTCCACGAGCGATTATCGCGTACTCCAGTTCCGGGACATCTAACGGCTCGCCATCTAAAACGGCCGACTGGATGAATCGGTTTTCCGCCGTGTAATTGTTGGCAATAATCTCAAATTTCCGGGACGTTCCATCAGGGTCGATGTATAACTCAATGCGCTTGAATTGTGGCGCATTCATGATGTAGGTATCCCCTCCAGGGGTCACCGGATAAAAGCCGAGCAAAGCGAAAATCAGCCAAGCAGATGTTGAGCCAGCATCATCATTTCCAGGCAGGCCGTTTGATCCAAGATGAAAATGGTTGCCGACTAAATTTGCAACTAAGTCCTGCGTTTTACTAGCCTTTCCAATAAACGAGTAAAGCCAAGGAACATGAAAATCAGGCTGATTAGTGACGTCAAAGTGACCATCGCTAAAGAACTCGTCAAGCTTTGCCTCGAACTTATCATTGCCTCCAATAAGATCTACAAGGCCGCAGATGTCATGTGGAACTGACCAGGTGTATTTCCATGAATCAGCCTCACAAAAACCATCTGGTGACGTGGGACTGAAGTTCTTCAGCCACGACCCATCACGATATTTTGGCACCATGAAACCATACTCATCGTTAAAGTGATTAGCGTAGTTTTTTGAGCGCTTATAAAAGAAATCCGCCCAATCCCTTTTGTTATGCTTTTCGGCAAAACGTGCTACACACCAGTCGTTATGAGCATGTTCCAATGTCATTGACGCAGACTGGTCGACATCACAATCCATGGACACAAAACCGCGTTCGACATAGTCAGGCGGCGTACCTCGATTAAAGTAGCCACACATTCCGTCAGGCGCAGGATTTTCTGAATCCTCCATCGAACCCTTCAACATCCCTTCCCAAGCTGTGTCGATATTAAACTTGTCAAACCCCCTCAAAAATGAATTCGCGATGATGCAAAACTGGGGATTTGCAGTCATAACCCTTGAATCTCCAACCGCATTCCAGGTGCATTTTTGCATCCAACCACCAGCCTCATAGGTGTGGACAATTGATTGGGCTAAATCCGAAACGACCTCGGGTTCGATAAGCGTAAACCACGGATGGGAAGTACGATAAGTGTCCCACATACACCAGTCGTCAGTGTAATAGCGCCACCCCTGGGTCTGGTAGGTCTGGCCTTTTCCATCGGCCCCTGAAAAGAATCCAGCACCTTCAGTGTAGTCAGCAGGTGCCAGTAACGAATGGTAAACAGCGGTGTAAAGGCGGTCTATATCTTCATCAGATTCAGATTCAACCCTTACCCTTGACAGCAGGCGGTTCCATTGATGCTTGGACTCGGCTTGCACCTGTTCGAAGGTCTTATCTGTGATGGCCTCGCGATTAAGGCGGGCCTGTTCTACGGAGATGTATGAAATCCCAACTCTGGCCTCAACGACATCGCCGTCCTCGGTTGAAAAGTTCAGAAATGCACCAGTGTGTCTTTTTGGGTTGAATTCAGTGACGGTGAAACTGCGATCAAGTTTGATTGAGTAGTAAACAGTTGATATTCCAGTTCCAGGATCCACCATATCAGCGACTATTGCGACTAACGGATTGGTTTGGTAACGGGAAAAGCCTTCAACTAGGGTATCACTGACGACCTTCATCTCCGCCTCCTGCCATGCGCCCAGGGAGGAGACAAGGTCAAGCACCATGCCTGCATTTTCGGCAGCTGGGAATGTCCAGCGGTGAAGTCCCACCAAGCGCGATGCGGTCACTTCAACATCAATTCCGTACGTATCAAGCCTCACTTGGTAGAGATGCGGCTTGGCGACCTCGTTGTCATGGGAAAAGGTCGACGTCCAGCCGGCCAAGGTGGGCTCTGGAGTGCCGGTAAAGGGCATCACGAGGATCCTGTTGTAGCCATTCCCGGAACCACCTGGTCCTTCCAGATGAGAGTGGACAAATCCTTGAATAGTATCGCTGTTGTAGCTGTAGCCAGAAACACCGCCGCTATCGATCCGGTTATTTGGTCCGACCTTCACCATCCCTCTGGGCCATGAGGCGCCAATAAACACGTTTCCTTCACCAGAAGTCCCAACGGTAGGCCGCACGCGATCCACCAAGTCCACCACTTCCATTTCCACGATTTCTGGTACGAAGGTGTCTATTTCGACTTCTTCACCGGTGTCCTCAGGTAAAGCCTGATCTGGGTCGAGATCTTGGAAGGCGTCTTGGGAAGGGTCTTGGATTGCATCACTTGGGTCATCGTCCTTTTGACAAGACGCTACTGAAAAAACGGCAATTAAGGCGAGGGCTAAAACAGCACGCATAACACTCCTCCTGGGGCTCCAAGGCAACTTGGGTAAGGATAATGGTTTAGCCTAAGCTGCGCCAGAGCCAAGTTTTGGCAAATCAAGTCCATCGAAAAAACTTGACAGCCAGATAAAAGAAAACTGCGCCGCCGATGCTTAAAATGGCAAACGGCCCTATCACTTGAGCAGTCCCAGCGCCGTTTGGCCCCAAAAGCCCAAAGCACTCGCCCTGAACGACATCAAGGTCAAGCCCGTTTACAGCAATCAGGCTTTTGTAACGTTTTACCAGCCCACGTACACGGACGGCTGAAGGTTTAGTATCCAAGCCCTTCCTCTAGGCGAAAACCACAGCAAAACATATACAGTCCAGGCAAAAATGGAAGGGGCAGAAGCATATGTGGATAAATATGTTTGATTCTGGAGCTCAACCTAAATAGACTTCGACGGTGGTTATTTTTTGGGGCAGGCACCCAAAAGGAGGCATTAGATGCAAAGATTTTATTTCGGAATAGCCATTATGGCCGCTATGGTGATGGTCGCCTGTGGCTCACCTAGTGATGAGCCTGATCCTGGTGATAAGGATGTTCCTTCCCTGGACTTGGACTATGAGGATGATGCGGTAACACCAGATTCCCAGCAAGATCCTGGAACGCCTGACGAGGAATTACCCCCTGTTGAGGACAAGCCTGTCAAAATCGAGTTTTTGATTGATACGACGTTCCCTCAAAGGGTACCAGCTGGTCAGCCTTACAGGTTTTGGGCCAAGGTCACCAATACTGCAGATGGAAGCCCAGCTGTCGGCAAACAGGTCAGCTATGAGATCACTGGGATGTGGTCACTGGACGGAGAGGAGATTCTTACATCCGACGCCAACCTAGAGTACCCACAGGTCAATGTTGGTCCGGATGGCTTGGTCGAAAACATCTTCAACGCTGGAACCAGCCTTGATGTCAGGTACATCGTGGAATTGACAGCTGAGGACGCTGCTCCAGCCAAAATCGAGATCGTCACAATTGAGATGGACTGTGGCTGTTTGGTGGTAACCCTTGGTTATCAGGGAACTCCAGGACCCAGCGCCTCATATCAGGTGTATGCGATTCCAAATACCTACAAATGCGCAGATTTGACGCCTACAACGCCTTTGACTCAGGTACTGGCAACAGCCCAAGGCCTTGATATTGATGCCCCAATTGAGTTCCAATGCCCACCAATCAACAAAACCGTGACGCTGGTAGCAAAGGGAATAGATGGTTGTGCTTTTGGCTTTGCTTGTAAGGATGATGTTGTCATAACTGACCAAAAAGCCACTGAAACAGAGCCCTGTCCCAATACCGCAAGTATTGGATTACATGCAATTCCAATGGGTCTTGTGGCGACTTTGAATGGGTCACACAGGCTTGATGTTGCAGGCTTGTTTAAGGCCTGTGATGGTGTAAACCCTGCAACTGATTGCGCTAACCCTGCTACCTTTGCAGACACGGCTTGTTGTTACCTGCGCCTAGTGGAAGACACTTTTGCATTGGGTGGTGATGCTTTCAAGACTGCATTTTCGAGTCAGGTTGAATCGCTTCTGGGTAGCGCAGCCAACAAGGCAACCATCTTGAGCGCGGTTGAAGGGATAGTCGATGGCAAGCTGGCCGGTGGCAAGGCCGCTTGGGCTTCAAAATACACTAAGGTCTCGACCGCCGTAGTTAATGCCCTGCGCTCCATTAACATGACTTCAGTGCTCAATCTTGAGGAAAAAGTTGGAGATAAGATTCCAGGGTCTTTTACATGGCAGACCTACAACCCGCTGTATTGGAAGGCTGGATGTGACCCAGAGGATCCCCAGTATTTTGCCTGTGGAAAGCTGGTTCTGGAAATGAGCGAGTTTGGCGATGTTGACTACGCGCCAACTATCGAAGAGACGGCCTTTGAGGCGACACTTGCGGCTGGTAGCCGGATCATTTTTGAAGACCACGACGTCGGCTTGAATCTTGGCCGTTTGGTGGTGTTTTTCGCCTCTGATGTGGCCGCCCGCATTTACACTGGCGGACAGATTAAGGACGGAAAACTGCGAGGTTCTGGTTCAAGGTCGGTTGAGCATGCGGCGGCTGAGCAGTTTAATTGCACTGAAATAGTTGCGGCGATTCAAGAGCAGGTTACTGGATGGCCAGAGACGGTTGCACAGGAAGACTTCGATGCGCTGTGTGTTGATACTGGGACTGCTTTGATGGCCCCCCTTGCGACCATTCGAACAAAGCTTATCGCACCCATGTTTTTCAGGCTCCAGGCCAGTGGTTCATATACCGATTCAAACTGTGACCAAGTAGTTGACAAGATTCATCAATACGAAGGCACTGATTACTATACCGGAGCCTTCCATTGGTCCGGTTCTGCAGCGGGGGAAGTTTCTGGTTCTATGACTGCTATTGGAAAGTAAGTCACTGGGTGGCACTATAAAATGCCGCTATCTTTAACCAGCAAATAATCGCCAAGCACCAAAAAATCCATATCGGTTGTTAAGTAGCATTTCACGGCGTCTGCTGGCGAGTTTACAATTGGCTCACCACGAATATTGAACGAAGTGTTTAATACCAAGGGAGTGCCTGTTTCGCGTCTGAAGCTGTCGATCAAGTGATAATAATTGGGATTATCCTTTTGGGTAACCGACTGGACACGCGCCCCACCGTCCACGTGGGTCACTGCCGCTGCTTCGTCAAGCTTATTAGGTCTGGTTGGAAAGACCCGCAGCATAAAAGGCGAAAAATCGGCGCCTGGTCCAAAGTATTCAACTGCGTGCTCAGCCATCACTGACGGGGCAAATGGGCGAAATCCTTCGCGAAACTTCACCCTAGCGTTTACCCTGTCTTTCATCTCAGCCCCTCTTGGATCGGCCAATGTTGAACGGTTTCCAAGGGCCCTTGGGCCAAATTCCGCCTTACCCTGATAAACACTGCCGATGAACCCTTTCGCCAGCAGGGCGCCGGCAATACCATAGGGATCATCAGGAGTTAGATACGAGATGCCGCCCTTTTCCAGGGTATCCTTGATCTGCGCGTTGCCGTGACATGGCCCCAAGTATTCTGAAAGCAACTCTGGCTTGCCTCTTGGAACGCCTTCCAAGGTGTGCGTCGCGTATAGTGCGGCGCCAAGCCCGGCCCCAGCATCACTTGAGGCTGGCTGGAAGTAATAATTGTCAAAAAGCCCTGTTTGCAGCAGCTTTCCATTGGCAGAACAGTTCAGTGTGACGCCTCCAGACATACAAAAGGTGTCTAGGCCAGTTAGCGCCTTGGCTTTTTTGGCTAGGTGGATAATCGCCTCTTCAAATACCGCCTGCATGCTTGCCGCAAGGTCCTCATGACGCTTGGTAATGGTGCTTTCTGGCATCCTAGGCTCGCCCAATAAGGCAACCATTTTGTCGCTGTACCTTTGCGGCCGTTCTAAATAAAAGTTGAAATAGCTTAAATCCAGCTCGAAGCCATCGGATGTCAGCTTCAGCATCTTCCTGAATTCATTGGCATAAATGGGCTCTCCATAAGAGGCCAGCCCCATCAGTTTTCCCTCGCCTGAATTTGGGGAAAAGCCCAGATACTGGGTAATCGCGGCGTAGAAAGAACCCAATGAATGTGGGAATTCTTGGGTCCAAAGGCGTTTAAAACTGGTACCTTCCGCTTGCCATATAACGGTGGAGTCCCTTTCACCATAACCATCAACTGTAAGAATCGCCGCCTTTTCAAAAGGAGATGTAAACAACGCCCCAGCAGCGTGTGCCAGATGATGCGTCACATAGACGATTCTAAGCTTCTTGCCACCAGCCAAGTGAAAGACCTGCTCTGTAATCTCAGGCTTGCCAATTCTGGGCAGCAGGTTATTTGGCACATCGTACAAAAACTCCATGTGGTGCCTTGGTACGGAAGAATTGCGCCAGGATGGCGAAGATGCATGAATCCCAGGATTCCAAAAAAAGGCAACAGTTTCCAAGTCTTCAAAAGGAATGCCACCAGCTTTAAGGGCGGCTTCAAGCGATTTTTGGGGAAAACTGGCGTCATGCTTTTTCCTGGAATAGCGTTCTTCCTGGACTGCGAAGATGGTTCTACCATCAACAACCATCGAGGCCGCGGCATCATTACTAAAATTCAGGCCAAGGACTTTCATTTAAGCGCTCCCAAAAGGCGGCAAATTTTACCATGGTTTGAGGCGGGTCTGGGGAGCATTTTGGGGCAAGTTGGGAGTCAAGTAGGAGTTAGTTGCGAACGAACTACGAGCGAATTAAATAGCAACCATGGAACCAACCAAGGAAAGCGAAGAAATAGTGTCGCCCACGCCCACCAAAGTTAGCGGCTTATCAACCAAAATCGTTGGCAAAGCCACGACGTCGAACGCTGGCCCCAACCATATTCCCGGTTTTGCCTGTCTAAAGTCAGGCCCTAGAACTTTCGCCAACCTTTCAAGTTCGTCCAAGCCGCGCTTGGCAACAGACATGCCTGCAGCCCTAAGCAGGTCTTCTTTGACGTCTAGACTACCGCCCAAGGCCTTACTTGCAGCCACCACAGAGGCCAAGGCCATGCCACCTTGAGCATCCTCAGGCTTTATGGCCGCGTCTTTCGCCAACAAGGTCACGTACAAGCCAAACATATGAAGCTGAACCCGTTTAACGCCGGTGTGCTTCATGATTGTTTGAATCCCAGCAAACAAATTGGCCGAGTTTGGTTCAGCAGAGCACTTTTTCGCAAGTTCTGGGTCCAGCAATTCCAGCAGGTCGATGGTCTCTCTTTCATTCAGACCAATGCTAAAAACGTTCGTTGAATCCAGCAGATAGCGGCGAATTACCAAGTCAGATGTCGAGGCAAATTCCAGGTGCACAAGTGGGTTTTTGCCATCCGGTGCACCGCTCCCATTTTGCGCTACCACACCCTCCTTCTGCGCCGCTCCACCCCAAGACGCAATTTTTGTAAAGGTTTCATCAATTTTGGCGGTCCCAGAGCCACCATCCGCAAGCGTCTGGGACAGCAGGTGATAGCCAGACAAAAATATCAGGTCGCAAGGCAGATTTTTAGCCGCCTGGTCAAAATTGGCATCAACGGTCATGGCAAAATTCATTGGATCGTAGGTTGCGATAAACCGATTTGACTTGGGGCAAACAAACTCCTTGCCATCAAAAACCAGCTTATCGCCGCGGTCAAATTCCAAAATCCAGTGAATCATCTCGCCATCACTTTCTCTGGAGATCGAGTAAGCCCTTGTCAACTGGCCGTCAGAGTCAGTAGTACGCAGATTATCCAGGTCCAAGAACAATTGAGCCTGTGCCTTTGGCAGCGCCGCACAATGCACCAGAACATCTGAAACGCCACACAAAGCAAGGACATTAGCCACTATTCCAGCCTGCCCACCCATCTGCATCTTGGCAGGCCCAAACTGTTTGGAAATCCAAGCAACCACTTCCGGGTCCTCAATCAACCACTCCTCGGCAATGCCCCCACAAAAGCATTTAAACAGCCCCCGAAGCACATCTGCAGGCGCACCAATCAAGCGTTTGCCCTCTTCAAGCTGGCCTTCAGTCATCCCCTGCATCAGCCCCCCAAGCTGCGCCCCAGACACCTTCACAACAGCATCAATATTAGTATTAAAAGCGGCAACAACGCGGCCAACCCGCCCAAGCCCCTCAAGCCTAGCCCCAACCCCATCAAAAACACCATTCCACCTATTCATATGCATCCACCACCCTCAAAAGGAAGCCAAAAAACCGAAGCCCCAAAAAACCAGAGCCCAACGATGGCCCCAAAACCAAGGCATAGTCTAACCCAAAATCCCTTCACAGGGGCAGGGGCCAGGGTCAGGGGCGGGGCAACGGGGTATCCCTGCCCCTGTCCCCGCCCCCGCCAAACATCCCCTATTACATTTCTGCGTTCTTGTGGTATTTATACCCCGCTAATTTTGGACCTGAGGGTCAGTCATTCACATTAAAGGAGTCTGTAGTGGCAAATCCAATCATTTTGTTTGAAACAACGCTTGGCAATTTTAAACTGGAACTGGACGCTGAAAAGGCGCCTATTTCGACTGCCAACTTTGTTGACTATGTAACTGCCGGTTTTTATACAGGTACTATCTTCCATCGCGTTATCGCCGGCTTCATGGCTCAGGGCGGTGGATTTGATGTGGCTAAACGTCAGAAACCTACCAAGGCACCCATCCAAAATGAGGCTGCAAATGGCCTAAAAAACCTTAGAGGCACCGTTGCTATGGCCAGAACCAGCGATTTGCACTCGGCCACAGCCCAATTCTTTATCAACTTGGTCGATAACGACTTCTTGGACCATCAAGATACCTCCCAGCAAGGCTATGGTTATGCCGTTTTTGGGAAAGTTATTGAAGGTATGGAAGTTATAGACAAAATGGCCACCATCCCCACCATTCAAAACCAGTTCAGCGAGGCATTCCCACAGCAAACAATCGCCGTACGAAAGGCAACAGTAGTTAGCTAGAAAAGGTTTCCAAAAGCTTTCTATTCCCAGATCAGCTTCAACGGAGTCAGGGGATCGATCATATCTGGATGACTGGGCAGAATTCTGGCGGCAAATCCGTAGTTTCCAGTGGCCTTACAGGCGACTTTAACCTTGAACACGTGCTGGTCGCCTTCCATCTTTTCAAACTCGGCCTTTTCCACCGAAGGATTGTGAAGCCCGCCTTCAGCATCAATCAGACCATGAAGCAACTCGACCGATACATCGCTGGGTTGCAGTCTGCCAAGGCGAGCGCGAATAGTGATCGGCAGGACTTTTCCAGCAAAGACTTCATGATTATCGCAATCTTCCATCTTTATAGAGACATCACCCCAGGACTCGTTCACCTTCTTGCGCCAACTGGCCAATTCTGCAGCACCAGACAACGAGCTTGAAGTCCATCTAAAACCAAGCTCGTGCGCAGGCAGATAGGCGCGTTCAGCGTACTCAGCAACCATGCGGTGAGTATTAAACTTCGCGCCAAGCTTGCTGATCGAGCCCTTCATCATTTCAATCCAACCGCG